>CAXTPY010000022.1:0-19036 GCA_964246195.1 uncultured Acidobacteriaceae bacterium | reverse complement strand
CACCCTCAACATGAGCCTCCTCGGCACCGCCCTAACGGCGTCCCAGGCCCCCGTCAAAGCGCTCTTCGTCTACAACAGCAATCCAGCCGCCATCGCCCCCAACAGCACCGCGGTCCTCAACGGCCTGAGCCGCAGCGACCTCTTCACCGTAGTCCACGAGCAGTTCTTCACCGACACCGCCGACTACGCCGATATCGTCCTCCCAGCCACGACCTTCCTTGAGACCAAAGATATTCAGGGAGCCTACGGCCACCTCTACGCCCAGGTCAGCCACCAGGCCATCACCCCACTTGGCGAAGCCCGCTCGAACGTCCGCCTCTTCAGCGATCTCGCAAAGCGCATGAACTTCACCGAAGCCTGCTTCAACGACAGCGAAGACGACCTGATCGATCAGGCACTCGCGTCCGGTCATCCTTGGTTCCGCGGCATCACCCGCCAGCGTCTCGAACAAGAGTCCCACATCCCGCTGCAGCTTCCCGTCGAGCCGTCGGGTGAGGTATTGCCGTTCAGCACCGCGGACTGGTTCCAGACGCCCAGCGGCCGGGGCGAGTTCCTGCCGCTGCCGAAGTTCACTCCGCCAGCCGAGTCTCGTCACGGGTCCGCCGCCACCCACTCCTTCCCGCTGGAGTTTCTACCGCGCAAGGCGGACAACTACATGAACTCCACTTTTGCCAACCTCCCCGGGCACCAGCGCATGGAGTCGCGAACCGCTGGCGTGCTCGAGATGCACTCCGAGGACGCCGCTGCCCGCGGCATGGTCACCGGAGACCAGGTCGAGGTCTTCAACGCCCGCGGTAGCATAGCCCTGCATGCGCTGGTCACGAAGCAGGTGCCGGCGGGCGTAGTAGCCGCACGCCTGGACTGGAATAAGCTCTCCCTGGGCGGCTGCAACGTGAACGCTCTGACGTCCGAAACGCTGACAGACATCGGCTGCGGTCCAACATTCTACTCCACCCTCGTAGAAGTGCGCAAGATCTCCTGAGTATCGCCATGCACCCCGCCAGCTTCCAGTGCGCAGGATGTTTCGAGTGGATCGAGACATCCGTCGATGAATGCGCCGGCTCGCGGCAGCAATACGTGGAAGATTGCCAGGTCTGCTGCCAGCCCAACCTGCTCTCTGTGCGCTGGGACGACAAGGCAGGCTGCTTCGCGATAGCGGCCGAACTCGAGAGCTGAGGCCGTTCGCTAACTTCCGTACCGCTCCCATATAATGAAGCTTCCCCCAGGGTTCCGGCGGATGCGATCTTCAACTGCAGCGAGGGTGTGGTCATTTTTAGCTTAAGCCGAGAGAGCGCAAGCTCCCGTATGTCTCTGTCCAAGCCTGTGCGCCTGCGCTTTAGCCGCTCATGCCTTGCTCTTGCTGTCATCTCGTTCCTGATCGCGGCCGTGCCCCTCTTGTCTGCTCAGGTTTCCCCCAGCAGCATCTTCTCGACTCCGGCGCAACCCGCTGTCCAGACACTCTGCCAGCCCCAGGTCATAGGCAACCGCCGCATCCCCAAGGAGTCCGTGCTGGCCCGCCTCTTCTCCCACCAGGGCGATCTCTACGATCCCATCGTGGTCGAGCGCGACTTCAACTCGTTATGGAACACGGGCTACTTCGACGACGTTCGCATCGAGCGTGTCGATACTCCCAAATGCGTGCAGCTGATCGTTTACGTCCGGGAGAAACCGACCATTCGCGAGATCAACTACAAGGGCATCAACGCGGTCTCGCAGTCGGATATCCTGGAACGTTTTAAGAAAGCCAAGGTGGCCCTCACCGTCGAGAGTCAATATGACCCTACCAAGATCAAGCGTGCCGAGGTCGTCCTCAAGGAGCTTTTAGCCGAACACGGGCACCAGTTCGCGACCGTCAAGACCGAGGTCAAGACCATCCCGCCGGCCGCTGTTACCGTGACCTTCAACATCAAGGAAGGGCCGACGGTGAAGGTGGGCAAAATCGCCTTTGACGGCAATAGCAATGTGTCGAGCCGCACCTTGCGAAGCGCGATGAAGAACCTGAAGCCCATCGGCATCCCGCACTCCATCATCTTCGAAAATCTATTTGCGCGAACCTTCGATGCTAGCAAGCTAGACGAAGATACGGAACGGGTTCGGCAGGCCTATCGCGACCGCGGCTACTTCAAAGCTCTAACCAGCGAACCTATCACCAAGACACGTGGCGCAGGCGGTATCAACCCCTTCACCCTGCGGCCCTCCACAGGCAAACGCATCGACATTCTCATGCCCGTCGAGGAGGGAGCACGCTACAAGCTGGGTGGCATCACTTTCACTGGCAACAAGGCCGTCACCAACACGAAGGTTCTTCGCGCCCAGTTCGCTCAGAAAGACGGGGAGTACTTCAACGCCACCCTCTTCAGCAAGGGCCTGGAACAACTGCGCAAAGCCTACGGTCAGCTCGGATTCATCAACTTCGTGGGAACTCCGGTACCGCGTGTCGACGAGGCGAAGAAGCTGATTTATCTCAACATCGACATCGACGAAGGCAAGAAATTCTACGTCAATCGCATCGAGTTCACGGGCAATAGCATTACCCGGGACCGGGTGATCCGTCGCGAGTTGCTGCTCGAAGAAGGCCAGCAATACAACTCGCAATTGTGGGAACTATCCATCCTTCGGCTCAACCAGTTGAACTATTTCGATACGCTGAAGGTAGACCAGGATTCGGAGAGCCGCCTCAATCCAGACGACGGCACCGTCGATCTTCTCCTCAAACTCAAGGAGAAGGGCAAGAACTCCATTGGATTGAATGGAGGAATCTCCGGCCTCTCAGGCACCTTCGTCGGGCTGAACTATGAGACCAACAACTTCCTGGGACTGGGCGAGACCCTTTCGGTGCAGGCGAACATTGGCGACCTCTCCCGCAACCTGAGCTTCGGCTTTACGGAACCGTATCTGCGCAACAAACCGATCTCGCTCGGCGTTCAGGTCTTCTCGAGCAAGTTCGACTACAACCCCGCCAAGGCCTACTCCATAGGAGGCGCTGCGGCGACCAATCTATCGAATGCGCAGCAGTCCCTCTCGACCAACTACAACCAGTCCACCACCGGCTTGACCGTCTCCGTCAGCGAGCCGCTCCGCCATCTCTTCTCCCATAGCGGCGTGACCAGGGTGGGCGCATCCTACTCGCTTTCGCGATCCTCCGTGACCACGTTCAACGACAACACCAGGAACGTCTTCCAGTCACTCGCCTTCCGCTCCGGTGTGCAGGGGCAGAATGCGCTCAACGGCATCATCACCTCCGTCATTACGCCGAGCTTCAGCTACTCGAGTCTGGATCGCGCCGTCGGGCCGCACTCCGGCAAAGACTTCAACCTTGCCGTGCAGGTGGCGGGCGCGGGCGGCAACGTCAAGTACTACTCGCCTGTACTGGCCTATCGCCAGTTCTTTCCCATGAAGCTCTTCAAGGTCAGCCGCGAAGGCCACAACGTATTCGGCTACCGTGTGCAGATGTCGCATGCCTCGGGCTTCGGCGGTGAGGTAGCTCCACCCACGAACCGGCTCTACAGCGGCGGCGATACGGACATCCGCGGCTTCGACATTCGCTCCGCGTCGCCCTATACCTTTATCCCCAACAAGATCCTGTTCAACCTGACCAATCCAGACGGCAGCACCGTACCGAGAGATCCCACCAATCCCAACCTCGGCCCCGTGCAGATAGCGATGCCTGCCTATCGCCTAGCCACGGTCGGAGGAGACACCAGCTTCACGACCAATATCGAGTATCGCATTCCAATCGTCAATCAGGTCACCTTCGCCTTTTTCGACGACTTCAACCTCACCTTCGATGCGCAGCCCGGTCAACTCATCCAGAGTCCCCTGGGCGAGTCGCTCATCCAGAGCCCCGAGTACGGATGCCCTATCCTCACCAACGGCGCGTGCTCGGGCGGCCAGCACTTCAACTTCCCCATTCAGTTGAACTCAGTTCCGGGTACGAATTTCGTGCCTCGCATGTCGGTGGGCGGCGAACTCCAGGTCATCCTCCCGATTGTTAACGCGCCCTTCCGTATCTACTACGCCTACAATCCTCTTCGTCTCTTTGAGACCGCGCCTCCTCAGCTTCCGCTCGCTACCCTGAATGGAAAACCTGCTCTACTCGCGAACGGCCAACCTGATCCCACCGCTCTGCGCAATCTCTTTCCGCGTGCCGACCCAAGCTGCAATCCCACATCCACCAACGCATGCGCTCTGACCGGTGCGGGCGACTACTCCTACCAACAATTCCTGCAGTACTACGGAGCCAACTACGTCCTGCGGGAGCCGCGTAAGACCTTCCGTCTTACCGTAAGCACCACGTTCTAACGTTTTCTTCCACAGCTTTATGCAAGAAGGAAAAGACCTGCCGCGAGCGGGTCTTTTCTCTTTATGTTGTTTCGGCTACCTGCATGCTTCAGTAGCTCCGCGGGTAGGTCTTCGAGAGGCGGTCATGGCCGCCGAGGCAGTCGCTATCCAGCAGCATCCACAACACACCTATGCCCAGGGGAGCCAACGAGACCGCCAGCGCCGCCAATCGTCCAAGCCTCTGGGCCCTGCTCGGATTCTCATCCGCAAACGTACAGAGTCCGATCCTTGCATATCGCATGCCCGCCGTCGCATTCGACAAGGTCAAACACAAGACCTGGTACATCGCGGCTAAGGTGACGAGTAAAACCGCGGCTGCGACTCCGCCGCCTTCCAGCGTCCTGAAGGCCTCGGGAACTTTGCCCACCGTGGTCGCGAAAGCTCCCGCGAAGACTGCTGCAGCCGCGAGCACGATGCAGGCATCCACCATCGTCGCCATCCATCTGAGTTCAAAACGCGCCGGTTGTACAGCGTCAACGGAAGCGAGTTGCGGGGCCGTCTCATGAGCCGAAAACGGAGCCGGCGCAGGTTGCGCTCCGAGCAGGATCGAAGTCCAGACCGGCGCGGACTCCTGATCCGCGGGGCTGCCCGACAGCTGTTCCGGTTGAACCTCGAAGATGCGCAGCCGCGCCGCATCCTCCTGCGTGTTCTCGGCCCGCAGCGGGCCTTCGGCCAGCCGCGCGCGCGATTTTCGGGCCGCGACAAGCTGGCGGGGAAACTCGAGCAGGTTTGCAGGAATCTCCATCTGCGCCATCTGGCCGAAGACAGGAGTGTGCCGAAAGGCGATCTCTTCCTCAAGAGCCAGCACCTCCTCCTCACGCAGAAGCTCCTTATGCACCGCTTCGTTCGTGGGTGCATTTCCTCTGGACGGCTGATGCAGCGGAACATCTTCGAACATGCGCACGGTCAGCCGACCGTCTCTAGTCTGCGGCTGCGCTGCATGATCGAACGCACCTTCGATGCCTGCGTCTGCCTCCGCCAGGAGTGCTGTTCCCAATCCGTTCTCCTCCGCGCTAAACGGGTCGATAGCACGCTGGCTCGGAGGGGAAGCACTCTGGTCCAACTCGGCCAGCAAACTACACTGAGCGGCTGCGACGGCCTTCGCGGTGATCACCGCAACTTGGGCCGCGGCCTCGGCATGCCGTATTGCCTCCTCTGCTTGCTGCGCGAGATACGTACGATAACTGGGGGACTGGGCATAGCGCTCGGCCACGGCGGCAGCGATGTTGGAGGCTCTGCCCTTGGTCTGTGTCGGCACAGGCGTAGGACCCAGACGCTCTGCCTCCCCGCTGCGCCGTGCGCGATGTGCTGCCAATCGCGCCGCAATCTCCTGCTTCAACGCCGAATCGGTTCCTGCAGCCACAACTCCGGCAGCGGCCGCCTGTCGCATCGGTTCCAGCTTAAGCTTTACCAAGCTACTCTGTGTACTCAAAGCTCGCACCCGTTTCCTGCAAAATCGTCTACCCTCAAAGTGTGGTGCGTGCCTTCTTTATCCATCCGGTCCAGCTCTGTCCCATCCACTTGCACTGGACGGTAGGCTCCCGGACCGCAGCCTCGCTCCGCGCTCTCTGTCTCCTCATAAGTACCACGCTGCCCTGCGCAAGTCATCCTATGCTCGCGGCTCAGCAGGTGACGACTCAGGCACAACCAAGCTCCTCGCTTCAGGAGGCTCCTCCGGGCGCCCCAGCCGAAGGAACTTTGCCGCCGCCGTATCCCGACGCAGAGATACTTCCTACACCGTTTCCAACCGACCGGATCACCACGCAGTCCGACACGCTGACGCGCGAGGACAGCCGTATCTCCCTTGACGGTCACGTCGTCCTCACCTATGGAGACCGCGTACTCCAGGCGGACCATGTCGACTATGACAGCAGCACGGGCCAGGCCACTGCCCGGGGACACCTTCAGGTCTCCGGAGGCCCCAATCACGAACGCATCTTCGCCTCCCACGGCACGCTTGACTTGCATGAGAACACAGGAGAGTTCTTCGACGTTACAGGTTCCGTCGGGCTGAAGGAGTCTCGCAACCACCTCGTCTATGCCAACGGTAATCCCTTCCTCTTCACCGGCCGCCGTGTCGTGAAACGCGGTCCTCAGGCGTACGACATTTACGACGGCACAGTGACCTCCTGCCAGCTTCCCCATCCCGATTGGCTGCTCTCTGCCTCGCACTTCAAAGTTGCCGACGGCAAGGCCAGCGCCAGCAATAGCATCTTTCATCTGCTTAACGTTCCCTTGCTTCTTCTCCCCTATGTCACTCACCCCGTCGACGCCGAGGATCGCCAGAGCGGCTTCATGCTGCCTGTGATAGGCGAGTCCTCCACCAAAGGACTGGTCATCGGGGAGGAGTTCTACCTTGCTCTTAACCGCAGCACGGACCTAACCGTCGGCCTGCAATACTTCTCGATGCGCGGCTACCTGCAGAACGTATCGCTGCGCTTCAAAGGACTCGGCGACGACTTCATCCGCAGCAACTACACCGGCCTGCAGGATCGCGGCATCGTGATCGGGGGCCAATACGTCAACCAGGGGGGCCAAGACGCCACCTTCTCCGGTCGCCACGACTTCACCCCCTACACACGCATGGCCGCCGATATCGAGTACCTGAGCTCCTACGTCTTCCGCGAGGCCTTCACCGATAACTTCAACCAAGCCGTATCGACCGATATCCTCTCCACCGCCTACGTCGAACACGCCGCGGACGGGTTCTCCTCCTCCGCCAGCTCCGACCGCTATCAGGGCCTTAAACGCATCGCCACTCCAACCACTCCCGAGGCGCAGGTGCGCATCTTCCACGCCCCTTCGATCGAGTTCGCCACCACCGACCACACCCTGCCCGTCGCCGGGTTGGAGTGGAACCTAGATACCACCGTCGCCGGTCTCAAGCGCACCGAGCCGCAGTTCTCATCGAGCGGCATCGTAGAGCGCTTCGACCTCCACCCCCAACTTGCACGCCCCTTCGCCGCTGGCGGCTGGAATCTCCGTCCCGCTGCTGGCGTCCGCGAAACTCTCTACAGCCGCAGCCGCGTCACGCCCTACATCCCGGGATTTCCGCAGGAGAGCACATCTCCCCTCAACCGCTCAAGCTTCGAGACTTCCCTCGATATTAGGCCTCCCGTCCTCGAACGCACCTTCGATTCCGGATTCGTCGAGCGACTCCTCCAGCATCCGTTCAAGCACACCCTCGAGCCTGAAGTCGCCTACCGCTTCGTGGGTGGTGTAAGCAACTTTCTCAATGTCCTCCGTTTCGATTCGACCGACGTCGTCAGCAACACCAACGAACTTGAATACGGTCTGACTCAGCACCTCTTCGTTCGCCGCTCCGCAGACCTCACCTGCACTGCTTCGTCAGCCTCAACCTCCCAGTTGCACGGCGGAGGCGATGCGATCCTTGGCTCCAGCACCCCCACGAAAGACTGCGGTTCCCGAGAATGGATCTCCTGGCGCGTGGCTCAGAAATACTTCTTCAATCCCACCTTCGGGGGTGCCGTACTTGCCAACCACTACAACATCCTTGAAACCACGTTGAACTTTACCGGCGTCGCCTTCCTCACCGGCCCGCGCAGCGTCTCTCCCATCATCTCGCGGCTTCGCGTCCGCCCTTCCCACAAGGTCGACGTCGAATGGAACTTCGATGCCGACCCCGTACAAAAGAAGTTCACCGCGGACAATCTGCTGCTGGACTTCCACAGCAAAGACTTCTTCTCAGGGCTCAGCTATGCCCGCCTCAATGCTCCCGGCCGCTCCTACACCCAGGGCGTCACCACCGCCGTCTCCGACTTCAGCCAACTTCGCATCCTGCTCGGGTATGGGTCTCCGGCGAGTCGAGGATTCGGTGTAGCGGCCAACGCCGGCATCGACCTCAACTTTGGTTCCATGCAGTATGCTGCCCTCCAGACCTCCTACAATTGGGACTGCTGCGGCCTCTCGCTTGAGTACCGCAAGTACGAACTCGGCGCCGTCCGCAACGAAAATTTCTACCGCTTCAACTTCACCCTCGCCAACATAGGCACGGCCGGAAACCTGCGCCGAGCCGAACGCCTCTTCTGAACTCCCCGTTCACAAAGCGACTCCCTGATTACGGAGTCTAGCTTTCGCTTGGAGCAGAGGCCACAGCCGATCGATCTGCCACTGCAACTCGGCAAGTCCTCCATCGTTCGCGACCACATAATCGCAGTATGCCGACTTGATCTCATCAGAAGCCTGAAGCGCCAAGCGGCGACGCGCCTCTTCCTGCAACTGAATTCGAATCTCCGCAGTCAACTCGGTCTCCTCCCCCAGCAGCTTTGCGGAACGCTCCACGAAGCGCGCGACCTTCAACTCTTCCCCCGCCGTCACCAGGACGATGGTGTCGAAGCGGTTCCGCCAGCGTTCCGGGCTGCCTTCGCTTCCGCTATCCGGTGAATACCTTGTCTCAAAGATCAGGGCCGATTCAACGACCACGACCACCTCAGGCCGATCTGCCGCCACCTCGTCCATCAACTCCTGCTGTCGCGCCATCACTGCAGGATGCACAATCCTGTTCAACTCTTCCACCCTCCCGCCGCCGAACGCGAGATTCGCAAGCGCCGGACGGTTCAGGTCTCCGCCCGCGAGCACAACCTCCTCGCCGAAGAGATCCACAATCCGCCGGTAAACCTCCGTCCCGCGAGCCATCAATTCGCGCGCAATCACGTCAGACGAAAGCACGTGAGCACCATGCGTCTCCAACATCCCAGCAGCCGTGGACTTCCCGCTTCCAATTCCACCCGTTAGGCCGACCCTCAGCACGTGCGCTACCCGCCGGCCACTTTGCCAGCCCGACGTGCCTTCGCCGCCTTGACTGTGTTCTGCATCAGCATCGCTATGGTCAGCGCCCCCACTCCACCCGGGACGGGCGTGTAGGCGCCGGCGATGGCGAACGCCGCCGGATGAACGTCCCCCACTACGACCGAGCCGCGCTTGAGGAAGGTCGCTTCGCGCGCTGCATCTCCCCCGAAGAACTGTTGAAACTGGTCCAGATCCGTAACTCTGTTGATCCCCACATCGATCACCGTCGCGCCCGGCATGACCATCTCCGCGGTTACGAACCCCGGACGGCCGATCGCCGCCACCAGAATATCTGCCTCTCGTGTGTAGCTGGCAAGGTCGGCGGTCTTGCTGTGACAGATCGTGACGGTAGCGGACGCATTCAACAGCATCAACGCAGCTGGTTTACCCACGATCTCCGACCGCCCAAGCACTACAGCGCTCTTGCCCGCAACCTCAATGCCACCGCGGCGCAGAATCTCCATAATACCTGCTGGCGTACAGGGCGCGAGCCCCGCCTGCCCACTTTGCAAACGGCCAGCATTCAATGGGTGGAACCCATCGACATCTTTCTCCGGGGACACTGCCTCGAGCAACCTTCGGGTGTCCACATGCTTTGGCAACGGAAGCTGGATTAGGATCCCATCGATCTCATCCCGCGCATTCAAGGCCTCCACCAAACCCAGCATCTCTTTCGTCGTGATGCTTTCCGGCGGTGTTTGCATCTCGCTATAGATGCCCAACTCAGCGCACGTCTTCACCTTGCTTCGAACGTAAATCTGTGACGCAGCTACTGACCCGACTAGGATCACCGCGAGCCCCGGAACGATCCCACCTTCCAGCAGCTCCCGCACCTCAGCGGCGACCTCCGACTTGATCTGGGAAGCAAGCGCCACGCCATCTAGTTCTCTGGGGACCTTGAACATCTCACCATCGTACCTTGGACCTTCGACCTTGAGCCTTGGTTCTTGGATTAGGGCAAGCGCATTTGATTTGAATCCGGAGTGATACCACCGACATCGGCTGGCTCCAGAAGCAGCATGAGTGGCCCGGACTGGCGGCCGTCGGCAAGGTGGTCCGGATACGGGAAACAGCGGACAAAACCACATCCGAAACCGCGTATTACCTGCTCAGCGCGGCCTTGTCGGCGGAGCGTTTCAACCAGGTCGTATGCCAGCCTTGGAGCGTAGAAAAGTGCCTGCATTGGCGGCTCGACGGATCTTGAATGAAGACCAAGACCGCACCCTGAGGGAAACGGGCCGAACAACCTCGCCGTGCTCCGGCACATGGCCCTAAACACAATGCAAAAGGAAGGATCGCAAGGCTCCATGCGGGGAAAGTTCAAACGAGCAGGTTGGGACGACAACTACCTACTCAAAGTGTTCAGATGTTTTGAGATGCGATTGCCGCCCCCCCAGGAGCCTTCAATTGACGAAACGCCTCATCCGAACGTTCATGACGATGCCGAGTGCAAGGAATGTGAACAGGATGGAGGAGCCTCCGTAGCTCATGAGTGGAAGCGGAATTCCGGTGACAGGCATCAGGCCCAGCACCATGCCGATGTTCACGGCTATCTGAAAGACGATGACCGCTACGATCCCCATGATGATGAAGGCGCCAGGAAGGTCCGAGGCCGTCTGTGCATTCTGGATGAGGCGCATCAGGAAAAAGAAATAGAGCAGCAGGATGCCGAGCGCGCCCACGAACCCATGCTCCTCGCAGAAAGCCGCGAAGATGAAGTCGGTGTAGGGAATAGGAAGGAAGTCACCTTGAGTCTGGGTGCCGCGGTTGGTTCCCTTGCCCCAAATGCCCCCGGAGCCGACCGCGATCAGCGACTGGCGGATCTGATAGCCGGAGCCGCGCGGATCGGAGTCGGGATTGATGAAGCTGGTGAGGCGAGCCTTCTGGTAGGGCTTGAGCAGCTTGCCCGTCTTCCACACGACGCCACCGAGAAGCAGAAAACCGAGGACGAGAATAGCTGCCTGCTTGAACCGAATTCCGCCCAAGAACAGACCGCAGACGAGAACGGGCAGGTAGGTCAGCGAGGTGCCCAGATCCGGTTGTTTGAGCACAAGCAACATGGGAATGCAGACGAGGGCAAAGGCCTTCGCTACGTCGCTCCAGGTGAGTTGGCGGCCGACCAGGGACCAGAAGTAGCGTGCGACGGCAACGATCAGGACGAGCTTGATCCACTCCGAGGGCTGGAAGTGAAGTCCTCCCGGAAACTTGATCCAGCGACGAGCTCCGAGGACCTTCGTGCCGACGGCGAGCACAGCCACCAGGGAGACGATGCTGATGCCGTACGCGTAGTGGGCGAGATCGATCAGCCGGTGGTAGTCGATCAGGGAGATGAGGAACATCAGCGCGAGACCGGCGGCCAGGAATCCGATCTGCTTGGTATCGAAGCCGTGGAACTTGGTGTGGGCGGTGGCGGAACGAATCTCCAGCACGGAGATCGCGGAGAGCAGCAGGACGACCCCGAGCAGAGGCCAGTCGAAGTCGCGGTAGGACGAGAGTCGCGCCATGGATGGCTTCAGTGTAATCCGCCCTGGAGGTTCTGTCCGGCTACGAAGCTATGGAGGAGCCCGGCGTTGTCTGGGGCAGAGGCACAGGAGCTCCGTGCGTGTCGACTTCAAAGCTCTCGACGGAGAAGTGGGTGAGGTCCGCGCTGCCGAAGCTGGTGGTGATGGCTACGTCGGTTGCGTCGCGTCCGCAGGCCATGAGTAAGCGACCCATGCGCGGGTCATTGTGCCGGGCGTCCATGGTCCACCAGCGGCCTTCGAGGAAGACCTCATACCATGCGCTGAAGTCTCCCTGGCCGGCGTACGGCATCCTTATATCGCCCAAGTAGCCGGTCACATACCTAGCCGGGATGTTCATAGAGCGCGAGAACGCGATGGCCAGATGCTGATAGTCTCGGCAGACGCCGATGCGTTCCGTGAAGACATCGAGGGCAGTTTTGGTGGGGCGCGCCGTTCTGTAGTCGAAGCGGACGTGATTGTGGACCCAGTCGCGTATATAGATGGCGCGTGCCCACCCTGGAGTGGTGGCCCCGAAGAGGTCGGCGGCAATCTGCGCCATGCGATCCACCTCGCAGTAGCGGCTTGCCAGCAGAAACTGGAGGACCTCGGCCGGGAGATCTTCGATCGCATGCTGCCGGGCTTCGGTGCAGATGGGATCTGGCGTCCCGTCGATCTCGATCAGACTTCCGCCGGAGAGTCGCAACGCGCCGGCCGGAGCAAAAAAGCGCGAACAGAAGTTGCCGAAGCTGTCCAGGTACTCCTCTGCAAGGAGCTCGGTCTTCGACTCGCGGTCACGATGTTCGAAGCGCAGTTCCTCGGGCGATCGCAGACAAGGTTGTAGGCTGGGGTGCAGACGCAACATAGCGACCACAGCAAGCGGGGCAGGCAGGAAGAATTGGATGTCGAACTCGGATCGTATGAGCATGGGGTCTTTCTTTGGCAGAGGTAAGCCCACCAAGATGCCACGAAACGAAAACAGATATTTGAAGATATAGCCAAAATTACTTTGAAGCGGTCAACTCTTGGGCAGCCTGCTGCTGGAGTGCCGCCGCCTTGTCGGTAGCCTCCCAGGTGAATCCGTCGCCCTTGCGTCCGAAGTGCCCGTATGCGGCGGTCTGCTTGAAGATCGGCCGGCGCAGGTCGAGACTCTCGATGATGCCTTTCGGTGTCAAGGAGAAGTTGTCCCGGACCAGGGTCTCGAGGGTGTGCTCGGGGAGCTTGCTGGTGCCGAAGGTCTCAACCAGTACGCTCACAGGTTCCGCCACACCGATGGCGTAGGCAAGCTGCACCTCGCAACGGTCTGCGAGGCCCGCTGCAACGATATTTTTCGCCACATATCGGGCCATGTACGCCGCCGAGCGGTCCACCTTCGTTGCGTCCTTGCCGCTGAAAGCCCCCCCACCGTGGCGCCCCATGCCGCCATAGGTATCGACGATGATTTTTCGTCCGGTGAGCCCTGTATCTCCCATCGGACCCCCAATGACGAAGCGACCGGTGGGGTTGATGTGATACTTGGTGTCCTGGTCGAGCAGTTGCGCAGGAATGACAGCCTGGATTACATTCTTCAGCACGTCCGCGCGCAGTACGTCGTTGCCGACGGTCTCGGAGTGCTGGGTGGAGATGACGACAGCGTCCACCCGAACAGGCTTGTTGTCCGCGTCGTACTCCACCGTGACCTGGCTCTTGCCATCAGGACGAAGGTAGGCCATGGAACCATTCTTGCGAACTTCGCTCAGGCGATGCGCCAGTTTATGGGCGAGCGAGATCGGGGTGGGCATCAACTCCGGCGTCTCATTGGTGGCGTAGCCGAACATCATGCCCTGATCACCCGCGCCCCCGGTGTCTACTCCCATGGCTATGTCGCCGGATTGCTTGTTGATGGTCGAGATGACCGCGCAGGTATTGGAGTCAAAGCCGTACAGTGCGTTGTCGTATCCGATGGAGGCGATCGTGCCACGCACAAGCCCTTGAAAGTCAACATAGGCCTTGGTCGTGATCTCACCCGCGATGACGACGAGACCGGTACAGGTTAAGGTCTCGCAGGCGACTCGGCTGTACGGATCCTGTTCGAGACAAGCATCGAGGATGGCGTCGGAGATCTGATCGGCGATCTTGTCTGGATGACCTTCGGTGACGGATTCACTGGTAAATAAAAAGCGGTCGCGTGTCGGCAAAATATATCCTTCCCTGTGCTGCGCATGTGCTCATCAACCTCTGAACACCCACCCTATTTTACCCGCCGCGCTACTGGCGAGCAAAAGGGGATGGCGGGGGTGGCGCAAGAGTCGGATGGGGAATCGCAGGATTCAGGTTCAGGCTTTGAAGCATCAACGAGGGCGCAGGAACCAAACATTCAACAAAGGTCGCTACGGCGCCATTCCGCAAGGTCCAGTGCAGGCCGTGGCAGATGCCGCCCTGCTGCGTGCCAGGCCGTCTGGAACAGGGTGTAGGCGGGGCTGTACCACGAAGGTCCATACGCTCCATACCAGCACCCCACCAGTCCAGCCATGCCAAGCACGCCGAGCCAAGCTGCAGAGCTTCGCGAAGGGGCACCAGAGTCGGGCCGCGAATTCCCTATGTTGACGGCGAACTCCGCCCAGGCGCCCTTGTCGGCCCCAGGCGCGCTGACGGTCCGCAAGAGATCATCGAATCGCTCCATCCAGCCGCTTTCCTTCAGCCCGAGAGCATTTACGTAGCTGCGCAGGATGCCTTTGCGAAAGATGCCCCCGGGAAGGTCTTCGTACCTCCCTTCCTCGAGCGCCTGAATATATCGGGAGGAAAACTTCGTAATGGTGCAGATCGTCTCGAGAGAGACTCCGAGCCGTTTCGCGTTCCGTGCGCAGTTCCTGGCAGAAGTTGTTCATCGACTCCGCTCCAACCTGCAGGTCTCAGCGGTGCTGCACCGACCGCAGGGCCTGACTTGGCCGGAGGTTAGCCGTACGAAGACGCCAAGTCAAAGGACTTAGGTGGCGCGACCGCACTTATGTGCAGCCCCAGAACCAGAGCCGCCAACGGAAAAAAAGAATCCCAAACGACTCACCTCTGCCATAGACCGCGAAAACGTCCAGGCGACTTTGTTAGACTCACGCCAAGCATGCGTCTTCCCTTTCCAGAACGAATATCGCTGACCGGAGCCATCGTCTTCGCGACGATTCTTTGCTCTATCGAGCAACTGCAGGGTACCAGTCGCATCTTCAGCATCTGCGCCTTCTTGTTTATCGTTCTGGCAACCATAGCGTTCAACCTGGCCGGCGGCTTCACCCGCTCTACCGGTGCCTACGTCTTCTTCTACTCCTTTGGAGTCATTGCAGGCATCACGGGAAAGGCCTACCTCGGCGAAGCCGCCGACACCAACCTCCTCGTTCCGGAACTGACGATGGAGGTGTTTCTCGGCGGCATCGCAGCCATGCTGGTCGCGGTCTTCATCGCGCGCAAGCTGACGAGAAAGACCGCCTTTCTGCAGAATCTGGTCAAGACGAAGGATATGCAGAACGCCACCATCGGGGCCATGGTGACAGGCTTCGCGATTCAGTTCCTGTCGCTGGCTTTGCCGCGAGAGACGGGGTCGGTCCTCAGTGCGCTGAACCAGATCAACCGCTTCCTCCCCATGGCGATCATCCTGGGTACGATCCACGAGATCACCAAAACGAAAGGCAGAAAGAGTACCAACATCTTCGTCTTCGCCGCCGGCGGAATGATGTTTCTCCTAAACGGCCTGGTCTTCTTCTCGAAGGAAGGAATGTTCACACCATTCTTGTGCTGGGCCATCGCGGCCGGTTCCATGCGCTTCAAAGTGAGGCCCTACCAGATCGCTGTCGGTGCTCTTGTGGTGTACTCGCTGGTGCACTACTTCGTTCCTTACGCGCAACTAGGGAGGAACGCCCTGGGCGACGCCGAAGACCAAAGCATGACGCACCGTATAGCGGTCTCTTTCTCTCTGATGACCCATATCGGTGAGGTTCGCCAGACCTTCGAGGAAGGCCAGACGGCTGCCTCCGACGAGGGTGCCACCGGCTATTACCAGCACCCCCAGGGCTTGCTCGACCGGCTTGAGATCCTTACCCCTGACGATGCGCTCATCAATGCGACCGAACGTGGCAAGCCCTTCGGGCTTTCGCCCGTCCCTCTTCTCTTTCTCAACCTGATCCCACACATCTTCTATCCGAACAAACCCAACCTGTCCTATGGCAACCTGTACGCACGAGAGATAGGCGGCATCATTAGCGACGAAGATGTGAGTACAGGCATCTCCTTCAGCCCCTCCGGCGACGGCTACCACATGGCCAAGTGGGTAGGCGTTCTGCTGGTCGCGCCGATTCTTTGGATTATGCTGTTTGTTATCTTCGATTCTCTCTGCGGAGATGTCCGGCAATCGCCCTGGGGCTTGCTGATGATCTCGCTCTATGCCCACGCGGCACCCGAAGGCATGCTGGGATATGTCATCTACATGATGGGTTTCACGACCATAGGCCTTGTGGTAGCGGCGTATTCCGCTGCGTACGTGATGCCGGTAATTGGCACGCTGCTATTCGGGCCGGAGAAGACAGGTTTGCATCTTCGTAAGCAGTTCACCTCCTTTCAGCAGAGGCAGGCCCCGGCCGCCGGGCCGCCCGCTGCTGCGACCGCCGCGCAGCCGTGAGCACTCCTCAAGAGTGCTTCGCGTATGAGATCAAGACGGCAGAAGACGCTGCAAAGCGACTTCAACCGAAGCAGGGCTGAGTGCCACGGCAAAGGGTAGAAAGATTCGCACCTCCTCGATCCTGCCCAGACACACCCACAACACGAAGAAGAGCGCTGAGCCCCAAACGAGTGCCAGGCTGGCGTCGCTGACCCGGGCGCGGCGCCGCAGCAGGAGAAGCACAGTCCACGCATAGACAGGAAGAAAGAGGAGAAATGAGATGGCTTCTCCGTGGTTCCTCAGGTTCTCGACGAGCTGCAGCACACGAGTGTCTCCGTAGCTCGCATGCGGGTACAAAACTCGCATCAGGTACAGCTGAATGGCTACGGCGCAGGCCGCGGAGAGAGCTCCGGCAACTAGGGCTGAAGCACGTGAAAGGGTAAGATTTCTGCTCGCCGACGTGGAGGCAAAGAGGACGATTCCCGCATTCAGAGCGAAGGCTACATCAGCGCGAACGAAGCCCTGCGCGCACGCTATCAGCACAAGAAAAAGTGCCGTCAGAGCTTTGCCGCCCGGGCTGCCGCGAAACAGCGGAACGGTAAGCAGAAGAGTGGAGACCGCGACCAGCGCAGCACTGGTCATTGTCTCCGGCCGCTGGTACCAGGTGATCCAGGCGAGATAGAACTGCAGCAACGCGAGCAGCGCGATGGAGGCGAACCAGCGTACGGTGAGTCCGGCTGCCTTGTAGATGGGTGCCTCCCGCAAGATGCGGTATAGGACAAACGCCAGGATAAGACCCGCGAGCGTGTCCAGCAGCGTAAGGGTGTGCCGCAATGCCAGGTGAGCGTGTCTGGCCACGAAATCCGCCACGGCGATCACCCCTACACGGTACTGATTGGGCGCCTTGGCAGTGCCTTCGAGCACGTCCACATAGGTCCTTGGCTCCGACCGTAGCGCCCTGCTGTAGGACCAGTAGTCGAAGAAGCTGGCGGTCAGGACGGTCAGCGCCAGGAGAATCCTGGTGACCGGTTCGGGCGCAATGCCGCCACAGGCTGGTAGAGGTGATTGCCGACTATTCATCAGGCCTCTAGCGTAGCACTGGGGGAATCGCCTCTACTGGCCGTTCTTGTCCGCGTTCGCAGGGCCATCTGTTAGAACTGAGGTCAAGGCATGTCGAGACGAATCACCCAACTGGACGGCATTCGTGCTCTCGCCATTACGGCGGTCTTCCTGAATCACGCATTTCAGGCAAGACTGCTGTGGATGGGTGTGGACCTCTTCTTCATTCTCTCCGGTTTTCTGATTACAGGCATTCTCCTCAACGCGAAGAGCCGGTCGCTCCAGCACTACTTCGGCCATTTCTACGCTCGGCGCGCGCGGCGGATCCTCCCTCCCTACCTGCTTCTGCTGCTCGTCACGTCCGTCCTGTTCGGTTTGGCCTGGGTGCGTTCCTGGTATCTGTATCTGGGCCTGATGAACTTCTTTTCAGCCTTCGCTATACCGCACCCGCCGCAGCTGGAGCTGCTCTGGTCGCTCGCCGTCGAGGAGCAGTTCTACCTGTTCTGGCCAGTGGCCATCTTCTTCCTCTCGGAGCGCGCGGTGGGATGGCTGGCAGTCGGCCTGATGCTCCTCGCGCCCCTGCTGCGCTGGTACGCGACACCTCTTTTCGCGCAGCATTGGGCGATCTATAGCCTGACTCCGTTTCGCATGGACCTGCTGGCGGCGGGCGCGCTGCTGGCGCTCGCCTGGCGTCATTTCAGGTCGACACTTGAGCGCTGGGGCGCCTTCGGACTGCTCGCTTCAGCGGCAGCGGCAGGCGCCCTGCTCGTCGTCTCCCGCCTTCCCGGGTTCGCGACGCATGACAACACGCGTAAGGGAAATGTATCCGTCTATGAGCTTAGTCTCATCCTTTGCACCGGTGTGATCGTGTGGGCGCTAAGCGGAAGAGGCGTCTGGCCGCTGAACCTCTCTCCCGTGCGCTATCTGGGTAAGATCAGCTACTCGGTCTACTTGATCCATGCGACGGCCCTGATGGTCCTGCTGCGATATCTGCCCGCTCCAATTCCGGCGGCGATCCTCGCAGCTTGTGTGGCGGTGGCGTATTCGGCGCTTTCGTGGTGCTTCATCGAGAAGCCTATCCTGCACTACAGGTCGGTCGCTTCGGGCGAAATCGCCACGGAAAGCATCGGCTAGCTGGGACCGTTGGCTTTCGCTCAACGTGGAGTTTTGATACAGACCTGTACTCGGCAGCAGCGCACTCATGCTACGCTCACACAAACACTCTGCTCCGGAGCGCTCTGGTATGCGCCGCGCAATGCCGTTTGCCCTGCTTACCTGCATTGTGTCGATGGCTTCCGCGGCCGGCGATCTTCGCCCAGGGATTGGCGCAGTGGCCGCTTGCGTTACGCGGCACAGTGTCGTACCTCGGGGTTCGCTAACGCGCGGAATCGTGCTCATCGAGAAGGCACGCATCCCGCGGTGGGTCGCGACCTTGCCCTGCCTGCAGGGACGCGCGTGGTCGAGACAAGGGGGGACGATCTATCCGGGGCTGATCGATCTTCGCGACCACGTTACCTGGAACGCGCTGGCCGGTTGGAGCGCAAAGGGGAGGTCGGGTGCGTGCTACGACTGGGGCTGGTGATTTCTGCAAAGCAACTTCGAGCTCTACGGCGGCACAGCGGATGTGGTGTAGGTGAAGGAAAGGGCGAGAACAAATGCAGAGCCCTTTGGGGGCTTTGAAAGGACGAACGCCCACACGTTGGTGGTG
>CAXTPY010000021.1:0-19794 GCA_964246195.1 uncultured Acidobacteriaceae bacterium | reverse complement strand
GAGCCCACGTAGACGGTGTTGCCGGTGGAGTCCGCGGGATCGATGACGATGGAGGTGATGCGGCCCGTGACGTTGCCGTACGCCGGAGTGGCGACCTGCGCCGGGCCGACCGGCTGCCACGAGGCGCTGAGGGGCGAGGTTCGGGGTTGAAGCTGGAGCTGAGCGCGAAGCAGCTCGAGGTGCTGCTGACGAGCGGAGGCGAGGGACTGCGCAGGAGAGGTTCCAGTAACGGCCGTCCGGCCGCGAAGGAAGCGCCAAGCCCGTAGCTGGGGCGAAAGCACTGAGTTGGAAGGTGGACTCTCAGGATTCCCAACGGACATCCTGATATCTCCCAGCGATGCAAGCCCTCTTTGGGGTACGAGAGAGTCGGCGGACTGCCCGGCTATGGGGATGGGGACGAGGGTGGCAGCCAACGCCAGCAACAGGAGCGGAAGGCGAGAGAGCAGGATAGCCAGGCTGCGCGGCGCAGAGAGGCGATAGAACCGGGATGAGACGATTGGGTTGAACAGCTCTGCAGGTAGGCCCATGGCTCCATGTGGGGTTCGGAGGCCTGCGCGGCTGCAGGTTCCGTTCCGGCGATGTCGATGGAGTATGCACGTGAAGTACCGCCGAGGAACAAGGCAGGATGAGAGCGCTCTAATCTTCCCTGGCGACCGAACCGGCGTTCGTGCAACTCCCGTCCTCCAGCCATGAACTAAGAGCCCGCGGTAGTGAGCTCGGCGGCGGGAGCGAAGGCTTCCCGGTACCAGTCCACGGTGCGGCGTAACCCTTCGGAGAAGCCGACGAGGGGTTGATAACCGAAGGCGGCGGAGGCTGCGGAGATGTCCGCGTGGGAGTCGCGGACGTCGCCCTCGCGTGCAGGTCCGTATTGTGGTGGATTGGGGTAATGGAGCAGGCGCGCCATCTGTGCGTAGGTCTGGTTGAGGGTGTGGCGCTCGCCGCAGCCGATATTGAAGACACGCCCGGTGACGTTCCCCGCGGGGGCGGCCATGGCCAGCAGGTTCGCACTGACGACGTTATCGACGTAGGTGAAGTCGCGGCCCTGTTCACCGTCGCCGAAGATAATGGGCTGATCGCGTTCGAGCATCTGCAACGCGAAGCGTGCCATGACACCGGAGTAGGTGGACGTAGGGTCTTGACGCGGACCGAAGATGTTGAAATAGCGGAGACAGACGGTCTCGAGGCCGAAGCACCGAGCGTAGGTTTGCAGGTAGAGCTCCCCGGTGAGCTTCTGGACGGCATATGGTGAGAGCGGCTGCGGGGTCATGGACTCGACGCGTGGAAAGCCCGGCTGGTCGCCATACGCCGAGGAGGAGGCGGCATAGACGATGCGTTTGACGCCGGCGAGACGAGCAGCCTCGAGCAAGTTGAAGGTACCGTCGATATTGATCTCGTGGCTGGGACGCGGCTCCTGCACTGAACGCGGCACGCTGGGAAGCGCAGCCTCGTGAAAGACAAAGTCTATCCCTGCGCAGGCGCGAGCTACACCTTCGCGGTCGCGCAGATCCGTTTCATGCAGGTCGATTCTATCCTCGATGCCGGCGAGGTTGCGGCGATGCCCGGTCTCGAAGTTATCGAGTATGCGTACGCGGTTCTTGCGGGCGACGAGGGCTTGAGCGAGGTGTGAGCCGATGAAACCGGCTCCTCCGGTGATGAGGAAGGTGGCCATGCACCTATTCAATCATGTCGAGAGGCTGTCGAGGACGCCAGCAAGCAAGTAGAGCCTGCAACTTTCGTTCGCGAAGTCTGCCGGGTAGGAGAGTCTCTGCACCGTACGCCGGCGATAGAAAAAGCGATCGAAAGTTACTTTGGGGTGGGGGCGACGCTGGAGCTCTGGGTCTTGACCGATTGAACCGAGTGCCGATGAGCCTCCGAGGAATGCTCCTGCGCTTGCTTTGAAAGCTCGTGCGCGCTGAGATGATCGCCTTTGCCGTGGGCGGTAGCGGCAGCCTGGTGGGCATGGGCGGCGAGGTTATGGTATTCGGCGGCGCGGTCGTGCGGGCTTTGGGGCATCGTAGGGTCCTCTTCAGTGTGAGATGCGCAGCACGGAAGGAGCAGGCAGAACTTCCCGCCGGTCGCTGACGCTCGATCGGCACATCGATAGAAAGGCTTTTGGATGTACTACTTACGGTAGTACAAGAAAAGGATCAAGACCTCCGTAGGGGTCGTCCCGTGGCCCCAGCCAGAGAGGCCAGAAGCGGAAGACAGGTTTTGTGCATCAAACCAATGTAGGAGTCCCGATGTCGCAACATACAGTGACTTACAACCAAGGCGGAGCAGCGCCTCAACGGCCGTCCCTGCTTTGTTTTTCGCATTTGAGGTGGAAGTTTGTCTATCAGCGCCCGCAGCATCTGTTGACACGCGCGGCGCAGTTGGCCGATGTTTTTATGTTGGAGGAACCACTTCATGCGGAGATCGTAACTCCAGAGCTTCGTATAGAGGTGCAGGAGGGTGGCGTCCAGGTGCTGACACCGGTGCTGCCCCTGGGGATGAGAGCTGCGGATGCCGTCGATGCGCAGCGTAGGCTGCTCGACCAGTGGCTCGAGGACCGCCAGAGTGGTCAGTCCGAGCTTGGCAGAGCAAGCAAAGGCGGATTGATCGCCTGGTATTACACGCCGATGGCTCTCGCCTTCTCAGATCACCTGAAGCCCGAAGTGACGGTTTACGACTGTATGGATGAGTTGTCGGCTTTCCAAGGCGCGCCGCGCGAGATGCTAGAGCAGGAGCGGAAGCTGTTCGAGCGAGCGGATGTCGTCTTTGCCGGCGGCCGGAGTCTCTACGAGGCCAAGCGTCGGCAGCATAGCAAGGTGCACCTGTTTCCCAGCAGCATCGACCGGAAGCACTTCGCCGGGGAGGGTATTGAGCTTCACGATCCTGAAGACCAGCGGCGCATTCCGCATCCACGCATCGGATTCTTTGGCGTCCTGGATGAGCGGCTCGATCGCGAACTGCTGCAGGAGATTGCGGCGCGCGAGCCAACGTGGCACTTCGTGCTGGTCGGGCCTGTGGTCAAGATTTCTGAAGAGGCACTCCCGCGTGCTGCGAATCTGCATTACCTGGGTCAAAAGACCTACGCTGAGTTGCCCTACTACTTGGCTCACTGGGATGTAGCCATGCTTCCTTTTGCGCAGAATGCATCGACGCGCTTCATCAGCCCTACTAAGACCCCGGAGTACCTTGCCGCAGGTAAGCCTGTCGTTTCGACACCGATACCGGATGTCGTGGAGCCCTATGGACGGCTAGGCCTGGCTCGAATTGGAGGCGACGCGGAGAGCTTTTGTGAGGCGATTCGTGCTTCGCTAGGCGGCCAAAGCCCTGCCTGGACCCAAGAGGTGGACAAGTTCCTGCGGCAAACATCGTGGGATCAGACATTCGCTGCGATGTGGGCCGAGGTTTCACCCTGCGCAGCGCCGAAGACGGCAGACGTTGGAGAACGAGAGAACGCAGACGAGGAGAGGGCCCATGTTTGATTATCTGATCGTTGGTGCAGGATTTGCAGGCAGTGTGCTGGCCGAGCGTCTGGCCACCCAGACGAATGCGCGTGTGTTGGTGATCGATCGCCGCGCTCACATTGCAGGGAATGCCTACGACTTTTACAACGATGCCGGCATCCTGGTGCATAAATATGGACCGCACATCTTCCACACCAATTCGAAGAAGGTCTTCGATTATCTCTCGAAGTTTACAGCGTGGCGTCCCTACGAGCATCGTGTGCAATCGAGCGTAGACGGCCAGTTGGTGCCCATGCCGATCAATGCCGACACCTTGAACAAGCTTCTGGGGCTGCACCTGAGCTGCGATGAGGTGGAAGGCTACCTGGCCAAGGTTGCGGAGCCGAGGAGTCCGGTACGGACGTCGGAGGACGTAGTGGTGAGCCGCGTAGGGCGCGACCTCTACAATAAATTCTTTCGCAACTACACGCGCAAGCAGTGGGACCTCGATCCCTCCGAACTGGATGCCTCGGTAACGGCGCGCGTGCCGGTGCGGACCAGCCGCGACGATCGATACTTCACCGACCAGTACCAGTCGATGCCACTCCACGGCTACACACGGATGTTTGAGAATATCCTGCATCACCCGAATATCAGCGTGATGCTGAATACGGACTATGAAGATATCAAGGATGAGGTCCGCTTTCGCAGCCTGATCTTCACCGGCCCGGTGGATGAGTACTTCGATTACTGCTATGGCAAGCTGCCGTACCGTTCGCTCCGCTTCGAACACCAGACCCATGACAAGGCGGTCTTCCAGCCCGCGCCGGTGGTCAATTATCCCAATGAGCATGCCTATACGAGGGTAACGGAGTTCAAGTATCTGACCGGGCAGGAGCATACGAAGACGAGCATCGTATACGAGTACCCTACGAGCGAAGGCGATCCCTACTATCCGGTACCGCAGCCACAGAACGCCGCGCTCTACCAAAAGTACAAAGCGCTAGCCGAAGCGCTGCCCGATGTTCACTTTGCAGGCCGTCTGGGGACGTACCAGTACTACAACATGGATCAGGTGGTGGCGCAGGCGCTCGCCCTGTTTCAGAAGATTCAAACGCGGGAGAATCAGGAAGAGTCTGAGCAGGTCGAGATGCAGATCGAAGAACAAAGGAGAGGCCTACGCAGCGCTCCCGCGGAAGGGACCTTGCGGTCCAAGGATTCCATGCGCTCGAAGGAGGCCTTGCTGGCCAATGAGTCGCTCTTAGCTAAGGAGTCTCTTCTCTCGAAAGAGGTAAGCGGCGGGATTGCGAAGTATTCCGTGGAAGTTGCACCTCCGCCTCGGACAGCGAAAGGATCCGGAACTGGCGGCGGCCGGGCGGCCTGAGAGGTATGAGCGATCAAGGGCTGGAGCTGTGGGGGGGCGCCGAGTACACGTGCAACCGTGTGGGCGAGGGCTTCTTCGATCAGATGAAGCTCTCTGGCCACGCCGAGCGTATCAGCGACATCGAACTGTTTTCCGAGCTTGGCCTCCGAACCCTGCGCACAGGGATCCTGTGGGAACGGCACGAGGCCGAACCATCCTGGCGGTGGGAAGACGAGCGAATGGGGGCACTCGATCAATCGGGCATACGTCCGATCGTTGGACTCTTGCATCATGGCAGCGGCCCGCGGCACACCAACCTGCTCGATCCGGAGTTTCCCGCGAAACTGGCGCGATATGCGGGCGAGGTGGCCGCACGGTATCCGTGGGTGGATGCCTACACTCCCGTGAACGAGCCAAATACGACGGCGCGCTTCGCCTGCCGCTACGGTGTCTGGTATCCCCACCAGAGGTCGCGGAGGAGTTATCTGCGCGCTCTGCTGGCGGAGTTGAAGGGAACGGTCTTGAGCATGCGTGCCGTGCGCGAGGTCAATCCCGGAGCCTGCCTGATCCAGACCGAAGACATGGGACGAATCCGCTCTACCTCCGAGTTGAGTTCTACCGCGGACCTGCTGAACGAACGCCGTTGGCTTGGCTTCGATCTGCTTTGCGGCAGGGTCGACGGCAGCCACCCGCTATTCGCAACTCTGCGGGCAGCGGGCGTGAATGAGAAAGAGGTCTTGTGGTTCCGCGACAATCCCTGTCCGCCGGACCTTGTCGGCGTGAATTATTACCTGACCAGCGACCGCTTCCTGGACCATCGGCGAGAGTTGTTTCCGAGCGAACTGCACTCCGCCGAAGGACCCTATGTGGATGTGGAAGCGGTGCGCGTACAGGGGGAAGAGATCACGGGGTTCGAGGCCCTGCTGGTCGAGGCCGCAGATCGGTATGGCCTGCCCGTGGCGGTCACGGAGGTACACCTGGGAGATGTTGTCGAGGAGCGTATCCGCTGGCTGGCCGAGGCCTGGGAAGGCGCTTTGCGAGCTCGCCGGGCCGGCGTTCCGTGCGTCGCGCTCACCGTTTGGGCGCTGCTGGGAAGCTTCTTCTGGGACTCGCTGGTCACCGAGGACAATGGCCATTACGAGCCGGGCATCTTTCACCTGCGGGATGGGATACCGGTGGCGACGGCTATGGCATCGCTGATACGCGCTCTGGCGCGGGGTGAATCGTTAGAAGATCCTGCGCTTGCTGAGCAGGGATGGTGGAGGCAAAGTTGCCGCTTCAAGTTCCAGATGGACGAAGAGCAAGCCGCCTAGGCCGGTGAGCGGACCGTGGGCGGCTACACCTTCAACGTTGCATGATGTGCTCGCGCCACAGGGTGTCGGCGAGTGCGTCGAAGTCGGGAGCCGAGCCGCTGGTCGCCTCGGCGATCTCCTCGAAGGGCGCCTTCGGAGTGCGATCGGCATAGAGCAGTCCGTTGGCTTCCTGGTAGGTGTCGGTGAGCTGGGTATAACAGAAGCCGGCCAGCGCCGGGAGTGAGCGGACCACATCGAGCAGGGCGGTGTAGCGCTCGAGCAGATGCTGCGGCGTGTCGGAACGGGAGTAGCCCCAGATGTCTTCGGTGGGTGCTCCGAAGGCGATGCCACCGAACTCGGTGAGGACGATGGGTTGGTTGGATGGCGCGGTCTCTGTGGTGAGTTGGAGCAGCCGGCCGCCCGGACGCTCCCGCTGGAAGAGACGGGAGCCTACGTCGTCGATACCGTAGCGCCGCGCGATGCGCTGGGGCTGGTCATCGTAGTCGTGGATACCAAGAATGTCGGTTGCAACATTCTCCCAGCCATCGTTCCCAATGACGGGGCGGCTGGGATCGAGCGCCTTGGTTAGATGGTAGAGCGACTGGACGAAGTGGCGCTGCGCGGGGCTCTCCGGCAGGTCCGGTACGCCCCAGCTCTCATTGAAGGGAACCCACGCGATGATGCAAGGGTGGCTACGATCGCGCTCGATCACATCGAGCCACTCGTGAGTAAGGCGCTGGATAGACTTCGTGGTGTAGCGGTAAGCGCTCGGCATCTCCTCCCAGACCATGAGGCCCATGCGATCAGCCCAGTAGAGGAAGCGCGCGCTTTCGATCTTCTGGTGTTTGCGGACGCCGTTGAAGCCAAGCTTCTTGGTGAGTTGAATGTCTTCGAGCAGAGCACGGTCGTTGGGAGCGGTAAGGCCGCTCTCTGGCCAATAGCCCTGGTCGAGGACGAGGCGCAGGCTGAGCGGACGCCCATTCATGGTGAAGCGGTCGCCCTGCACGGCGACGGAACGCAGGGCGGTGTAGCTGCGGACCTGGTCGAGCACACGCCCCGAGGGGTCGCGGAGTTCGATCTCGGCATCGATCAGGGTAGGCGAGGAGGGCGACCAGAGCAGGGTGTTTCGGTAGTCGTCGATGCCCGGGTCAGAGAGTGCGATGCGCCGGTGCACCTCGCCGGCGATGACGGCGTAGCAATCCTGGGCGATGAGCTGTTCGCCGGCGGAGAGCCGGACATGGAGTTGCAACTCTCCCACCGGCACGGGCAGGCAAGGCGTGTGGACCAGGGCTTCGAGGCCGATCTCCCAGCGATCGAGGCTGGAGGTCCACTGCAGGCGCTGCAGGCGAGTCTCGGGAACTGTCTCAAGCCATACGGTCTGCCAGATGCCGGTGGTGCGGGGGTACCAGATGGAGTGCGGCGCCGCCTTCCAGTCCTGCTTGCCGCGCGGCTTAGCCAGGTCGGCAGGATCGTCTTCGGCTCGGACAACAATTTCATGTAGCTCTCCGGCGACCTGGGGGTCCGTCAAAGCTTCGGTGATGTCGGCGCCGAAGGGTGTGTAGCCGCCTTCATGCATGGCGACCTTGTGGCCATTCACCCAGACCGTGGCGCGCCAGTCTACCGCCTCGAAGTGGACGAGCAGACGCTGTCCCGGGGCGAGGGGGGCCTGGTGCCAGGAGCGTCGGTACCACACGGTAGAGTAGAAACCAGTGTCGGCGATGCCGCTGGCCTCGGTCTCGGGACTGAATGGGACGAGGATCTCCGTCTCCCACTCGACATCGGTGGGGTGCTCGTAGATCTTGCCGCGGCCTTTGGAGAACTGCCAGGATCCATTCAGGGACTGCCAGGTCTTGCGTTGCATCTGCGGACGTGGGAACCCATCTTCGTTCTCCCCGCCGTTCATCTCGCCGTGATGCCTTTCGAGCATCTGGCTCAGAGTCTCTTCCGTGTCCGCCGCCTTCGACTGTCCTTCGTTCAAAACGTCCTCCCCGGGCCCTTTGCTCCCGTCCTGTCCTCAGATGCCGACTAGTGTGGCATCTCCGGAACGGCGTAGCTATCACCCATTCTGGTGATTGGACGAAGTCAACGCGGCCCCGGCTTCCTCGCGGCGGCGGCGAGTGTCTGCATCTGCCGGATATAACTCTTCGAGTCGAACTTGCGGCCTGTAGACGCACCGGACATGTAGCGGAGTTTGCCGAAGATGGGCCGATCGAACCAGGCGCGGTCGAACTTGCCCAGCATCGACCAGGCGACGCCCGCGTAGCCGTTGGGGTCGCGGCCATCGAGGAAGTACTTGTCGTTCATGTAGACGGCATAGCGGTGCGCCGTCGCGATGTCCGGGGTCCACTCGATGATCTTCTTGGCCCAGTACATGCGCAGGTAGTTGTGCATCCAGCCGTGGTGAAGCATCTGCAGCTGCGCCGCGTTCCAGAGCTGGTCGTAGGTCTCTGCAGCCTCGAGTTGCTCAAGCGTGTAGAGAGTCTCGCGCTCGTCCCGGGCGTGCTCGGCGATGGTAGCCTTCGCCCAGTCCTCGGCGCATTCGGGCGAGTCGTACTGCGGGTTGTAGAGGACCAGGTTGACGGCCAGTTCCCGCCACGCGATCAGTTCGTTGAAGTAGCCATCTCGGTCGGGCTGGAGGGACGGGTTCGCCTTCGCCTCGGCGTCCACCGCAAGCGCAATCGTCTGCGGGCCGATGTGCCCGTAGTGCAGGTACGGTGAAAGCGCGGAGGTGCCGTCTACCTCGGGATGGTTGCGTTGATTGTCATAGCCCGGGAGGATCTTCGTCGTGAAGTGGTACAGCCTCTTCAACGCGGCATGCGTGCCTCCCTGCCATGCTGCGACGGGCTCGACGCTGCGGTCGAAGTCCTTCCAGTCGCGCGTCATGTCCTCGTGGACGGAGTCCGCATGGAAGTTCGTGGGGCGCTCCCAGGCATGCTCCGCGCGCGGGTTTTCGTAGGGCACCAGGTACTCGGGCAGTAGACGGTAGAGCCGTGGGCGGATCGTATAGGCCCCATACTGCGCCTTCTCGATGAGCTTCGACGGAATCACGACGTCGGTATCGACGGTCCAGAAGGGGACTCGCAGCACCTTCGCGAGATGCTTCCTCCAACTCTCCGGCGCGCGCATGGGATTTTCGTCCCCGAGTACCATGGCGGCCCCGACGTCGGCGAACAGCCGCTCGTGCGACTCATGGGGAGCGCGGCGAAAGACGAAGGAGATATTGCGGGCAGCCAAGTCGATCTCTATGTCCGGCAGCCCCTGGTTCAGGAAGACGTAGTGACGCAGGTTGGCATGCGGGAAGTTCGAGATACCCGCAAAGTAGACGACGAGCGGCAGGCCCAACAGGTTGGCGCACTCCACGCCAAGGTTCACCGCATGGTTGTCGATCCCGCGCTGCGCGCGCTGCATCCAGTAGACGACGCACTTCCCCAATGGGTCCGGCAAGCCGGCGCGGCGAACGCTGACGCGAGCATTCTGTGTAAGCTTGAGCAGGTCTTCCGGCGTAGCCTTCATGCCTCTATTGTGCCGCACATGCGGGAGAGAACGGGGCATGCGGAAGTCCTTGGCGGTCCCGGCTTCGGCTAAAGCTTTTGCGAGCCGAAATAAAATCCGAGGACTGTGCCCAGGACGGAAGTGACGGCCGGAAGTACAGCCTGCATGGCGTCCTTCATCTGCTTCCAGTTCTCCGGTGTCGCAGTGGAGGAGAAGTACAGGTACCAGCCCACGACGAGAGCGAAGATGAACATGGCCGCGAGCGCCACAGAGGCGCGTATCTTGTCGCGTCCAGGCTCGGGATCGTATGGCACACGTTGAAAGGGGACTTCTCCCGCCAGCTGCGCTCGGAAAGGGTTTGGCACCTAAGCCACCTTGGTGAGCTCGGTGAACTTTCCGGCCTGCTCCACGAGCAGCTTGCGATTCGGATCGGAGACGGTGTCCAAGATGTAATTGGTGATCTCCAGGCTCTTGTCCAGCGTAGACGCCAGATCCTGGGCGCCCATCCTGGTCTGCAGCCACTCCAGCTTAGCCTTGATCTCGGGAGACAGCGTCAGTTCAGCATCGGGAGCAGACATACCAATACCTCTACCGCAGATGGTACCACCGAGCTCCGCCGAGGCCAAGACTGTGAATTGACCCACAGAGACAGGACGCCGGAGCTACCAGAGACCCCAGGCGCGGCTGATGTAGTCGCTCAGCGTCATGGTGATGAGCACCAGAAAGGTGAAGAATCCTGCGGCGACCGTCATCTTAATCAGCCTGGATTGGTAGAGGACGTGCATGAAAAAGAGGATGACGATGACCGCCTTGAAGCAAGCGATGCCGAGCGCGATGACGGGGTTGAACACACCGAGGTCGACATAGGCCGCCCCGACCGTGATGCCGGTAAAGAGAAGCAGTGTGCCGAACACCATCATGTATGTGATGGGCGTGACGATGTGGTGCTCCGCGTGTTCCGGATTCGTGACGTTGGCGTCATCTTGCTGCTGCGACATGGTGCCTTCTCCTCTGCGACTTTGCTGTGGCCGCGCTAGCTGCCAGGGTGCCGGTTGATCAGGTAAAGCAACGGAAACAGGAAGAGCCACACGATATCGACGAAGTGCCAGTAGAGCCCGAAGTTTTCTATGGGAGCGACATAGCCGGTCGAGAAGTCGCCGTAGTAGGCGCGCCAGGTCAGCCAGAAGAGCAGGCCGATCCCGATGATCATATGCAAGGCGTGCATGCCGGTCATGGCGAAATAAAGCGAGAAGAAGACTTGAACCTTCTGCGCCATGTCGGGTGAGAGCGGGGTCTCGGTGGGCTGGCCGGTCTTAGGATTGATCGGCGGATTGACGAACTCGGAGATGTCGAAGTGCGCTCCGGGAATGTGATGCTTCTCCCACTTCTCGTGGTACTCGATGCTCTTGATGCCCAGGAAGGCGAAGCCGAAGACGGTGGTGAGGATCAGGAAGATGACGAGCAGGCCGCGCTTGCGGACCTCCGCCGCCCATACGCCGAGCGCCATGAAGAAACCCGAGGCGATGAGGATCGCGGTGTTGGCCGCGCCCAGGGGGATGCTGAGCTGGTTCGAGCCAGCCACGAAGGCGGGGTTATACCAATTGCGGTAGAGCAGGTACGCGAAGAACATGCCTCCGAAGAACATGATCTCGGTCAACAGGAAGAGCCACATGCCGAAGGTTCCAGCCTCGCGCTGCTGTTGCTCTGTCTCGAAGTGATGACGGTGCTGCGGTAGGACGACGTGGTCGTGCTCGGCCGCGACGGCGGTCTCGTGCGTGTGGGGATGAAGAGGATGCGTGGCTGCGATCGCATTATCCAACGGTGGTTACCTCATTTCGGGTCTTGTTCGCCAGCCACTCGTAGTCGTAGGCTTCGTGGTCCATGATCGGCGTCTCAATGAAGTTTTCAGTGAGCGGAGGCGACTGGATCTGCCACTCCAACCCTGTCGCCTGCCATGGATTGTTCCCCGCGATCTCGCCATACTTCAGCGACCAGCCGAGATAGAGCAGAGGCAGCATGTAGCCGACGCCAAGCACCGTCGCTCCCGCGGTCGAGAGCACGTTCAACACCTGGAACTCCGCCGGGTACGAGTGATAGCGGCGCGGCATGCCCAGGTAGCCAAGAATGAACTGCGGCAGGAAGGTGAGATTGAACCCGATGAAGGTGGTGACAGCGGCGAGCTTCGAGAGTGACTCGGAATACATGCGGCCAGTCATCTTCGGCCACCAGAAGTGGATGCCAGCAAGGAATGCCATCAACATGCCGCCTACCATGACGAAGTGGAAGTGAGCCACGATGAAGTACGTCTCAGTGAGGTGGATGTCCATGCCGAGCGCACCCAGAAACACTCCGGTCATGCCGCCGATGGTGAACAGGCCCATGAAACCGAAGGCGTAGAGCATCGGGGTCTCGAACGTGATGGAACCCTTCTGCAGGGTAAACGACCAGTTGAAGATCTTGATGGCGGAGGGCACGGCAACCAACATGGTCAGCAGGGAGAAGACCAGGGCGGAGTAGTTGGAGACGCCCATGATGAACATGTGGTGCTCCCAGACGAAGAAGCCGAAGACGGCGATGGCGACCGAGGAGAAGGCGACGGCGGTATAGCCGAAGACGCGCTTGCGGCTGAAGGTGCTGATGACCTCCGAGATGACACCCATGCCGGGAAGAATCATGATGTAGACGGCGGGGTGCGAGTAGAACCAGAAGAGGTGCTGGAAGAGCAGAGGATCTCCGCCTTTGGTGGGATCGAAGACGCCCAGGCCGATCGTGCGCTCGAGCGCCACCAGGACCAGCGTGATCGCGAGCACCGGAGTGCCGAGCACCATCAGGATCGAGGCCGCGTAATGGGACCATACGAACAGCGGCATGCGGAACCAGGTCATGCCGGGCGCGCGCATGCGATGGATCGTGACGATGAAGTTGAGCCCGGTAAAGATAGAACTGAAGCCTGCGACGAAGATGGCGAGCGCGGCGGTGATGACATGGGTGTTTAGGTAGTGAGTCGAGAGCGGGGTAGTAAAGGTCCAGCCGGTGTCGACGCCGCCGAGCACCAGGGCGGCGAGCGTCATGGTGCCGCCAACCACATACAGATACCAGCTCAGCAGGTTGATTTTGGGGAAAGCAAGGTCTTTCGCGCCCAGCATGATGGGAATCAGGAAGTTGCCCAGAGTAGCCGGAACCGACGGCACCAGAAACAGGAAGACCATGATGATGCCGTGCATGGAGAACATCTTGTTATAGGTGTCGGACGCCATCAGGTCGGGCTGCGGCGTGAGCAGTTCGAGACGGATCAGGCCGGCAAACGCCCCGCCGATGAAGAAGAAGAAAGTGATCGAGATCAGATAGAGGATGGCGATCCGCTTGTGGTCGCCGGTGAGCAGCCAGCTCAGCAGACCGTGCTCATTGGTCAGGTAGTTCCGCTTCGGTATGGACGCGGTGTGCTGGTCGGGCAGGTTGAGGATCGTTGAACTGGAGGCACTCATGGCTTCACCATTCCCGGCGTCGTGGGCGCCGCTTGTTCCGATGTGGACGTGGTCAGCGTCTGTTGGACGCGGTAGTTGCTGTTGAGATTCTTGATGTACTCGACCAGGTCGATCAGGCCATCTTCACTGACCTGTCCCTGGTAGGTCGGCATGATCGGATTGTATCCGGCGGTGACATGCTGCGATGGATTCAGGATCGCGTCGCGCAGGTACGCATCGTTTACCAGCACCTCTGAACCGTTGGTCAACTGCAGCTTCGAGCCATACACTCCGGCAAGATTCGGCCCGCGCGCCGCGGCGCTGCCAGAGTGGCAGGCGTTGCAACCCATGCTGGCGAAGAGACGTTCGCCATTCTGCGCCAGCGACATGCCGCTAGTCGACTCCTCGGTCCACCTCTTGTAGTCCTCCGGAGTCATCGCGACGATCTGCCCCACCATCGCCGAGTGGTCCGTGCCGCAGTACTGTGTGCAGAAGAGGTGATAGGTGCCGGGTTCAGTCGCCTGGAACCAAACGGTCGAGTACCGGCCTGGAATGACCTCTCGCTTAACCCGGAAATCCGGAATGGAAAAGCTGTGAAAGACGTCCTGCGAGATCATGGTGAGCTGGACAGGCCGGCCCGTGGGAACGTGCAGCGCATTGATCTCATGTTGGCCGCCCGGATGTTCCGCCTTCCACATCCACTGTTTGCCGACTATGTAAATATTCAGCGCATTCGTAGGCGGTGTGTAGATGCGGAAGTAGAGCAGCGCCCCCCAGACGAAGGTGATGAGAAAGAGTGCGAGCGGGATGATCGTCCAGGTAGCCTCGAGCAGCGTCGAACCCTCTACCTGAATGGCCTCCGGGTGGCGCTCCTTGCGGTAGCGAATGGAAAACCCTAGGACTAGGCTCCCCACCAGCACCGTACCGATCACGGTGATAAGCAGCAGAAAAAAATACAGCGCGTCCGTGTACGGGGCGATCGTGGACGCCTCCGCCGGAAACAATGCGGAGTTGTGAAGCCACTTCACCAGAAATTCCCACAGCACTGGACTGATATGCATCGTTAGCCTTTATCCATTTCTTTCTTCGTCAGGTCGTGTTCGCGCCCGAGCTGGATGTCGCGCCGGAACATAACAAACATGAATCCTCCGAGCCCCGCCACGGTAAAAATGCCACCCACCTGCACTACCCGCGCCACGATCAGCGAGTGCCTGTTGTTCTGCGGATCGTAGTGGTAGCAGTAGGTAAGAATGTTGGCCACAGGGGAGCCGATCTTGTTGCCCGAGGCGTCGATCAGCCCCAGCAGAACGTCCTTGGGCGAATACTCGACCCCGAGATAGTACTGCGCGAGCTTGCCCTGTGGTGTCACCATCTCGATCGAGCTGGCATGCGCGAACTGCGACAGCTTCCCGTCCGGCCCCGGCACACGGACATAGCCGAAACCGACTGCCTGGGTGACCGCATCGATGGCCGGCCGCTGCCCGGTCAGGAAGTGCCAGCCGTCCGCCGTCTCAGGCCGCCCATAGCGCTTCAGGTAAAAGGCCTTCTTCTTGGCCGCGAGCTCCGGCGTCTCGCTCGGATCGATGCTGATCACGATGATGTTGAAGTCTTTGCCCGGGGTCAGATGCACCATCTCGAGCGCCCCCGCGAGGCCGTCCATCTCCTCTGAACACAGCATCGGGCAGTTGTAATACACCGTTGTCAGAATGGCCGGCTTCTGCCCAAAGTAGCTCCCCAACGTGACCGGTTTGCCGGTGTCGTCGACGAACTGCGCGTTCAATGGAAGCTGCTGGTTCAGGTGCTGCGTTACCTGCACCTTCTGCAGCACCTGCGGGAGCTCGTCTCCGGTGTTCGCGCCCATGTCCTTGTCGCCGTAGCTCGAGACCTGCGCGTACAACGTCCCAGCCATGGCTCCACAGCACGCCATCGCTGCCACCACTGCCGTCCGGATTGCGCGTCGCTTGAACATCCTGTGCTTCCCATCTTTCCTTACGCTTGAAGACCCAGCCATGCCTCTATGTTAAACCTTCAGCCACATTCGCTCAGCGCGCCGGGGCAAGCTGTGCGTGCTCGTTGCCCGCGATCGCGCGTCCGTAGTTCATCCTCTGGGCCCTGGCTTCCATCATGTCAAGCTCGTATCCCGTACGCGCAAACCCTGTGGTGAGCGGCATCGTGACAGCAGGCTTCGGGTCGCCGGCCATCTCATGCGCAGAAACCTGCTCCTCTCCGTTCACCGGAAGGCCGCGCTGGGCGATCAGTTCCATCGCTCGGCCGATGGGTATTCGGATCTGCCCGCCCTCCTGCTGCGAGGTGCTGTAGTGGTCGAGCAGCAGGTCCTCGCGCGCGTGCAGGTCGGCCGTGTCCTGGTTGCCATCGTCCATCTGCAGCCGCGGCGTCGGGAAGGTCGAGGTCATCTCCTGGTACTCACGCTGCTGCATCTGCGGATTGCTGGCCAGGTCTTCGCGCTTCTGCCCGGGTCCGGGTGCTCCCGCGATCGTCGGCTGCGCGTGCCACTTGTCGGGCGGCCCATCGCTCTTCTCCATCGCGCTGTTGATCACCTTGCCCAGAATGAAGCAGAAGACAAAAAAGATCAGCACGAAGCCGAAGAGTCCTCCAAGAAAAACTGCCACGCCGCCAACATTGGCGTCCGTAGTCTCGTAACCCGGGTGCTCCTCGTCGCGGCTGCCGTGCGGATTGTGGTCGTCGTTAGTGGGCATGTTCTGGCTCCAGCATCTCCTCGAGGTGAGGATCGTTGACGTTCATCAGCGGACGCTTCATCAGTTCCGTCAGGTAGTACGCGCCCCAGATCGCCAGCACCGTGATCGGCACCGTAATGTAAGCAAGAATGCCTACATTCCCACGTAAGTGCAGATCTCCGGCAGCGTTCGCGAAGTTCGGCTCGATGAGCCAGAACATGTCCAGGCAACGCGCGAAGATCATCCAGCAAGTTAGCCAGATCATCTTCGACTTGCTGCGCTTCAAGTCACGCGACAGCAGCAGCGTAAACGGAATTACCCAGTGACACACGAAGTCCGCCGTGCAGATCGTCCACCACCCGCCATGGATGCGGTTCAGGTACCAGGGAATCTCGTCGGGCACATTTCCCGACCAAATGATCAGAAACTCAGCGAACGTCAGGTAGATGTTCAGCATTACGAAGGCCAGGGCGAACTTGCCCAGGTCATGCTGTTCGGTAGCGCGAAGCAAAGTCCTCATCGGCTCCGCGCGGGAGAGCAGGATCACTGTCAGAATACCCAGCGCCAGCACCGCGAACCCCTGCCCCACTAGAAATTGCAGACCCCAGATCGACGAGTACCACGTAATGTCGAGAGACTTGATCCAGTCGATCGCCCCCATCGTCAGCAGCACGACATAGATGAAGATGCCCGGGCCCGAGAGGTTCTCGAAACGTATCCGCCAGCGGTCATAGCTGCGTTCCGTGCCCCGCTCCGGGTCGGCGTCGCGGTCGAGCGACCACTTATTCAGCAGGAAGACGAACGTGAGCAGGATCGCGAACAACAGCAGCGTCTGAATCAGCACTGGGCCCGGGCTCAACATGCTGCGCTTTGCGTTCAACGTCAGCGCCTGTTCGAGCGTCACTTGGCCATGCTCGAGGGCCTGCTTCACCGCCGCCGCCGTTGGGTAAAGTGCCCACTGATACAGGTGCTTCCAAAACAATGCGATGGGAAGGAACATCACCGCCACCAGCCACATGGTCCGCGTCATGGCTTCGAGCGGACGCCGTAATAGCAGCCCCCACTTACCTCCGGTCACGTACTGCAGCATCAGCATCACCAGCCCGCCCCCCGCGAAACCGAAGCACGTCATGTACCCCAGCAGATACGCCCGCAGGATGTGATTGCGCCCCTCCGTCGTCCACACGAAGAGTAGAAATGACAAGACGGCGAAGATCGCCGCCACCAGCAGCAGACGCGTGCGCCATGCCGTGACGATGGCAGGCGTCGCAAGCGAGGCCGGCAAAGTGCGCGTCCCATCATGCGTCCCCCGATGCACAGGGTGCGCGTCCGGTGTTCCGTAGTGTTCGTGTGCCGATGCCATCCGATTCAAGCCTTCCGACGGAAGCTTCCGTAGTTACTGTTTTCCCGGTGTGGACGGCTGCCTCGCTGCCCCTTGCGGTGAAGTCTCGCCAAGCCCTGCGCCCGGTGAGGAAGATCTGCCCTTCCCTGTGCCCGAACCGGGTACAGCGTTCAACGAGCTCGAAGGCGGAGCGTTGTTGCCTGTTCCCGGAGCCGGCAGCACGAACTCCTCCCCGCTGGGAGTTCCCCGCACTGCCGTGGGAGGCAGCGTCCAGTCGTCGGCAAAGTGATCTGGCAGGCCCTCGGTCTCGGCGATACTCGAGAGCGGCTGCACATGCTCGCCCGAAGGCACATCGCCCTGGTTCGCCTTCTGGCTCAACTGCAGCGCGCGAATATACGCCGTTACCGCCCAGCGGTCCGCCGGCGTAAGCTGCGCCGAGTAGTCCGGCATGGCGCCATACCCGTTCGTCATCACGTTGAAGAAGTGGCCCAGCGGAGCCGCCTCCAGCCTTGCCGAATGAAGATTGCCCGCATGCGCATACCCGCGCATCACGATCATCCCCAGCCCGTTGCCCACGCGCGAGTGGCACGGCGTGCAATACACGTTGTAGCGTTCCTGACCACGCGCAAGAACGGTCGCCGTGACTGGAAACGGAAGCCCATCGCCCTCTCTCCCATTCACCAGGCCAGTATAGAAGTAAGCATCCTGATGCAGTTGGTTGCGAGAGACCGTGTTCTCCACCTGCGGACGGACGGAGCGCCCATCCGGGTAGAAGTCGGTGCCTCGCTGCGGATAAAACTTCGGCTCATTCTGCATGTCTTGCCGGCAGCCGGCTGCCAGCAGCGCGGTCAAGCACACCAGCCCCGCTGCGGCCGACCGTACTCGTCGTCGCATACCTGCTCGCTGTTCGCTGTTCCCTGTTCCCTGCATTAGTGGTCTACCTCCACGACAGAGACCGGGTTGAAGCCTTCGAGAAACGCGCGCGTATCGCCGAGGGAGAACCGCGGATCGGATGCCTCCAGACAAAGAAAGAACTTGTCCGTGGTCGCGCCATTGCGGAAGTTCGGAGCATTCAGCACCGGGTGATACAGCTGCGGCAGCCCGTTCAATGCGATCATGCCGAACGCAGCCGATAGCCCGGAGAACAGAATCGTCCATTCATACGCCGGAATGATGAACGCCGGCCAGGAGAACAGAGGACGCCCCGCGATGTTCAGCGGATACCCCCAGACGTTGATCCAGGTTTGCATCAGGAACGCCGTGATCAGGCCCATAATGCCGCCCAGCAGGCAGACCAGAGGCACACGTGTCTTATGGAAGCGCAGAGCTTCCGCGGCCTCTTCGACCGGGTACGGCGTATAGCACTCCATCCGGCGGTATCCAGCGCGGTGGGCGTGCTCCGTCGCATGCACCAGCTCACCCGGCGTGTTGAACTCGGCGAGCATGCCGTAGATACCTTCGCGCGGCGGCATCAGAGGGCCTCCTGGGTGACGATCTCAGCGTCTTCGCCGCCCGGCCGAATCTTCGTCTGCGGCAGCATCATCCTGATCTCGTTCATGGGAATCATGGGCAGCAGCCTCGCGAACAGCAGGAACAGGAAGGTGAACAGGCCCCACGTTCCGATGAAGATCATGTAGTCCCAGCGTGTGGCGCGATACGTTCCCCAGCTCGACGGCAGGTAGTCGCGGTAGAGGCTGGTGACGACGATCACGAAGCGCTCAAACCACATGCCGATATTCACAATGAAAGAGAGCGCGAACAGATAGCCTACGTTTACCCGGAGCTTGCGCGACCACAGCGTGGTCAAGGGAATCGCGATGTTCGTCAGAATTAGAATCCAGTACGCCCAACCCATCGGTCCGAACATGCGGTTCCACATCATGAAGAACTCCCAATGGCTGGCCGAGTACCAGCTCATGAAGACCTCCATGCCATACCCGTAGGCCACGATCCCACCTGTGCCCAGCATCACCTTCGCCATGTTGTCCAGGTGGCGCAGCGTCACCAGATCCTCCAGGTGATAGAACTTGCGGATCGGAATGGCCAAGGTCAGTACCATGGCGAAGCCCGAGTAGATCGCTCCAGCCACGAAGTACGGGGGGAAGATGGTCGTGTGCCACCCCGCCAGCGCCGCCACCGCGAAGTCGAAGCTGATGACCGTGTGTACGGAGAGCACCAGGGGCGTAGAGAGTCCAGCCAGCAGCAGCGAGGCCGACTCGTACCGTATCCAGTGCCGCGTCGAACCGCGCCAGCCCAGCGACAGCATCCCATAACCGTAGCGCGCCAGAGGCATCGTGGCCCGGTCGCGCAACGTGCCGAAGTCTGGAATCATCCCGACGTACCAGAACACGATCGAAATCGTCGCGTAGGTCGAGACCGCGAACACATCCCACGCCAGCGGGCTGCGGAACTGCGGCCACACGTTCATCGTGTTCGGGTACGGGAACAGCCAGTACGCCAGCCAGGGACGCCCGACGTGGATCAACGGAAACGTGCCCGCGCAGACCACGGCGAAGATCGTCATCGCCTCCGCGAACCGGTTGATCGAATTGCGCCAGCTCTGCTTGAACAGAAGCAGGATGGCCGAGATCAGCGTGCCCGCGTGCCCGATACCGATCCACCATACGAAGTTGATGATGGCGAAGCCCCACGCGCCGGGTATCGTCACCCCCCAGATGCCGACCCCCTTCAGAAACAGCCAGGTGCAGCCGACC
>CAXTPY010000020.1:0-19993 GCA_964246195.1 uncultured Acidobacteriaceae bacterium | reverse complement strand
AAAAAACTGGACAAGCTGCATCTGGACTACACGTTCGCGGGCAGCCGGATGTTGCGCGATCTGCTGTGGCAGCAAGGCATCGACGCGGGTCGTTTGCATGTCGGCACGCTGATGAAGAAGATGGGCATCGAGGCCATCTATCGCAGGAGGAACACCTCGAAGCCCGCGCCGGGACACAGGATTTACCCGTATCTGCTGCGGGATGCGGCGGTCACTCGTCCCAACCAGGCGTGGGCGATGGACATCAGCTACATCCCGATGGCGCACGGCTTCGTCTACCTCGCCGCCGTGGTGGACTGGTTCAGCCGCAAGATCCTGAGCTGGAAGCTGTCGATCACAAGGGACGTGTCGTTCTGTCTGGAAGCGGTCCAAGAGGCGCTCGAGAAGCATGACAAGCCGGAGATCTTCAACACCGACCAGGGCAGCCAGTTCTCCAGCGAGGCCTTCACACAGCAGCTAAAGAAAAACAACATCGCCATCAGTATGGACGGCAGCCTAACCAAGACAGAATCTCCACCTAAGAATCACCCAAATCTGTTCAAACAAACCGAGCCACCTCTCTTTCTCTATCGCCACTGACACTTAACTCCGAATCTGAGCCATCGGAACCTCCCGATCCACTTCCTACTGATACTGACGCTGTAACGCATAAAATTCCTAGACTAAATTGAGCGTAATCGAGCGTGGTTGTTGATCGTAAATCTCATTCAAGACACGAATGCCTGGGTCTTCTTCATGATTCGCCATCGACGTCTCCTTCAATTCCAATTTCGCTCATCGTTGAAATGTCCAGGCTTAGTCCAACCGCAAGCTCCAGAAGTTGTGTGCGCGCATGACGATTAAGTGCTCCATCCCTCCTCTGTGAGACTCAAGAAATGGGAGTGGTATTCATATGGGCAGAGGTGGCCGGCTTTGATAGCGTCCTGCAAAGTGAACGGGTTCCCTACAAGACCACCGCATTAATGGAATATCTCAGCGGTTCCATCGGGATCGCCATAGCGTCTTGGCGTGGCGCTCAGCCCCAAGCGGCGCGCGTTGTGTGGAATGCCTCCCCGCGTGTTCCTGCTGACATGGCTGTTCGCCTCCATCACCCGCTAGAATACGATTGCCCGCTAGAATACGACCTCAATCGTCTTCTGGAGCCGTTATGTGCAGCCACCCGTCTCTCATTCTCGCCATTTTCGCCACCCTGCTCATCGCACACGCATGCCCTGGCGAGTCGGATGTATGCGTCCACGCTAGGTCGGCCTATGCAGAAGGGCAGTTCGCGAAGGCCGGCTCTCTGCTCGAAGCGTGCAGAGTATCCGGCAACCAGAATACCGGCGTCCTGCTCCTCGAGGCGAAGTCATATTACTTCGTAGATGATCTGCAACGGGCCCAAGAACTCGCAAAGGAACTGCTCGCTCGATCGCCGAAATCCGCGGACGCCATGTACATGCTCGGTCATGTGTCGCATCGCCAGAAGAACGCGCGCGAGTCGTTGGAGTGGTTTACTAAAGCCGCGGCTCTAAAAAAACCATCTGCCCAGGATCTGCGTTCGGTAGGACTGGACTATGTTCTCCTGGACGACTACCACGACGCGATTCACTGGTTGGAGCGCGCTGCCGCCTTTGACAGTGACAGTGCTGAAACCTGGTATGACCTTGGCCGCGCGCGCATGATGCAGGGTGACTTTGCAAGCGCGGAGAAGGCGCTCAAGCGCTCTCTCCAGTTGGAGCCAAGGTTGGTTAAGGCTGAAAACAATCTAGGCGTGACCTATGAGACTGAAAACCGGATAGAGGACGCTCTAAATGCGTACAGGCTTGCAATCGCATGGCAGAGCACGAGCTCAACTCCCAGTGAGCAGCCATTTCTAAACCTCGGAACACTGTTAGTCACGCACCAGCAAGGCAAGGAGGCCATCCCTTTACTCGAGCGGGCCGTCTCCATTGTCCCCACAAATGTGAAGGCACACGAACAGCTTGCGCGTGCGCTGGAAATGTCAGGAGATCTTCAAAGGGCCATACTGGAGATGAACCGCGCCGTGACGCTGGACAGTACCAACGCACGCCTGCACTTCGAGCTAGGGCAGATGGATCGGCGTGCCGGCAGGTTAGAGGAGGCGCGAAAGGAGTTACGGCTCAGCGGCGAACTCTACGGTGCGCACTCCACCTCACCCGACTATTAAATTCCCATTTGGCTTGGCTATAGCACACCGATGGGTAAGATGAAGCATTCGCGGTAAATTTATCACGATCCAAATCGGTGCTTGACAGTCACGCCAGCCGTATTGTTTCATCGAGTGCGACTAGAAAACGACCTAGCAATCGTTTGCTCCACGTCATTTCAATCGTCCCACTCCGCGAAGTTCGAGGGCGTTGAAGACCAACAGTTCTTTGGAGAGCCAATGAAACGCCAATGGGTTCAGGTCGTCGCCGCAATCGCGCTTTGCTTGTTCTACTTTCCCCCTGCCATGGCCCAGAGTTCCGGAGGTACCATTGCCGGAACTGTACTCGATCCAACTGGAGCGCTTGTTCCGAATGCATCGATTGAAGCGGTTGGAGCGGACACCGGGACGGTCTATGACACAGTATCGACCTCGGCCGGTACATTTCACTTTCCGCAGATGCAGCTTGGTCGCTATAACCTCACGATCTCAGCCCCCGGCTTCAGTTCGCAGCAGCTGACTGGCATTCTCGTGACGACCGGCAATGTTTCGCCTGCCGAGGTACATCTGACGACGGGTGTTACAAGCCAAACGGTGACCGTCAACGGGGATGCGCTTGTGGTCGAGACAGAGAACTCTGCGGTGACGAATACGATCTCGAATCAGCAGATCGTCGATCTCCCGCTCAGTCTGGGCGGGCAAAGCGCCATGCGTTCCGTCGAAAGCTTTATCTTCCTTGCCCCTGGAACGGTTGGTCCGGGCACGGCGTCAACGGGATCCACCTCCGGAGCGTTTCAGGCCAAAACCGCCGGAGGCCAGAACTTCAGCACCGAAGAGTTGCTGGACGGAATCAATGTTCGCCGCGAAGATAGCGATTCAGCCTTCGACGAGCATGCGCCCGGAGTCGAGGCCCTGACGGAGTTAACCGTGACGACCTCCATCGTTCCAGCATCAGAAGGCCGCACCACCGGTGGCGTCGAGAACTTCTCCACACGGAGCGGAACGAATCAGTATCACGGCACGGCGTACGATATCTTCCAGAATGAAGACCTGAACGCAAACGACTACTTCAATAAACTAAGAATCGCGCAGAATCCTGGGAATGCGACCGTCTTCGCCGCGAACCAGCGACCCCTCGATAAGAAGAACGACTATGGCGGATCGGTCGGTGGCCCTGTCATCATTCCACACCTCTACAACGGTCATGACCGCACGTTTGGGTTCTTCAACTTCGAGCAGTTTCGGCAAAGCGAAAGCGGCGTAACTGTCAGCTCGATTCCGACCGCGGCAGTCCATGGAGGAGATTTCTCCGCCGGACTGACCACCACGCCTGATGGCTCCAACATCGACTGCACGGGCAAGCAGGCTTACATCGGTGAGATATTCGATCCCGCGACGAGTTCCACGGTGTTCAACCCCGTGTTGAAGGCAACGGTTCCCTGCCGCAACCCTTTCCCAGGAAACATCATCCCAGCAGGACGCTTCAGCACGGTGGCGAAGAACGCACTGGCGTACTATCCCCTGCCAAATACCGGGTCACCCGGGCAGACGGTCAACAACTACTCTTACTCCACCACATTTCCACTTCTGAACACGGTCTACACCATTCGGGTCGATCAAAACCTCTCCGAAAAGTCGAAGATCTTTGTTACCTATACCGACCGCGACAACGACATCACCAACGGACATCCGCCCTATCCCGGACCCGGAGGCGGAGTTCAGATTCAGCGTGCCTTTGCCAAGTACCTCAGGGTGGGCAATGACTATAGCTTCACCCCAACTCAATTCAACCATCTCGTAGCAGGATTTACACGCCTCTACCAGCTGAATACCAGCAATTCGGTCGGCGTCGTTCCCAACTGGGACGCAGCGCTCGGGATCCAGGGTCTTAGTGGACCCAATATTCCGGCATTCAGCTTCTCGCAGAACGCAGCAGGCTTAACCTATAACGGCATCGGGTACCAGAATGACGCCATCCAACCCGTCAACGACTTCGAAATCGCCGATACCTATACCATTGCGCGCGGACGCCATACCGTGAACTTCGGCGTCGATTTTCGAAAGGATCAATTTAGCAACGAAAGCTTCGGATCCGAATCCGGCACCTTCGGCTTCTCGCAGTTTCAAACCGCTGTCACGGCGAACGATGTGCAATCGGGCGACGCCTACGCGAGCTTCTTGCTGGGAAATGTATTCAACGCCTCGGCCGCGGTTCAGAGCCGGGCTCCGCGCATCGGTCAGGCTTACTACGCCGTTTTTGTGCAGGACGACTTCAAGGTCACCAGCAACCTACTGCTCAATCTCGGTTTGCGCTATGACATCGATAAGCCGCGCAACGAAGCTCACGGGAACTTCTCAAACTTCAGTCCCACGCTCCCTAACGCCGCTGCAGGCGGCCTGCCAGGAGCACTCTACTTCGCCGGCAACGGCCCCGGGCGCATAGGAGGTTCAGGCGAGTTCGCGAAGACCTATAAGAAAGATTTCGCGCCTCGCTTGGGATTTGCGTACTCGCCCCGCAACTCAGGTGGCAAAACCTCGATCCGTGGCGGCTTCGGCATCTACTACGGTCCGCTCGACTATGCGGACTTCGGCTCGGCCAATCAGATCGGCTTCACCGCAAGCCCGAACTACAGCTCGGCGGATAAGTTCTCTCAAGCCTATTGCAATGGAGCCGTCACTTCGCCATCCAATCCATGCACAAACGCAGCTGGATTGGATGGCCCCTTTCCAGCCTTTGCGCCCCCGCCGAATCTCGACCCCACCCAGGCAAATGGGCAGGTCCTGGGCGGACAACTAAACTCCGAGTACGAGCCTACCTGGGCAGGCCGGCCAGCGGCGATCTACAACTGGGGCGCTCAGGTTCAGCAGCAGCTTGCAACCGACCTGATCTTCACGCTGGGATACATCGGCACCACAGGCACGTATCTCCACTCTAACTTATTACAGGTCAACGACCTAAATCCGAAGTTTTTCGGCTACGGCGCGGCGTTGGGCAACACGTACACGGCGACGCCCGGAATTGCGGCGCCCTATCCCGGCTTCACCGGGACACTGGCCCAGGCGCTTCGTCCGTTCCCGCAGTACCAGGACATCTACTCGGACGGAGGTACAGAGAATCTCGGCCACTCGCACTACGAGGCGCTGACTGCGCAGCTGGAGCGTCGGTTTCAAAGTGGCCTAGAGTTGATGGCAGCCTACACCTGGTCGAAAACGATCACTGACTCCGATTCCGCGCTGCCCGCATTCTCAGCCTTCAACGGCGGCCCCGGCAGCGTGCAGAATCCGTACAACCTGAAGGGCGAGAAGGCTCTCAGCTTCCAGGATGTTCCACAGAATTTAGTAATTAATTATATCTATGAGCTGCCTGTCGGTAAGAACAAACGATTTCTGAACAGTAATAGGGTCGTGAACGCAGTCATCAGCGGGTTTCAGGTCGGCGGCATTCAACGCTACCTGAGTGGAACACCCACCGCCTTCTCATGCACACAGACATCCATCGGAGCTTCGTTGGCGTGCCTCCGCTATAACATCGCCCCCAACTTCGTCAATCGTTCCGCGGCGGCGCATTCGGGCGATCCCACAACTCGCCAGGTCTTCAATCCAGCCGCGTTTACCGATCCAAGCTCAGCCAGCGCCATCGTGCTGGGAACATCTCCTCGTGTCAACGGCGGATATCGAACCCCGGTGTACGCGAATGAAGATTTTTCGATCACAAAGCAAATAGTACAATTCCGAGAGTTCGGCAGCCTGCAGCTTCACGTCGACATCTTCAATGCCTTCAACAGAGTGCATTTTAGTCCTCCAAACACAAATCCGGCGGATCTGCCGACAGCCACTTCAACGCAAGGGCATTTTGGCTCATACAACACAGATTTTGGGCTGCCTACCGTTCGACAATTCATCTTGCGATATACCTTCTAACTTCGACGGCCTGCGTCGGATAACTTCGACAGCCTGCGTCGGAAAGCTGAAACAACGGCGTGGGGGCCTCCACCTTGCTTCATGGAGTGGCCGAAATCCTGAATACTAAGCGGGAGGCGTTCGATCCATGCGGCAGTTGCTCTCCGGCTTTCTGTGCGTTGCGATTGCTCCTCTCCTGCTAGAGGCGCAAACGACGCGAAGCGGTCCTGCTTTATCTCCAGCGGCAATCGATTCTTTCCAAAGAGGTACGGAAGCCCTTCATGCCAATCGACCTGAGGAGGCCGCGGAGGATTTCCAGCAAGTCACCCGCGAGGCTCCGCGATTTGCCGAAGCCTATCTCAACCTCGGTCTCGTCTTGGCTCAGCTCTCGAGAGACGAAGAAGCGGTCTCTGCCCTGGAAAAAGCCATTCAGATCAAGCCCTCGATGCGTGGCGCACACCTGTTTCTAGCAATCTCCGACTATCGGCTGGGCCGCTTCGAGCAGGCTGCCGCCTCAGTGCGCAAGGAGACAAGCGCGTCCGCCGGCGACGCGCAAGCGTGGATGTGGCAGGGCATCATCGACCTCGCTCTCGAGCGCTTGGCGCTGGCGGTGGAAGACCTGGATCGCGCCTCGAAGATCGATCCTAAGAACGTCGACATCCTCTATCATCGCGGACGCGCGGCGCTCGCCTTATCGCGGCAGAGTTACGAAACGATGTTCAAGCTCGATCCAAAGTCGTGGCATGTCAACCAGGTCCTGGCCCAGGCCGACGTTGAATCCGGCAACGATGTGGACGCAATCGAGCAGTTCAAGCTCGCCATCGCCGCCGCCCCGCCGCAAGGTGGACTGTATGAAGCGCTCGGAAGCTCGTACTGGCGCGCCGGCAAGTACGATGAAGCACAGCAGGCGTACGAGACGGCGTTGAAGCTGGACCCTAGCGACACTCTGACCATGTACAAGCTCGGCTGCCTGCGCGTTGACCGCTCGGATGCTGCGGGCGGCAAGCCCCTGCTCGAGCGTGTCTTATCCGCCGATCCATCGCTCGCGATGACGACGTATTATCTTGGCCGCGCAGAGTTTCAACTTGGCGACGACCATGCCGCCATCGCCTACTTCCAGAAGACGATCGAAGAACATCTCGACGACGATACGACCAAGCAGGCTTACTTTCAACTGTCTCGCATCTACCGTCGCGTTCACAATGTAGAGGCATCTGACGAGGCCCAGGCACAGTATCGACTGCTCGATAAGAAGAGTAAGGATGTTCTGCAGGATCGGATGAACAGCCGCCGCCTTCGCGCTGATCGCGATACCAGCATACCCGCCGCGACCGCAGACAAGTCTCCAGCAGCGCCTTGAGCCTCTTCCCCCCAGCCTTTCCTCCACCAGGCTTCACAGGAGACCCAAATGAATGAAAGCAACGCAAGTTCGATGAAGCGCCGGGATTTTGTGAAGACGGCTAGTGCCGCTTCGATCGTGTACCTCCTTGACCCTATGACCGGTCTCTCCCAGGGCGCGCGAACCGCAAATGCAGCAGTGTTCGTTACTAGCGAGACCAAAAAACATCAGGCTGGCGCGGCCCTGTCCTTCCGTCCAAAGCAGGCCAACAGCAGTCTTGCCGATCGCATTCTTGTGGACCCAACGCAGCGATTTCAGCCTATGCTTGGCTTCGGCTCAGCGTATACGGACGCAAGTTGTTTTCTGCTCAACTCTATGGATCCATCGGCTCGCCAAAACTTTCTGGCGGAGACCTTCTCACCGCAGCAGATGAACCTAAGCGTAGGTCGCACGACCATCGGCGCAAGTGATTACTCGCGCGACGTGTACAACTACGACGACACTCCGGACGATGTTGGAATGAAGCACTTCTCCATTGCGCACGATGAGGCATACATTCTGCCGATGCTGCGAGAGATGAGGCGCGTCAATCCTGATCTGTTCTTGCTATCCACTCCTTGGAGCCCTCCGGGATGGATGAAAACCTACGGATCGATGCTGGGGGGATGGATGACGAACAAGTATCTCGCCCCGTACGCGCTCTACTTCAGCCGATTTCTCGATGCCTATCGCGCGGCCGGTGTTCCGATCAACGCCGTCACATCGCAGAACGAGCTCGAGACGGACCAGGGCGGAAGCATGCCCGCTACGTACTGGTCTCCCGAACTCGAATCCGACTTCATCCGGGATCACTTAGGACCGCTGCTGAAGCAGCAGAAAGAACGCGTCGAAATCTGGCTGCTCGATCATAATTATGACCTCTGGAAGCGTGTTCGCTGGCAGATGCGAGATCCCGAACTACGCAAATATGTCAATGGCGTGGCATGGCATGGCTATCTTGGAACGCCCGATATGATGAGTCGTTTGCACGAGTCTGAACCGCAGCTGCCGTTCTACTGGACCGAGGGCGGTCCTGATTACACCGATCCGAACTACGCCTACAACTGGACTAAGTGGGGTGGGATCTTCACCGAGGCCATAGCTAACTGGTGCCGCTGCATCATGACCTGGAATCTGATGCTCGATCCGCAGGGGAAGCCGAACATCGGACCCTTTTCCTGTGCTGGCCTGGTCACGCTGAAGCCTGACGGTAGCCTAACCTACAGCGGCCAATACTGGGCTCTCCGCCATTTCTCGCAACACGTGCGCCGCGCCGCCGTGAGAGTCGCAAGCCATAGCGATGCAACTGAACTAAGTCATGTCGCCTTCGAAAATAAGGATGGCTCGCGCGTTCTCATTGTTACAAACATCGGTGCCGAGCGAGATATCTGGCTTGTGTACGCCGAGCAGGAGACGATGCTGCACCTCGACAAGAACTCGATCGCCACAATCGTCTCGTAGCAAAAGTTCGCGTGCTGGAAAATCGAGTGAAGCCAGGGGAGCCGTGCAACAAGGAGGATTACTTCGTGTACTGCGTCGGAGTGGTGCCGTTGATCTCCAACCGAAAATCCGCCGCGCGGAAGAGCATGTGCGCCTCCGAAGAAGACGGATTCCACCACCATTGCGAGCCGGCCTGACCCGAGGATGGCTTGGTGAACTCCGCAAACGGAGTTCCGTTGAGCCGCATCGCCGTAGGCGGCTGCCGGGTACGCAAAATTATCTCGTAGGGGCGAACTGTCTTGCTCTTGCCTTCGATCGTCACAGCGTCGTCACGCTGCTGGAAGTGCGCAGCCGTGCCGTTAGGCAGACTAAACGTAGTGTCCGCTCTTCCAGTCTCCGAAAGGTACGCTCGCCAGATCAACGAGCTTGTGAGCAGTTCCGGATCGTCCCAGTTCCACCGGCCAGCCTCCTCCTCCGGCTTGAAGGGCAGCACAGAGCCGGCGCGGACCAGGATAGGAATCGTTGAGGAATCCACCGTTACATCCTGACCGCCGGTCAGCATGTCGCCATTCCAGAAGTTGACCCACTCGCCTTGCGGCAGGTAGAGCGTTCGCAGCGTTTGACCGCCCTGCACGACCGGGGCGATCAGCATCTCCCGTCCAAGAAGATACTGGTACTCGGCAGTGGCCGCACGTGGATCGTCAGGAAACTCAAGCGCGGTGTGCCGCATGATGGGGATGCCGGTGCGTTGGGCTTCCTCTGCGTATGTTGCGAAATAGGGCAGCAGAGAGCTGTGGAAGGCAGCCCAACGACGAAAGTGCGCCGTCGTGCCCGCATCCGACCATAGGTTGAACGTGTGCTCGGGCTTGTCCCATACATGGTCGCGCATCACCGGCGTCAAGGCGCCAAACTCTACCCACCGCATCCAAAGATCTCTGTTGCTGCCCGTGCTCAGTATGTCGGGACCCCAGGTGGAGTAGCCCGACATACCCGCGGTGATTCCCGCCGTGACTACCGACGGAAGTCCATAATCACGCGACCAATTCGGCGATTGATCCGCCCCCCACAGCACGGGGCTGAACTGTTGCGACCCGGGCGAGCCGGAGCGCGAAAATGGCACCACGTTCGGATTGATCGCTTGTGCGATCCGCAGAGTGATCTTGTGATACAGGAGCGGATAAAGTTCCGATAGCTTACGCCCTGTGCCCGCCTCCAGGCGGTCGCTATCCCGCACCCATTCTCCAAAATCTTCCATCCAGCCGTCGAAACCCTGTGTGCGCACGGCTCCCGTAATCATCTTCTGCCACCAGTCGACGGCGAGGGGATTGGTGAAGTCTAAGTTGCCGACAGGCACCAACTCGAAACGAGGGCCCGCAGGCTTACCGTCCGCACCCACCACAAGTAGTTTGTTAGTAATTCCCTTTTCGTAGGCGGGACTCGATATCGTATAGGGAAGGATCTCGGAGCGGACATAAGGATGCACGTAGGTCAGCACCTTGAAGCCCAGGCCATGCAGCGTGTCGACGAAGGCGCGGGGATTCCCATAGTAGCTCGCAAACCAGAACGGCCATCCTAGATTATCCGCTTCATCATTCTGGTCATAGATCCAGAGCGCGCTCGCCGGCATCGATTCCGTGCGGATGCGATGCGCCGCGTCTAGCACCGCGCCTTTGCCTTGTAGCGCTGTGATCCAAGGTCCAAACGTCCAGAGCGGAGGATTCGGCGGACGCCCCGTGATCGCAGTATAGGCACTCAGCACGCCCTTCGGCGTCCCTTCAACGAACAGGTAGATGGAAACCGGAGTATCGGCAACCTTCACGTTGAAGGATGAATCCGCCTGGTTGAAGAGGAAATTGGTGTCGAACACCGTGTCGGCATAAAGACCCAGGCCGCTCGAGCCGTAGACAAAGGGAATCGCCACATACGTCCAGTTGTGGCCTGGCTCCCCAGCGCGGTCCTGCGGGCGCACATCGAGCATCGTGCCCGCCAGACCCGCCTGCCAGAAACGTTCCCCCAATCCGAAGTAGGGACCTCCTCCCTCTACGTGTAGTTGTAGCCCGGAAGCCGCGCCGTTAGAACCCTGATTGGAGACGACGCCGCCATTACGGAGAGTGAGCCGCGCCAGAGTGCTTGTCATCATCTCGAGATCGATGGTCGTGCCGCAAGTACTCTGCTCAACTAAGGTCCATTGATTCGACTTCCGTGTCACCGACGGCACCCGCGGGGGTGAAGACCTAGCGTCTGCACACCCTCCTTCTGGCACCAGCTTCATGGTCCAGCTTGCCTTACTCCTCAGGTCGTTGACCGTTACGCTGCCGTTCGTCTCGTCCACGATGAACTCTGCATCTTGTGTCGCAAGATCGAGTCTGTTCCTGCCTTCCTGAACCCGAACCGTCAACTGTGAATCGGAGTGCGGGCGCACGCCGGTCGCGATGTATGCAGGGGACGGAGCGGGACGCTTGATCTCCTCAATCATCTGCTGGTATTCGGACGTCTTCGAATACTGCATCTGCTCCGTATTCTGCGGAGGTTGAGCGACGACGAAGCGCAACGACAAAGCGATACTCAGACACACACACCACCGCCCCCCTGCGCGAAGCACACCCAACATGGTTGGTGCGACCATGAGCAAGCCATGACTCCTTACCTTAGTGAGTTGATCCATGGATCTTAGTCGAACTTATGAGCGCCGACGAACGCATCTAAACGCATCGTATGAACACCTCTCGTATCGAAATGGCATTCCTTTACGCGCCGGGAGACGGCTATCGCAACCGAGGTATTGGCGCGCAATCTTGGTGTGTGGATTTCGGCCTTTCGGCTACGTATTCACGAACACATCATAGACATAATCATAGGCGGTCAAGGCGACTCGACTTAGCGTCCCCGAAGCAACCCTCTTCGCTGTCTCTTCACGCGTCAGATCGAAGATCGATTCCAGAATCTGCGTGCGTGTCTGCTGGTTTGCCTCTCCATCCACGAACAGCACTCGCGCGCTGTGCTGAATGTACCGCGGCGAAAGCAGCTGCTTCCTGAGGAGATCCATGATGAGAGGAGCTTTGCTCCGATCGAAGCGGCCCGCATCGCCGCGACGGTCCAACTCGGCAAAGAACTCGGCGGTCCATTCCTCGTGGTAGTTGAAGACTTTTTCGAAAAGCTCGGGGGTGAAGCGTGTGCCCGCGGAGATCCGCTCGGCGTTCACGGAGAGTTCTACGCCATCTTCTGTAAGTACAGCGCGTTTCAGATACCCATCTGCGGTGATCGATGCCTGATGTCGAAGCAGGGTCCATAGCCAGGAGACGTTGATCCGGTACGTCGCCAGATCGTTCATGAATCGCAGCTTCAGTTCGTAGTCGTCTATAGCGGCGGCGAAATTCCCATTGAGAATCTGAAATCCATAGTTAGCCGTCATATAGAACGCATGTTGAATGCGCTCGATAGTGATATTCCCCTTCGGGACGCTGTAGATATCGTCCCAAAGTCTTTGATCCAATAATCTCTCAGGCGTGACCAGCGCCTCCTGAAGGAGTATTCGAGGCGTAATCTTGCCGTCGTCATTCAGTAGCCCGCGCGAACGCAGAAGCTCTCGTTCCGAGTCACTGAGACCGCTAGTGACGGTTGGCACGGGAGTGCCTTTCACATCGATGTTTTCCCGGGGAGCATCGAGAATCGATTGAAGCTGTGTTAGGGGAGCGCGCAACGGAGCATTACCGGCTGCGACGTAAGCCGCTTCCGGGCTTGCCACCCAACTCTGCCTGTAAGCATCGTAGAGCTTCCCTTGTACCTTTCCGCTAGTGATGTCCTCGAGCGTAGCCTGTTTTCCGGTGGGTGCTGCCCCATCGGGTAGAAACATCAAGCCAAGAAGTCGTTCACGAAGTTTGTCGATCGCTATGGCGCGCAGCGCGATAGGGTTATACTTCGATCTGCCGTAAACATCGTTCTTGGGATAGATCATCATGGCAGCCATGCCGCCGATGGGGCCGCCCTGGCTAAGCTGGCCGTCCTTGGTGCCGGCCATCAGCATGATTAAAGCATTGTATCTTTGATACGCGACCATGTTGGGCGAGGCCATACCGATCGACTGGGGATCCGGAAACACACCCTGCGGATCGTCCTTCCACATCTCGATGAGGCTGCCCAGGTAGTCCCAACGCCCGACGTTCATCCCAAGTAGGCGGCGTCTTAGGGTCCATGCAATCGCCGGCAGAAATCGCCCAGCCGTGCCTTCTTCGTACAGCATCTTCGTCTTGAGCGTACCGGCAGGAAGACTAAGTGTATCTTCCAGCCGTGTAAATAGCTTTTCTACAATCAGGGCCTCGCGCGGTGATTGAAGCTTCGGAAAGTAAAAGTAGACGCCCGTACCCGCCCGTTTCAGTGCCTCGTAATTGTTGAGTGTCCAAAGAACGACAAGAGCGATCGTGCCCGGCGCCGCCTGGCCGTCGACGGTGATGTGTTCGTACCGCAGATGAAGGCTCGGCGGCCTAACGAAGCGGATGGGCCATTGCGCAGCCGGCTTGTCGATCTTATAGCTGCGTCCCTGCCCCTTCTTTGCCACTTCATACGGACGTCCGTCCCAGCCGCCCTCGAAGATCTCCTTGGCATTCTGCAAAGCGGAGTAGACTCCCACGGGCTGCCTGGACCCCATGCCATCGGGTTCGAAGTGGGAGGGTGAAGCATCCTCGAAGTCAGGCATGTTCATGGAGACTGAGCTGTTCAAAGCATTGAAGGCCATGTCCAGCGGATACCACGGGCCGGTAAGCTCCAACCCTGGATGGGTCAGAGGATTGGCGTCCCCAGGCACGGGCACCGTATCGTTCAGCCGCCAGCTCCATTCGCTCGTGCGACCCATAAAGTTATCGATCAGTCCTTCCACGATCTGCCGAAACGTCCAGTCATGGCCGGAGACTGGGTCCTGAAACGTTTCGCTCCACTGCGGCCAGGCGTACTTTTCGCGCACAGGCGCAGGGGACGCGAGCAGCTCGCGTCGCTCTGTCAAAGCCGCAGCAATATCTGGACCCAGTTCCCGAGTAAGTACGGTAATTGTCTGGTCGACATCGACCTCTATGCCGTTTACTCTCTTGGTTCCAAAAAGGTTGGGAAAGTCTTCAAGTATATCTTCGCGGATCACAGACCTATCTCCCTGCAAGATTTCACTGCATCATCATCGCATGCGGCATGATGAAGTAGAACAGCAAGCCGATCACGACCAGATATGCCAGGAACACCAGAGTCCACGACATATTGTGACGGATCACCTCGCCTTCGCTGCGCACGAGAGTACTGGTGGATACACCCACGCTCGCTGTCTGCGGAGCGATCGGTTTGCCGATCTCTGCTCCTACGGAATTAAGCGATGGCGTCAACAGAACCGGCAATCCCAAGAGCCTACCCGTAACCACCTGAATGGGGCCGAACATTACATTCGCCGAGGTGTTGCTTCCAGACAGCGCAACCCCAATCCAGCCAAGAATGGGACTTAGGATAACGAACATCCAACCCACCTTCGAGAAGCTATACGCAAGCGAGTTCGCCAAGCCTGCAAACACAAACACGTACGCGATACCGAAGATGAAGAAGCCCACCAGCAGCGCGCCCCACATCTGCTTGAACGTCCGTGCAAACACCTGCCGAATCGTACTTACCGTCGGGCGCAACAGCATCACGATCACCAGCCAAGAGGCAAGGATCGCCGTGCCACCACTGAACGGAGTGAGATTGAAGACCGATGGAATGGGTTTGCCCGTCACCGAAGACCGCGCCGTCTCGTGTGCCTGGAACAAACTATAACTCGGTAATTTCGACCAGGGGCCGGTCCAGAGGACGACGATGAAGAGGAGAACGAGAAAGGGAAGCCACGCATGGAAGCCCTCCGCAAACGTGGGTTGTGCCTCCTGATTGGCGAGCGCGGCCTCCGCCGCAGGAATGATCCGGCCGCCATAGGCTCGCGTATTCTTAGGCCGCCAGACCTTCACGAAGAAGTACAGTATCCAGAAGGAGACCAGAGCCCCGCTCACGTCCGGAAGATACGGCCCAAGATAGTGGGCTGCCGGCCATTGTCCGAGAATGTAAGAGAAGGAGGCCACGATGGCGAGAGGCCATGCTTCGACAAGTCCGTCCCAGCCGCTCACGAGGTAGATCAGCACAAGCGGAGGCAGCAGCGCCAAAATCGCTACAATATTGCCAACCGAAGCAGACAACGCAAGCAGAGGCAAGCCCGTCACGGCGGCCAGTGCGAGAATCGGCGCTCCCAAAGCCCCGTACGATACGGGCGCATTGTTCGCCAGTGCCACCACCCGGATCGCCTCAAGGTCTGCTATCCCCAACCCGATCAGAATGGGAACCACCACCGCCCACGGATATCCAAATCCCACCAGGCCTTCTAACAACGCGCCGAACGCCCAGGCGAGCATGATCGTCTGAATACGGACGTCTGAGGTCGCCTGCCGAATCATCCAGGTCTTGAAGCGGTCGAAATTACCCGTCAAGACCAAGGTGTTAAAGATAATCAGGCCCCAGAACGTGATCCAATCCACCACCCAGATACCCTGCAGGCCGCCGTAAAGGTACACCTTCAGCGTAGTGGCCAGAGGCGAATGCCACACAAGCACGGCTACCGCAATGGTGACCACGCCACCCACGATGGTCGCCAGCCATGCCGTGATGCGGAGCACGGTGAGCATAAACAGCAACGCAGCAAAGGGAATCAAAGCCAGCAGGATAGTAAGCCACATGCTGCCGGCGGGAGAGAGCAGTTGCTGAAACATAATGTGTTCCACTCGAAGGAAAAGGGATAAAAAATATAGGGCAGATATACTGCAGCGAATCTGCCACAGTCAAGTAGAAACGCAACTTACAAAGCCGCGCGTCCAACACGGCGCTAGGCCGTACTCTTCAGTTCAACGCTTTGTTGAAGGTGAGGCTTCGCTCTCCCTTCAAGATCCGGTCCGCGGAGACTCCCCGGATCGACGCATCGAGCAGCTCCACCATGTGGAACGCCGGCAGCACTCTCTCGCCCCGCCGCCGCAGACCGCTCATCAACTGGAGCAGGCACCCCGGGTTGGCAGACACCACGGCGGCAGCCTGCGTCGCCAGCAGATGCGTGACCTTGCGATCGCCAAGCTCCTGGGCCGCCTCCGGCTGTAGCAGGTTGTAGACCCCGGCGGAGCCGCAGCAAAGAGAGGACTCGCCGATCTCTGCCACATCCAGTCCCGGAATGCCGGCGAGTAGTTGTCGAGGCTGCCTGAAGATCCCCTGCGCGTGACGCAGATGACAAGCATCGTGATACGCAATGCGCATCCGCAGCGGATGCCTCGGCGCCAACGGTTCCAACTCGCACAGAATCTCGGTGATGTCCTTGCACTTGGCCGAAAACTCTCGTGCCCTCTCCACCCACGCGGGATCGTCGCGCAGCAGATGCGCATACTCCTTCATCGTCGATCCGCAACCCGCCGCGTTGATGACGATCGTGTCGACGTTCTGCCTCTCGAACAACTCGATGATAGCCCGCGCCATGGAGGCTGCCTGCTCTTCCAGCCCCGAATGCACCATCAGGGCGCCACAGCACGGCTGGCTCGCGGGTGTGACCACCTCGCAACCCTCCGCGGCAAGAACGCGTGCCGTCGCTGCGTTCACGTGCGAGAAAAAGACCTGCTGCACGCAACCCGAAAGCATCCCCACGCGACGCCGAGGCGCTGTTGCCGGACCCACCCGTGCCGGCATCTTCCATGTGAACTGCGCCGGTACCACCGGCAGTAAAGCCTCCATCGCTGCAAGACGCTTCGGCAATAAATTCAATACTCCAACGGAACGAAGCAGACTCTGCAGTCCGAAACGTTGATACACAAACATGGGCGCCCCCATCGCCCGCAGACGCGCAGGATGCGGAAAGATAGCGAACAGCATCTTGCGAAACAGCGAGTCTTCCGTCGAGCGAGGTATGTTGCGCTCCACCTGGCCACGCGTATCTTCGATCAGCTTGCTGTACTGCACGCCGGAAGGGCAAGCCGTCATGCATGCCATGCAGCCGAGACAGTTGTCCATGTGCTGTTGGAACATCTGATCCAGAGGAGCCTTGCCTTCGCTGGCCTTCTGCATCATGTAAATGCGTCCGCGGGGCGAGTCCATCTCCTCGCCCCACAAAACGTATGTCGGACACGCCGGCAGGCAGAATCCGCAATGAACACAATCTGCGAGCAGCGTCTTCTCCGGTGGATTGTGCGAATCGAAACTGGAGGTAGTCTGCGCATCGATTTGCGTGAGTTCTGCCATGGTCATAGTCCCCCAACGAAGCAACCCGGGTTGAGAGTTCGGAGCGGGTCGAAGCGCCGCTTGATCTCCCGCATCAAAACAAGCGAATTGCCCGTCCTTCCCCAGATGTCCGGTCGCGAGGCCGCATCCCGGGGCCAGGAGAGAATCGTGACGGAGCCGCCCTGTGCTTCCGCGCGCTCGCGCAACCCCGCGAGCCGTGCTGGATCGGCCGGCAGAGTCGCTATCATAATGCCGCATTGCTGAACCACGCCTTCCCCTCCCATCGCCCGTACGTCGGAGATCAGCGCCGCGATCCCGGTGCAAGAGAGTGTAACCTTTACAGTGGCTTTCCCCAAAACGAAGCTGCGCTCCCGCCAGGACCATGCCTCCAAGTCCGCCGTATCCACCTCGAAAGGCGCAGCTATCTCGCGCAACCTTGTCGTTAAATCGCCCATGCACTCAGGCCGGGACACGACGCAAACATCGAGCGCAAAACCCTCCGCGCAGCTACGCATCTGCATCCCCTCGAAAGGGATGGCTGAGGTTGCGATCTGGTGCCGGCAGCGGTCCAGCGAGGCAGCATCTTCGGACCTCATAGTCCAGCTCGCAGAGCACTTCGGCGACGGATGAAGACGGAACGTCACCTCGGTGACCACCCCAAGTGTTCCGAAGGCCCCCGTCATCAGCTTGTGCAGATCGTATCCCGCGACGTTCTTGACCACCTTGCCGCCCGTGCGTGCTACGGTTCCATCCGCAAGCACCACGGTCATGCCAAGAATCAGGTCGCGAAGCGAGCCATAGGCGGAACGAAGTGAACCGCTGTCGTTCGTGGCTATAATGCCTCCAACCGTAGCGGCATCCGGCCACAGCGGATCGAGTGCGATGCGTTGGCTCTGCGCCGCCAGCGAATGTTGCAGAAAACTCCACGTAGTCCCCGCGGCGACAGTCGTCGTTAGGTCTTGCCAGGCATGTTCCCGTACCCCCACCATCCGCGTCATGTCCAGCGTTATGTCCGACACTATCGGATTGCTCCAACCCCGCTTCGTTCCGGCTCCGGCAATCTCCACTGCAACTTCGTTTTCGTTCGCCAAGCGTGTCACCGCAGCGACCTCCGCAGTCGTCCGCGGAGAGACAAACACCTTCCCTCCCCTCTCGCTGACAAAAGCCTCGCCCAGCAGAGATCGAAGAGCTTCAAGCGTGCTAACGGCGGTCCTCACCTAAAAAAACTCTGCAACGCCCGCCGTCTCGAGCGGGTGTGGCTTGTAGGGCCCAGCCTTCTCACCGCACAGACGCGGCCGTGGAAAGAGCTTGTCCGGATTCGCGATATTGTGTGGATCGAAGGCCTGACGCACCAGCTGCATAGTCTCCAGATCCGGTTCGGAAAACATGTAACCCATAGCCTGTTGCTTCTCCTTGCCCACCCCGTGCTCTCCCGTGATGGAGCCTCCGTTATCCACACACACTTGCAGTATCCGGTGGGATAGATCGAGTGCCGTACGTTCCTGCCCAGGAATCGAGTCGTCATAGAGCACCATGGGGTGCAGATTGCCGTCGCCCGCGTGGAAGACATTCGCAACCCGAAGCTGTGCCTCCGTCGCCATGCGGGTAATGGTGTCAAGCACCCCCGGTAGCGCTGTGCGTGGAATCACGCCGTCCTGCACAATGTAGTTCGGCGAAATCCGTCCCATCGCCGCGAAAGCCGCCTTGCGCCCCTTCCAGATCAGCCCGCGCTCCTCCGCCGTCTCTGCCAGCCGTACCTCCCACGCGCCGTTTTGCTTGCACAGCGCCGTGGCTTCGAGCATCTGCGCCCCCACTTCCGCTTCCAGGCCATCCAGCTCGATCAGCAGAAGCGCCTCGCAAACAGGATAGTTCGGGTGGACCGCCGCCTCGGAGGCCTTCGCCGAGAGCCGATCCATCATCTCCATCGCCGCCGGCAGCATGCCCGCCGCGATCACATCGGACACCGCCTGCCCGGCCGCGGCAACCGAGTCGAAGGCTGCCAGAAGTACCTGAACCGTCTTGGGCCGTTTCACAATGCGCAGCGTGATCTTCGTCGCCACGCCCAGCGTGCCTTCCGATCCAACGAACACTCCAGCCAGATCGTAGCCCGGCGCATCCGGCGTACTGGCTCCAAAACTCACCAGGTCCCCGCTCGGCAACACCACGTCCAGCCCAAGCACATGCGTCGTGGTAAAGCCATACTTCAGGCAGTGCGCGCCCCCCGCGTTCTCCGCCACGTTACCCCCAATCGTGCATACGCTCTGCGACGACGGATCGGGAGCGTAGAAGTACCCCTCGCCGCTGACAGCCTCCGTGACGTGCGAGTTGATGACCCCAGGTTCGACCACCACCCTCTGGTTGGCAATATCTATCTCCAGTATGCGATTCATGCGAGCGAAACTGAGAACGATTCCCCCCTCCGCCGGCAGAGCTCCACCGCTCAGACCGGTTCCGGACCCGCGTGCGACAAAAGGAATGTTGTGCGCGGCGCAGAGGCGAACCACCGCCTGAACCTGCTCCGTGGTTCGCGGAAGCACAACGGCCCCCGGGAGCGTGCGGAAGGCGGTAAGACCATCGCACTCATACGTCTGTAGCTGGTTGCGCGAGGTGATCAGGCCACTTGGCTGGCCTGCGGCTCCAGTATCCAAAGCGTCGCGCAGAGCATCGATAATCGCGGAGTTGAGCATACCGGATCATAGTACGTCCGACGACTCCCGATTGGCACCTCGAAAGGATGTTCAGCGTCGGACGTACCGCGCTCCCTTTCGAAGGCCGGAGATACCTCTGTGCATGCTGAAGGAAGGTGGTAGGCACGTCCGGATTCGAACCGGAGACCTCTACCGTGTCAAGGTAGCGCTCTAACCAACTGAGCTACGCGCCTG
>CAXTPY010000019.1:0-20420 GCA_964246195.1 uncultured Acidobacteriaceae bacterium | reverse complement strand
CAGGCCGGGAATCCTTGTGGCTGTAGCAATGTGCCTGATGGTGTAGAGGCTGCAAACGCAGATTCATCTTCGGGAAGGACAACAAAAATCGGGCGCAACTCTACACAAACTCCGACGTTGCTCTAGCTGGAGTCTGGCTGTCGCGTGTCTCGCGTGTCTCGCGTGTCTCGCGTGTCTCGCGTGTGTCGCGTGCAGCCGCGGGCTGGCTGTCGCGTAGACCCGCAGGCTGGCTGTCGCCTAGACCCGCGGGCTGGGTCGCGCCCATGAGGGAGATCTGGGCGTTGCATTTCGCACCTTGGTGGGGGGCGCGAAGGTATTCTCCGGTTGGCTGCAGGAGACGCGCTTTCATGTTGTCGGCGAGGTAGGTGTCGAGGATCTGCTCGCGCAGTCTCTTCACTAGGTCGGGCTGGACGACGGGGAAGACGACTTCGCAACGTTCATAGAGGTTGCGCGGCATCCAGTCGGCGCTGCCGCAGAAGACCTCGGGGCTGCCTGCGTTGGCGAACCAGAAGATGCGGCTGTGTTCGAGGAATCGTCCCACGATCGAACGCACCCGAATCCTGTCGCTGAGGCCCTTGACTCCGGGGCGGAGGGAACACATTCCGCGCACGATGAGGTCGATCTGGACGCCCGCGCTGGAGGCGGCGTACAAGGCCTCTACGGTGCGGCGGTCGAGGAGCGCGTTCATCTTGGCGACGATGGCTGCGGGTCTTCCGGCCCGGGCGTGCGCCGTCTCGCGTTCGATCCACCGGACCAACTCATCGGCCAGGGTGAGGGGAGCGACGAGCAGGGGCTTGTAGGAGGCGGCCTCGGTCTGGGCGGTTAAATAGTTGAAGACGGCGTGGACCGAGGAGGTGATCTCCGGGCGAGCCGTGAAGAAGCTGATGTCGGTGTAGAACCTGGCCGTGACGGGGTTGTAGTTTCCGGTGCCGAGATGCGCGTAGCGACGCATGACGCCGTCGGGGTCGCGCCGGACCAAGAGCGACAGCTTGCAATGCGTCTTGAGGCCGAAGATGCCGTGGAAGACGCCCACGCCCGCGTCCTCGAGCTCGCGCGCCCAGCGGATGTTGGAGTCTTCATCGAATCTGGCCATGAGCTCGACCACCGCCGTCACCTCCTTGCTCTGGGCCGCCGCCGTGAGCGCTTTGAAGATCGACGAGTCCTTGCTGGTGCGATACAGGGTCTGCTTCATGGAGACGACCGCTGGGTCGCTGGCGCCGAGCTCGACAAATTCCTCGACGGTGCAGAAGGAATCGAAGGGGTGATGAAGCAAGACATCCTGTTTGCGAAGGTGGTCGAAGAAGTCGATGTCTTTCGCATCCAGCTTGAACTCGGCGGCGCTGAAGGGCGGATACTTCAGCTCGGGACGTTTGGCTTCGGTGTAGAGATTCATCAGGCGCGACAGGTTGACGGGGCCCGCCGTCCTGAAGACCTGCCAGGGTTCCAACTCGAAGTTGGTGCGCAGCCGTTCCACGATCTCTTCGTTGGCCGAGACCTCGACCTCCAGGCGCACGGCATCACCCTTGCGCCGGTTGTGCAGTTCGGCCCGCACGCTCTCGAGGATGCTGCGCGACTCCTCCTCCTGCAGATAGAGATTGCTGTTTCGCGTGACTCGGAAGGCCGACTTCGAGAGGACCTCATAGCCTCGGAACATGCCTTCTACCTGTCCCTCGATGAGCTCATGCAGGAAGATGTAGTCGTTGCCGCCCCCCGAGGAGAGCAGAGGCACGAGCCGGGGCAGGGATCGAGGCACGGTCACGACGCCCAGAGAGCTGGCCGGCCTGGAGCCATTCTGTTTTCGTTTGGAGCGCAGCAGCAGAGCGATGCACAAGGCCTTGTTCAGCACGCGGGGAAAGGGATGCGAGGGATCGATGGTGACCGGGGTGAGCAGTGGGTCCACCTCGTCGCGGTAGAAGCGCAGGGCCTCGCTTCTGGCTTCGCCATCGAGCTCCGCCCACCTCAGCACGCGAAGGCCTGCCGACTTCATCGCAGGCAGGAGCAGATGGTTCCAGCAGGCGTACTGGTCTCCGACGAACTCCTGCAGGCGAACGCTGAGGAGATCGAGACGCTCCTGTGGACGCAGGCCGCCTTCGTCGGGCGGCTGGGCCTGGTCGTATCCTTCCTCGATGCGCTGCAGGATGCCGGCGACGCGGATCTCGACAAACTCATCCAAATTGCTTGCCGTGATGGCCAGAAACTTCACACGCTCCAGCAGCGGATTGGTAGGGTCCTGCGCCTCTTCGAGCACGCGCTCGTTGAAGCGTATCCAGGATTCGTCACGGCTGAAGAAGCGGTTCTGCGGCTGCTTCGCGCTGGAGGTCCTCTTCTTCGCAGGCCTGGGGCTTGTCTTCGCTGCTCGAACACTCATACCGCTACCAGCCTAACGCCGCACCTGCGGAAGCGATTCGGATTGGAAGAGCGTACCTGCGCTGAGCGGATATCGCTTGATTGCATTCCGGCACGCTACCGGTGCCAGTGCATCTGCCATCCAAGATACTTCGATGCGGCCTCGAAGACCGAGGCCGCGGTCGTCGAGAAGTTCGCGGCGACGTGGTGCTCGAAGCCGTTTTCGCAGATGTAACGCAGAAGCTCCTGCATCTTCGGTATACGCACGACGCCGGCGCCGCCGAAGGTAGACAGCGGGTCGTCCGTGAAGTCTCCCTCGCCGACGTACCCTGCGATGCGACCGGTGAAATCGTCGGTCGAGAAGCGCGCAAAGCTCATGGCGCCAGATTTGACCTTGCCCTCGAGCGTGCCGTGGGTGTTCTCCTTGCCCACGGTTCCGGCGATGATCTGCTGAAAGTCCATCTTGACTTCGTTGAAGAAGTGTTTCGGCAGATTGGAGCAGTGGAAGCAGACGGCTTTATCGGGATCGTCGCCATAGTTGTTGTTCCAGTCGAGCAGCGCGCTTGGGGTCTCGCTCGCCAGCGTGAGAGCGTACATGCTGACTGTGCCGAGCACATCGACCTCGCACGCGGAGGGGATGAGGCTCTCGCTCATCATGCTCATCACGGTGCAGGGAACGATGCCTAGAAACTCCTCGATGGAGGTCCAGCACTGCACGGCGCTGATGGTGAGCTGCTCGGTGGCCATCCAGTCGTCGATCACGGCGCCCAGTTTGGCCATCTTCATCAGCGCGGCCTCTGGCGTATCGCCGACGGGTATGTATTTTTTGATGGCGGCGAGCTTGGCCTGCGGGGCGTCATCGGTATCTTTCATCCGCGTGATGCGGCCCATGACCTCGCTGAGGTCGAGCGTATCGACGGTGATTCCGTTGCGCTCCAGCAGCTTCTCCGAGTAGCGAACGGTATTGAACGCGGCGGGGCGGGCGCCGATCGCACCCAGGCGCAGGTTCTTCATGCCGCGCACGATCCTGCAGACGGCCGCGAACCATGCGAGGTCCGCCTTGAACTCCGCCGAGTCCGGAGCCTCGGTGTGCAGGCCGGTCAGCGTGTAGGGGATGCCGTATTGCTTCAGGTTGTTGGCGATCGACATCTTCCCGCAAAAGCTGTCCCGGCGAAAGGCTATGGACATCTTTCCCGCATGGTCGGGCGTGGCCTGGAGGAGCACGGGGACGCGCAGGTCCGCGAGGCGCAGGGCATCGGCGAGGCCGCGCTCCTCGCCGAAGTTCGGCAGCGTAAGGACGATTCCATCGATCTCCGCGGCGTGCTGGCGGAAGAGCGCGGCGCATCGCTGAGCATCCTGGTAGGTCTCGACAGCGCCGTGCGCCGTCATCTCCGGCGTCAGCACGATGGGCTTGATTCCGGCGGCCTGGAGCGCCGCAATCATCTCCAGCCGGCCACTCGTCGCCAGGTGGCTGGGGAAGAATCCCCGGTTGCCTACGAGCACTCCCATCGTCATCTGCTTTGCCATGGCCGGTCCCTGTTCTCTTTCTTCCGTCTGCGCACGAGGTGTACTGCCGGCCTTGAGGCGAGCAGCAAAATGTCTATCTTATCCCCTCCCTCGTCTGGGCCAGAACTTCAGCGTGTAGGCTCCGCCGAGGACTCCAAGCAACACGCCCCACCAGAGGGTAGGCCGCAGATTCGAGAGCACGGTCGGAGGGGGATGGTGCAGCTCTTGAAGTCCGGTGGCAACCAGCACCACGCCATACGCCAGCATCAGCACACCGCAAAAGAACCAGATCGAGATCTCCCGCCGCATCGAGCACGCTCCTCTAGAAAAAGATCAGGTTCAAGACAAAGAAGACGGTGATCACGATGACGGCCCAGAAGAGAGGTTTCTGGTAGAGCCGCACGGCGCCGTCGCTCGGGATCGGCGTCGCGCCGTAGACGAGGCCGCCGAGATGCTCGATGGGGGTAGCCCGCGTCACCAGGCTGACCGCTACGGTGACGGTCACGCAGATGAGCCAGCTCCACAGCGCGCGGTAGAGATTTTCCGCCATGCTCTTCGCGTCGGGACTGAGCGCGATGTACCGCAGCGCGGAGGGCGACTCGCGCACCCAGATCCACATTCCGATGGAGGAGGCGGTGCCGGCCAGCAGGCCCCAGAAGCCGGCGGCTTTGGTCGCTCTCTTCCACAGCATACCCAGCACCACCGTGCCAAACAGCGGCGCGATGAAGAAGCTGAACAGCGCCTGCACGTAGTCCATGATGCCGGAGGCGCGCATCACCAGGTAGGCCGTTCCGATGCTGATCAACATGCCGACCGCGGTGGACCAGCGGCCCATCAGGACGTAATGCGCATCGCTCGCCTTCTTGTTGAGGAAGGCGCCGTAGAGGTCGTAGGTCCAGACGGTCGAGAAGGCGCTGACGTTGCCCGCCATGCCGCTCATGAATCCCGCCACCAGCGCGGTGATGCCCAGGCCGAGCAGCCCCGGGCCGCAATAGCGGATCAGCATCAGAGGGAGGACCTCGTTGTAGCTGTGCTGCCCGGTGGCCGCCGCCACGTTCTCCGGCACCAAGCGCAGGATGCTTCCGTCCGGATTCTTCAACACCGAGAGGGCGAGCAGTCCGGGAACGATCACGATGAAGGGCACAGCCATCTTGAAGGCCGCGCCGATCACCGGGGCCATCTTCGCGGCGCGCAGCGTATTCGCGCTCAACACACGCTGCACGACCAGGAAGTCGGTAGTCCAATAGCCGAAGCCGATGACGAAGCCCAGCCCGAAGACGATCCCGGTCCAGTGGACGCCCATGGGATTGTCCCTGAAGCTGCCTAGGGTGGACCACATATGGGTGTAGTCGCCGGTGCCCGCGTTGGCGGCAATCTGGGCCTTGAGGTTCGTCCATCCGCCTGCCTCGATCAGCCCGAGGATCGGGATCAGCGCGGCGCCGGCCCAGATCAGGACGAACTGCAGCACCTCGTTGATGATCGCGGACCGCAGGCCGCCCAGCATCACGTAGAGCGCCACTGTGGCCGCGCCCACCCAGATGGAAAAGCTGATGTTCCAGCCTAGCACCGTGCGCATCACCAAGGCCATCGCGTACATGTTCACGCCGCTCATCAGGATGGTCATGAGAGCGAATGACAACGCGGAGAGCGCGCGCGCGCCCTCGCCAAACCGCAGCTGCAGATAGCCCGGCACCGAGTGCGTCTTCGAGATGTAGTAGAACGGCATCATCACGATGCCCAGGAAGAGCATGGCCGGAATGGCGCCGATCCAGTACCAGTGGGCAGCGAGGATGCCGTACTGGTACGCCGCCCCCGCCCAGCCCATCAGCTCGAGCGACCCCAGGTTGGCGGAGACGAAGCTCAGGCCCGCAATCCACGCGGTCATCTCCCGACCGGCCAGGAAGAAGTCTTCGCTGGTATTCGACTTGCCTTTGGCGTAGAACCCGATGAAGATCACCAGCGCGAAGTACAACACCAGGATGAGGATGTCGACCCCGGAGAGCTGGGTCAGCTGCCGTCCTTCTCCCAGCGCTACCGCTAGCCCAGCCTGCATGATTTCCTCATCACGGTTCTTAGGACTTGCCCTGACTCTTACGACTCACCCGTCCGGCGAAGACTCCTGGTTGGGGGGCCTTGCGCGATCGACCTACTATATCGCAGACCGCCTGGAGGCCGGAACGATCGCTTCCACGTCTGCCGATTTGCGTTTCGCAGGCGTACCAGCCGGACTAGGCATCTCTTGTGTGGCTGCTGTATGCTGGCATCGACCAGAGCACTCCAGGAGAAACACATACCATGTCATCCCGCCCATGCGTTCCGTGGCTCCGTGCCGCGATCCTCGGACTTTCCTTGTTCCATCCCGCCGTATGGGCGCAGACATCCGCGCAGGATTCGGGCGCAAAGCAGAGCATGAAGAACGCCGGAACCGACACCAAGGCCGCGGCCCAGCAGGCCGGCCACGGGGTCAAGCAAGGCACGAAGAAGGGGTACCACAAGACGCGGCACGGAACCCGGAAGGCCGTTCATAAGGTACAAGGCAAGCCCGACACGGCGGCGAACAATCCTAGGCAGTAGAGGGGGAGGGGATGGATTTGGCGGGGGCTTTGTGTTGGGTCCGTTGGGCCGCCTCCGTAAATGCCCGTATATCTGCATTTAAGAAAACGACTGCACAATTCACCGCAAATATTTGCATAGGTCTTCCGGCAGAGTGGTGGATTCCTTAGACTCTGCTCGAAACGCTATGGCAACTGAACTGCATGCCTTCGTTACGGTTCCTATAGCAACACTCTTGGAGAAAAGCCTTGAAGATCCCCTTTCGTCTCGCCTTGCTTGCCCTCTGCCTTCCCGCCGTCGCGGCCGCCAGGCCGGCGTTTGCCAGCAGCCTCGACGGCTTCACCGTCACCGAAGCGATCAATCAGAACGTCTTCACCTTCCAGCTTCCGTCGCAACCTACGGTCGCGTTCTCTATCCCGGGACAGGGTTTTGAGGTTGCCGCTGTCGCCTACTCGCTGAACGGCGTGCCGCAGCCTGTAAGCCCGGCGGATTTCTTCACCTTCTCGAATAACGGAGGCATGGCGCTCGGAACGGCTACGTCGAACGCCCTCAACACGACCGGTGACCAGCTCTTCACCAATGGCGTCGTGAACCCCATCTTCCTGCTAGGGACCTTTACCGGCTTCAATACAGCGGATGGCAATCCCGTCACCATCACCATCACGCCGGAGCCTTCGAGCATCGCTCTGTTGGGTACCGGACTGCTTGGCCTCGCTGGGACCCTGCGGCGGAGGTACACGCGGTAGTTTGCGGCAGCGCGTGGGACCGGCGGCAGAGTGTAGCGCCGGTCCGGCTCGGACGACAATCCGGTCCGGCTCGGACGACAACCCGGCCCGGCTCGGACGACAACCCGGTCCGGCTCGGGCGACAACCTGATCGGGGGTCTAGTTGAACTCTGGAAGTCTCTCGCGGACGGGCCACAACAGGGCCGCCGACAGGCTGACCAGGGCTATCCAGTAGAGGTCCGCGCCCAGCAGATGGACTATCTGCATCCACGTTGGCGCGAGCAGAAGGATGTCTGCGAGCCCCAAGACAAACTGCAGCCCCAGCCAAGCCGCCACCCAGCGCCACTGCAAGGCTCTCCCTCGAGCGGCGCGCACGATCCAGACGACGAACGCAGCTGCCACCACCGCACTCGCGGGATGCATCCAGCGGACGCGCAGCAGCCAGGGAGAGCTGGCGGCGAAGTCTTGCGCCAGGGCTCCGCGTAGGGTCGCAGCGGGGAAGAGCGTATCCCCCAGCGCGGCCAGCGAGCCGCTCACTCCCACCTCGAGCGTCGCCAGCAACCCGAGAAGCACCCAGCCTCCCTGCCTTCCCGCCTGCCTTCCCAGCACGCTCAGTTCGCGCCAGAGCTGGCCTGTTCCGAGCATCCTCGCCGTCAGGGTCAGGGCCGCCAGCAGAAGCAGCGTATTGCTCAGATGCACCGAGAGCATCACCACGCGACCGGCGGACTGGTTTCCGGTCACATAGCCGAGCTTTACCAGGAGCGCGCCGAGCAGCGCCTCGTTCAGCAAAAGCGCCATCGAGACCGCAGCGAAGACACGCGCCGCCTGGTGCCTGGCAGTTCCGCGAAACGTCCACGCCAGCAGGCCCAGCACCGCGAATGCGGACCCACCCGTCATGCAGCGATGGGTAAATTCGATGAGGGTGTCCACGCGCGGAGCTAGCGGTAGGACCTGCCCGTTGCACAGCGGCCAATGGTTTCCGCAGCCGGCGCCCGAGCCTGTCGCGCGAACCAGCGCTCCCCAGAGGATGACGAGGACGTTGTATCCCACCACCGCCCAGGCGAAGCGCCGCAGCGCCGACGAAGCCGGCTGAAGCTGCGCTTGCTGTTCTGTCTTCGCCACTTCCGATGCAAGAGCCATAAGGCTATCTTACTTGGCTTACCTGGGCGGCTGCGCCCGCCGTACTCGGCTGCGCCCCGCGTACTCGGCTGCGCCCGCCGTACTCGGCTTACCCGTTGGCGAGTTCCTTCGCGCGCTGGGTAGCCCGCTTGACCGCCTTGATCAGCGTCACCCGCAGACCGCCCTCTTCGAGCTCCAGAATTCCATCCACGGTACACCCGGCGGGCGTCGTGACCGCGTCCTTCAGCAACGCCGGATGGTAGCCCGTCTCGAGCACCATGCGGGCGGAGCCCAGGGTCGTCTGCGCAGCCAGCAGCGTAGCCACATCGCGCGGCAAGCCTACATTCACGCCCGCCTCCGCCAGCGCTTCGATGATGATGTAGAGAAACGCCGGGCCTGAGCCGGAGAGGCCGGTGACCGCGTCCATGTGTTTTTCATCCACCACCACGGTGCGTCCGACGGTCTGAAAGATCCTCTGCGCCACCGACATATGTTGCTGCGAGACGAACCTCCCGCTGCACAGCGCCGTCACGCCGGCCGCCAGCATCGCCGGCGTGTTCGGCATGGCGCGCACCACGGCCAGCTCACATCCGGCTGCGTCCTCGATGCTCCGCGTCTTCACCGAGGCAGCAAACGAGAGCAGCATCTTGCCCGGTTCGAGCACCGGCGCAATCTTTTTCACGAGGTCCTGTACCTGGATGGGCTTCACCCCCAGCAGGATCACATCGGCGTGCCGCGAAGCCTCGACGTTGTCCGTGGTCACCTCCACCCCGAACTGGGCCGATAGAGCCTGCGCGCGCTCGGCATGCTGGACCGTGGCGAAGATCTGCTCGGGGGCGAGCAGGTTGTTCTTGAGAAAAGCCTGCAGCAGGATGCCGCCCATCTTGCCCGCGCCCAGGATCGCCACCTTCATGCCGGGCATCGCAGGAGGAGCCTGAAGACGCTCCGGGACCTCGTGGTTGTCGCTCATCTTCAAAGGCTATCAGAGGCGTGCGGTTTCAAAGGCTATCAGAGGCGTGCGGTACTTCCCCGGCCTTGGCGCCGCGCTTCTGCCGCACGATCCAGGCGTCGATCCTCAGCGTGAGGACATCCATCGGCAGGGCGCCGGAGTCCACCACCTCATCATGGAACGCCTTGAGGCTGAACTGTGGGCCGAGCTCCTTCTGCGCCTTCTGCCGCAGGTCCAGGATGGTGAGCTGGCCCATCTTGTACCCGAGTGCCTGCCCCGGCCAGGCGATGTAGCGGTCCACCTCCGCCTGCACATTGGTCTCGTCGATCGCGGAGTGCTCGTGGAAGAAATCCACCATCTGCTGCCTGGTCCAATGCTGCGAGTGGACGCCGGTATCGATTACCAGACGTATGCCGCGCCAGACGTCGTTCTCGAGGCGCCCATAGTCGCTGTACGGGTCCTGGTAGAAGCCGATCTCCTTGCCCAGCCGCTCGCTGTAGAGCGCCCAGCCTTCCACGAAGGCGGTGTACTCCTCGTACTTGCGGAACTCCGGCAGGCCGTTCAGCTCCTGGGCGATGGAGATCTGCAGGTGGTGGCCGGGGACGCCTTCATGGTAGGCGACGGCCTCGACCGGGGCCAGCGAGCGCTCGGCGAAGTTGTAGGTGTTCACGTCGACACGCCCGGGCCTGCTGCCGTTCGCCGTGCCTTCATCGTAGAACGCCGCGGCCTGGTCTTTCTCGATGAAGGAGGGCATCGCTATGACCTCCAGCCTGGCCTTTGGGAGCGTTCCGAAGAGCCCCGGCAGCTTGGGCGCCATCTGGGCCTCATAGCCGCGATAGGTCTCGACGAGCTGCTCCTTCGAGGCGGGATGCTGCTTGGGATTGGATTTGAGCGCCGCGCTGAAGCTCTTCAGATCCGTGAAGCCGAGCTTGTGGACGATCGCCAGCATCTCCGCCTCGTCCCGCTTCACCTCGTCGAGGCCGATCTGGTGTATCTCCGCCGGCGTCTTGTTCAAGGTGGTGCTCTGGCGCACGCGGTAGGCGTAGTAGGCGTCGCCGTCCGGCAGCGCCCACGCTCCGGGATCCTTGCGTCCCTTCGGCTCGTACTGCACACGCAGGAACTTCTCCAGCCTCTGATAGGAGGGAAGCACGTCGGTCGAGATCGCGGCCAGCATCTCGGTCGCAATCCTCTTCTGTTCCGCGGCGTCGACTGGGGCCGGGAACTTCTTGAGCGGAGCCGCAAAGGCGCTCTCCGCGGGCGTCTGCACAGCCAGCGCGTGGGTCTGGTCGGCCACCTTCTCGATCAGGTACTCCGGAGGCATGCGCCCGTCCTCCATGCCCATCTCCATGTTCGTGCGCACCTGCGAGAGGACCCGCGGAACCTGCTTGAGCCGCGCGATATAGTCGTCGTAGTCCTTCACCGTGTCGAAGCTCAGGTGAGTAGGCAGCTGCGCCAGGTCGGTATGCACGCCATAGAACTGGTTCAGCGGCATCTCCCAGGCTTTGAACTTCGCTCCCTCCTGCTGGTCGATCAACTGGCGCAGCATCAGTTCGGCGGAGAGCTGCTCCTGCTCCGGCAGCCCGGCCGTATCGATCTCGCTCAGCCGCTGGATGTACCCTAGGCCGCGCTCGAGCTCCGCATTCACCGCCTTGGCGGAGTAGTCCGTCAACTGGTCGTCATACCGTTTGTCGCCGAGGCTGGAGGCGAACTCCGGAGAGTGTTTCAACCTGTCCTGCCAGATCTCGGCAAACAGCTTGGTCAAGGCGGCGGTCCGTTCCGCGGGCGACGTGGCAGTCGCCCCCGCAGCCCCGGGCTGCGCCTGGCCCAGAGCCGCTGCGCCCGGCCGCCCCACCGCGCCAACCAACAGAAGACCAGCCAATCCGTAAGCTACAACACGCTGCATGCAGAGATTCTCCGTGCCGCTAGTCTATCTGCAACGCGCACGTCGATGCGCCGCCTCCCCCCCTTCGCAAGAGCCTGGGAGACCTCCAGCCGGGCATCCGTTCTTTCGTTCTTCACACGCTGCGGGAGAATGCGGCACGTCATTGCCAAGGCCTCCCCGACCGCCCTCGGCCCAAGCTAAACCGCCAACCCGGAGTTCCCCTCGAGCATGCGGTACAGCGTGGAACGGCTGATTCCCAGCACCTCCGCCGCGCGCGCTTTGTTGCCCGAGCAGTCCCGCAGCACGTGCTGTACGTGCTGATCCATCACCTCTTGCAGGCTGGTTGCCTTGCGCCTCACCGCCCAGCCCTGCGGCTCCTCCCCGGCGGCTTCCTCGAGAAAGAGGTTTTCGAGTTCGATGACACCACCCGAAGACCCGACCAAGGCATTCAGCAGCACGTTCTCCAGCTCCCGCACATTACCCCGCCAGAAGTGCTGCATCAGGCGCCCGGCGCAGGCCGCGCTCAGCTTCGCAGCCTCCCTGCCGAACTCGACCGAGTAGCGCTCCAGGATCGAAGCCGCGATCTCGCCGATATCCTCCCTGTGGTCGCGAAGCGCCGGCAATCCCACCTCGACCATCGCAATCCTGTAGTAAAGGTCCTCGCGAAATCCCCCAGCCTTCATCAGCACCTTGAGGTCGCGCCGCGTGGACGCGATCACGCGGGTCGCCATCGCCTGCGCCTTCACGGCACTGCGCATTCCCCGCTCCCACTGCTCGAGAGAACGCAGCAACGCACCCTGCACGGGAAGCGAGAGGTCCCCTACCTGGTCCAGAAACAGCGTTCCACCCGAGGCCTTCCGCAGAAGATCGTCGATCGACCCCGCGCCTCCCCTGGCGTCCAGCGCATCCCCCGCCTCCGCTCCGCCCCAGACCACAAACGGGCGCTCCGGATCGCGCGACATCTGATGCAGAGCCCGCGCCGCAACCTCTTTCCCCGTGCCAGTCTCCCCTGTCAGCAACACCGTCCTGAAGTGCGGCGCGATCCTCCGCAGCTGCATCCGGAGCCGCTCCATCCCCGCCCCACGCCCGACCAATCCGAGGTCCGAAGCAGCCTCTGTAGAGTCTTCAACTCCCCTCGCCTGGCCCACACGGCCAAGACGACGCGCTCCGACTGACTCTGCGATAGGACATACCATAGCTACTTGTCCCTATCGTCGCAAAACACCTCCACAATGAGCCCAACACAAAAAGAGCCCGGCCGGGCCGGCCCGCTCACGCAGACCGCCCCACCGAGCCCCTTTCCTTCGCTTCCGAACCGCCCTAAGCCGTAGCCGGAGCGCAGTACGCGTCGAAGGCCCGGGTCAGCTCCTGCGCGATTGCGGGCGCCGTCGAGGTCTCGATCGCCGAACGCTGCATCAGGTACACCAGCTTCCCATCCCGCAGGATCGCCACCGCGGGCGAGGTGGGAGGATGCCCCCCGAAGTAGCTCCGCGCCTTCTCCGTTGCCTCGCGGTCCTGGCCCGCAAACACCGCCACAGCGTGGTCCGGCTTGACTCCGTTTTGCATCGCCAGCCTCACGCCCGGACGCATCTTCCCCGCGGCGCACCCGCAGATGGAGTTCACCACCAACATCGTCGTGCCCGGCTTCGCCACGGCCGCATCCACCTCCGCAGCCGTACGCACCTCGCCAATGCCCGCGCGGGTCAACTCCTCGCGCATCGGAATGATCATCACCTCTGGATACATAGCACTCTCCTCGGACTCCTCGGAGCCGATCGCTGAACCGGCCGCCTCCACCATTGTACGTGGTTCTTGGCGCCTGCTCGCCTGGGCCGCCGATGTCGTATCCTCGAACCCGTGCCCAGCAGTTCCCTGGATCTCCGCCAGCATCTCCCGCTCGCGCCCTTTACGACCCTCGGCATCGGCGGCCCCGCCCGCTTCTACGCACGCATCGCCGACGAAGAGCAGCTCCTCGAAGCCATCCGCTTCGCCCGCCGGCAGCATCTACCCACCTTCACCCTGGGCGGAGGCAGCAATCTCCTGGTCCCGGACTCCGGCTTCCAGGGCCTCGTGCTCCACCTCGCCATCGCCGGCCCCGCAGCCCTCGACCCATCCCCAGGCACCGTCACCTATCACGCGCCCGCCGGCCTCGATTGGGACGGCTTCGTCCTCACCGTCGCCCAGGCCGGCCTCAGCGGCATCGAGTGCCTGGCCGGCATCCCCGGCCTGGTGGGCGGCACACCCGTCCAGAACGTCGGCGCCTACGGCCAGGAGGTCAGCCAGACCCTCGCCGAGGTTCGCGCCCTGGACCTCGCCAACCTCGCCTTCGTCAGCCTCACGCGCGAGCAGTGCCTCTTCAGCTACCGCCGCAGCCTCTTCAACTCCGTCCACCCCAATCGCTACATCGTCACCCGCGTCTCCTTCCGCTTCAACCCGGGCGCCCGGCCACAGCTCGAGTACGCCGACCTCAAGCGGCACTTCGCCGGACGCCGACCCACTCCGCTCGAGATCTATCACGCGGTCCGCGGCATCCGCCACGCCAAAGGCATGCTGCTCGTACCCGGCGACCCCGACTGCAGGAGCGCAGGCTCCTTCTTCAAAAATCCACTGCTGCCCGCCGCCGTCCTCTCCCGCCTCGCCTCCGTGCTGCGCCTCGACCCCATAGCCGTCCCCCACTGGCCGGGAGAGAACGGGACCGTGAAGCTGCCCGCGGCCTGGCTGCTAGAACAGGCCGGCTTCCACAAGGGCTTCACCCTGGGCCGAGCCGGCATCTCCTCGAAACACACCCTCGCGCTCATCAATCGCGGCCAGGCGACCTTCTCCGACTTAGTCCGACTGCGCGACACTATCCAGGCCGAAGTCTACCGCCGGTTCGCCATCGCGCTCGAACAGGAGCCGGTCGAGCTGGTCTAAGCTCCGCTAAGCCGCTAAGCCGCTAAGCCGCTAAGCCCCTAAGCCGCTACGCCCCTAAGCCCCTAAGCTCCTAAGCACGCGCTCGCGCTCCTGCCCGAGCACCACGCCGGCCATCCCCTGCGCCGCAATCTGCCCGTCCTCCATCCGCAGAACCTCCGCCCCCAGCAGGAAGCACTCCGCGACATCGTGCGAGACCGAAAGTACAGGTACGCGCCGCAGCCGGAGCCACTCTCGCAACGCCGCCGCGATCTCGTCCCGCAGCTTCGTATCTAGCCCCGCGAAGGGTTCATCCAGCAGCAACATCCTGGGCCGCGCCGCGTCCAGCGCCGTCACGGAAGCCACCGCGCGGGCTACCGAGACGCGCTGCCGCTCGCCTCCGCTCAACTCCTCCGGCCGCCGCCCCGCCAGGTGCCCGATACGAAGCAGAGCCATCGCCTCCTCGACCACGCCGCCCGCAGCCTCGACGCGGCGCGAGGCTCCAGCTACCCCGAAGCAGACGTTCGCGCGCACCGTCATCCCGCGGAACAGCCGCGCCGCTTGGGCCGCGCTGCGCACCGGCCTCTGGTGAACCGGAACGAAGACCCCGGCTGCCGTATCGTCCAGCACGCGCTGGCCGCCGCTCGCAGCCTCTCCAAGCACGATCCTGCTCTCCCGCGCCTGCAGTACCCCGGCCACCGCGCGCAGCACCGTGCTCTTCCCGCTGCCGGACGGCCCGAACAGGACGCTCCACGGCGCCCCCAGGTCGAACTCGACCCGCATGCGCAGCGTTCCCGCCGTATGGCGCAGCCGCAGGCTCATCAGCTTCGGCTCACCCAAGCACGCCTCCCTCGCCTCGGCCTCCGCGCAGACGCGGCGTCAGGTACAACGCCAGCAGCGCCACGAACGCCACCCCCAGCAGGACGGCCGCCGTGCGGTTCGCCGCCGCGTAGTTCAGGTCCTGCACCTGGTCGTACAACGCGATCGAAAGCGTCCTCGTCGCCCCCGGAATGTTTCCTCCCAGCATCAGCACCACGCCGAACTCACCTACCGTATGCGTGAAGGCCAGCACCATCGCGGTCAACACCGAGCCCCGCGACATCGGCAGCAGCACCGTCCAGAACACGCGCCAGGGAGCCGCGCCCAGCATCGCCGCCGCCTCCACGTAGCCCTTCTCCACGGCCCCAAATCCAGCGACCAAGGGCTGCACCGCGAACGGCAGGCTATACAGCACAGACCCCACCAGAAGCCCTTCGAAGCTGAACGCGAGCGGGTGCCCCAGGGCCTTCGTCAGCCAGCGTCCGGGAGCCGTCAACGGTCCCATGGCCACCAGCAGGTAGTAGCCGAGCACCGTGGGAGGAAGCACCAGAGGCAGAGCCACCACCGCCTGCGCCACCGCTCGTCCCGCGCCACGGCCCGCGCCGATCCACCACGCCAGGGGCAGGGCCAGCAGCAGAAGAATCGCCGTAGCCCCTACCGCCAGCCGCAAAGTCAACCACAGCGCCGCAGAATCCATACACGAAGAAGTCTACGGCCCCGGGGAACTGGAGTAGGCCCAATTTCGTATGCTGGATCATGCGACCCGCCCTCTTCGCTATCCTTTTTCTCTCCGCGTGCTCGCCGTGTCTGGCGCAACCGGACCCGGTCGCCGCCGGCCAGGTGCTCGCGCGCGTTCGCGCCAACGTCGCCGCCCTCAACGCCTCCATCCCCAGCTTCTCCTGCGACGAAGAGATCGATTCGCAGCGCCTCGGCAAGGGTCAGGTCAAGGAAGAGATGAAGCTGGACTCCGACTTCCGCATGGTTCGCGAGTCCTCCAAGTCCTCTTCGAAGAGCGGCCTCACCGAGACCCGGACCCACAAGACGGTCGATGGCAAGCCCGTCAAGAACCAGAAGGACAGGCCGCCCATCTCCTTCTACGGCGGTTACCTCAATATGCTCGACGTCCTGAATCTGGACCAGTGCATGGACTACACCCTGGCCACGCCGCCGGCGAAGGCGCCCACCGGAACGATTCTCCTCCTCGCCACCCGCAAGCAGGCTCCTGGAGAGACCTGCGCCAGCACGCGCCGCTCTGACTTGCACTTCCTGGTCGATCCTACCTCCTACCAGGTCTTGCATTTGGATTCCATCACCCAGGATGCGGTTCTCGGCGGGCTTCTTCCGCACCTGCCCTTCATCCCCATTCCATCCAACAGCAACACCATGACCATCGCGGTCGACTACGCTTCCTTCGACCTGGGCGGCCAGTCCTTCTATCTTCCCAGCCGTATCGTCAACGACCTGATCGACAAGAAGAAGCCGCTCAGCCTCCACTATGTCGCCGATTACACCGCCTGCCAACGCTACACGGCCACCGCCAGGATCGTCTCCGTGCAAACGCCGGAATAGCCGGAGGGACCGCTACGGCACAGGGCTCAGCCCCATCGCGGGCAACGAGGCTTGCACCGGAGGGGACAGCATCCAGTCCAGAAAAGCATGTGCCTCGGTACGCCGGTCGGACTGGATCAACACCACCGCATACTGCTGAATCTTCGGGTAGAGCGTAGGCACGCGCACATAGGTTCCTTCGCCCGAAAACTTGGGCGACACGGCCAGCGTGAGCGAGATCAGGCCCAGATCGGCGTTGCCGGATTCCGCGAACTGGCCCGCCTGGGCGATGTTCTCGGCGAAGACCAGCTTGGGCTTCACCTGGTCGTACAGCTTCAAGTTGCGGAGCGCGCTCACCGCGGCTCGTCCGTAGGGAGCGCGAAACTCATCGGCCGCAGCCACCCTCTTCGCGCGCGGGTCCGTCAACCTCTCCATGCTGAGAGGCTGCAGGGGGGAGTCTTTGCGCGCCCACAGCACAAGCGCTCCCTGCGCATACTCCACAGGACTTTTGGTATCGGCCAGCCTGGCTGCGACCACCTTCTCCGGATAGACGAAGTCCGCCGCGAGGAAGAGGTCGAAGGGAGCGCCGTTCAGGATCTGCGCCGTCAGCGTTCCCGAGGAGCCATAGCTCGCGACCACCTTGATCCCGGTCTGATGCTCGTACCGCGCCGCCAGATCCGGCAGAACCGTCTGCAGGTCCGCCGCGGCGGCGACGCGAATCTCGCGGACCTTCAACGGCGTTGGCGGAGTTTGCTGAGCCTTGCCGGCTGCGGGAGCAACCAGCCCTAGAAGCAACGCCGCGAGCAGGGTGGCCTGAACTCTTCTTGGTGACTGCTTCGCTTTACGGTAGGCTGAAAGGCACAATGTCGCAGGCATCACACCAGCTTAGATGCACCGGATGCGCCCGCACCATCGCGGGAGTTACGGTGGCAGCCGATTTTCGTTGCCCGGAGTGCAACGAGCTCTACGAGGTGACCTATGCCTGGACGGGTGGCTCCGCCTCGAGTGCGCCGCCCCAGCCTGCCGCGTCCGGTCCCGGCGTCTCCCCTCCTCGCGTCTCCACGCCTCCGTTCTTGGGAGCTCCCGCGGCGAACGTTCCCAATCCCGGCGCCCTGCGCTGGCTCTGGCAGGAGCGCCGAACCTCCACCTTGGCCATCGACCAGTCCGGCGTGTGGCGCTTTCGCGACCTGCTGCCGATCCTCGACTCACCCGAGGCCGCCATCACCTTGCGTGAAGGCAACACGCCGCTCTACGACCTGCCGCGCTGCGCGCAGGCCGCCGGCATCGACTGGCTGCTCGCCAAGCATCAAGGTATGAACCCGACCGGCTCCTTTAAGGACACCGGCATGACGGCGGCGCTCTCCGTCGCCGCCGAGCGCGGCTTCGAGTGGGTGGCCTGCGCCTCCACCGGAAACACCTCCGCCGCCATGTCCGCCTACGCCGCGCGCGCCGGTCTCCGCAGCCTGGTCTTGATCCCCGAGGGCAAAATCTCCTGGGGCAAGCTCTCCCAGGCCATGGACTACGGCGCCTTGACGCTGCAGCTCAAGACCGACTTCGACGGCTGCGTCCGCATCCTCGCCGAACTGGTCCGCCGGGCGCCCGTCTACATGCTCAACTCCGTCAATCCCTACAGGCTCGAAGGCCAGAAGACACCCGCGTTCGAGATCGTCGAGCAGCTCGACTGGCAGGTTCCCGAGCACCTCATCGTCCCCGGCGGCAACCTCGCCAACTCCTCCGCCCTGGGCAAAGGCTTCGCCGAGATGCATCGCCTGGGCCTCATCCCTCGCGTCCCCAAGATCAGCGTCATCCAGGCTGAGGGAGCCAATCCGCTCTATCGAAGCCTGCAACAGCATAACGGCGAGAGACTCGACCCGGTCACCGCGGACACCCGCGCCAGCGCCATACGCATCGGCAATCCGGCCTCCTGGCGCAAGGCCATCCAGGTTTTGCAATCCACCGGAGGCTGGTGCGAGCAGGTCTCCGAGCAGGAGATCGCGCTCAGCAAGGCCGAGATCGGCGCGGAGGGCATCGGCTGCGAGCCAGCCTCCGCGGTCACGCTGGGCGGCCTGAAGAGACTGGTGGCGCAGGGCAAGATCACACGTGAGGAGCGCGTGGTGTTGATTCTTACTGGACATACGCTCAAGGATCCTGAGTACACCATCGACTACCATCGCGATGCGCTGCTGACGGCGGAGGAGACGGCTTCGGCGAGCCCGGAACAGCTCGCGCGGCACGCCCAGTTGCGCAAGCCCCCCACCGTGCTTGAAGCTGAGCCGGAGCTTGTCCTGCGTACGCTCGAAGAGCATCTCAAACCGGCCTACGCGCATCCTGCATGATGCTGAGACAAAAGCCGTTCCACCTGAAGCTTCCAGCTACGTCCGCCAACCTGGGGCCGGGCTTCGATGCGTTGGGCCTGGCGATGTCGCTCTACCTGACGCTCGAGGCCAGGGTTGCCGAGGAGTTTTCGATCGAGGCTACGGGGCGGGATGCGGAGGTCTGCGGGCGTCTCGTGGACAACTTGATGGTCGAGACGTACCGCGACATTTTGCGGACAAAAAGCCGTGTTATCCATGCAATTTCCGTGCTTTTGCGCAACGAAATTCCGCTGGGCATGGGCTGTGGATCGAGCGCGGCGGCGCTGCTGGCGGGGGTTTGCCTGGCCAATCACTTTGGCGAGCTGGGCTGGACGGGGCCGGAGATCATGCGGGAAGCGTGCCGGCGCGAGGGCCATCCGGATAACGTGGCGGCCTGCTGGAGGGGTGGAATGACAGCTTCGGCGATGCGGGAAGGGGCTGTCTTTACAGCGACTTGCGGCGAGTTGCTGGACTGGAAGCTGATGCTTGTCCTGCCTACCGAAGGCTTGTCTACAGCCCAGGCGCGGGCGCTCCTGCCGGCCGCGTATAGCCGCGAAGACGCTGTCGCGAACGTGCAGGCGACGGCGCTGCTGGTGGCCGCGTTTGCCCAGGATCGCCCGGAGCTTTTGCGGGTTGCCATGGAGGACCGCATGCACCAGCCGTACCGCAGCGGAGCGTGCCCTCTGCTTCCTCTGCTGCTTCCGCTGCGCCAGGAGGAGGGGGTGTATGGGGTGGCGCTGAGTGGAGCGGGGCCCGCGGTGCTGCTGGTGGTGGATCCGCGCGTACCGTGGGCGGGGATCGTCGAGCGGATTCTGCAAGTTGTTGCAGCGTTTAGGGTTGAGATCTTGCACACAAGCATCTCTGCGGGGGGCCAGGAGCTTTCTGCGATTACCTGGTAATCGCAAAATGTTACCGAAGATGTGTTTACGCTGGGCGGGCGATGGCAGTAGGTTAGCGCTGTACGCAGTTCTGGGGAGGGCTGCTTCGCCGCCCGTTGACCTCTTTCGAGAGGTCCGGGAGGGCTGCTACACCGCCCGTCGACCCCGCTCACCGCGGGGTCCGGGCGTTTAATTTTTGCGGTGGTTTCGTGGTGAACCGACGGTAGAACGACGGTGGGTAGCGGGCTGAATCGACGACCTGAAAAAAACATCTATAGTATGGAAGCCCGCGTGTGGATCGGTTCTCCGGACAGCGAGGCAGGAGGGAAGTCAACCATGGCAGGTCAGTTCGTCACCAATGTGAGCGATGCGTCGTTTGAGCAGGAGGTGCTCCAGTCGGAGCAGCCGGTGCTAGTGGATTTCTGGGCAGCGTGGTGCGGGCCATGCCGGGCGCTGGCGCCGGTGGTGGACGAGATCGCCGCGGAGTACCAGGGCAAGATCAAAGTGATGAAGATGGATGTAGATGCGAACTCGGCGACGCCTAGCCGGTACGGCATTCGCGGGATTCCGGCGTTGCTGCTCTTCAAGGGCGGCAAGGTGGCCGAGCAGGTGGTGGGGTTTGTGCCTAAGGAGACGATCGACAAGAGCATCAGCAAGGTGCTGGCGCAGCCTGTGGTCGCATAACTTTAGACGCGGCCACGTCAGGCGCGCGCGGCGCGTGGCGTGGAGCGAAAGGCCCGGAGCTTTCCATGGTTCTTTTCTATGGCTCCGGGCCTTTCTTCGTCTGGGGGCGGGCTGGAGCTCCCGTGCCTGGCTCGGGCGGGCTGGAGCTGACCCGGGGGTGGCTTACAC
>CAXTPY010000018.1:0-21014 GCA_964246195.1 uncultured Acidobacteriaceae bacterium | reverse complement strand
ACCCGGCTCAGCCACATGGAAGTCTCTTCTACCAGGGTGGGAACGGAGCGCTCGATGCCACCAGCTTTTCTCTAACGGGAGCGCCGGTGGTGAAGCCTGCCTACAGCAACAATCGCTTCGGTATCACCTTTGCCGGCTCCCCCTACCTGCCCAGAGTGACCAAACCGAGCAGCAAGCAATTTGTGTTTTTCAATCTGACCGGCCAGCGAAATATCACGCCGGAGAACCTGTACGGCGTAGTGCCCACTTTGGCGGAGCGCGCGGGCGACCTTTCGCAGCTCACCCAGACGGTGAACGGACACGCGGTGCGGACGCCGCTCTACGATCCTCTTACAGGACAGCCGTTCCAGGGCAACATCCTTCCCTCTGCGCGGATTTCGAAGCAGGCGCAGGCCCTGCTCGCGTACTATCCCGCGCCCAATATCGCGCTCGCGGGAACCCAGGGCCTCAACTACCAGACGATCACTACGGTGGGCTCGAACGCCACGACGCTAGCGCTGCGCTACATGCGGAACTTTGGCCAGAACAGCAGCTTCGGCGCCCCGGGAGGATTTGGCCGCCGGCCCTCCGCCGATGCTCCGAAGACGTTGCGGCAGAACGTCAACTTCAATGGCAGCTACTCGCACACCGCGAGCGACCTGAGAACGATCTTCCTCCCGCTGGGAGGCACGACAGCCTCGGACGGTTACGGCGTAACCGCGGGTTACACCGCCGGCTACGGAAGGCTGAACAACAATGCGTCCGTGAACTGGAACCGCTCGCATCTGGCACTGCTTAACTATTTCACCGGCGCACCGACGAATCCCGCGGCAGCAGCGGGCGTGAACGTTCCCAGCCAGCAGGCGCAGCTGACGGTACCGAGCTTCTACAACGGCGTCCCAAATCTGCAGATCACAAACTTCACGTCGCTGAATGAGCAGACTCCGCGCGATGCGATCAACCAGACGATTTCCTTCTCGGATTTCATGAGTTGGAACCACGCGAAACACAACATGCGCTTTGGCGTCGATGTCCGCCGTGTGCATGCCGACTCACTTGGCGGAGACAACGTGGTGGGCACGTTCGTCTTCTCCGGGTACGTCACGCAGAGCCCCGCCGACCAGGCTGCTTCGACGACATCCACCACGTCCCAGGCCGCGACCGGTGCGGGGTTCGCGGACTTCCTCTTGGGGAATCCGCAGCAGACGAAGCTGCAGGCGGGGCTGTCGAAGATCTATCTGCGCGCCAACGTGATCGACTGGTACGCGCAGGATGACTGGCGCGCGCGGCCCAACCTGACCTTCAACTACGGGCTCCGCTATGAATACTTTTCACCGTACGTAGAGAAGAACGATCGCCTCGTAAACCTCGATCACAATGCGAATTTCACGCAGGTTGCGCCTGTGCTGCCGAACGCCAGCGGGCCCTTCAGCGGCAGCTTTCCGCGCTCCCTGGTGAACCCGGACCGCACCATGTACGCGCCCCGGTTCGGTGTGGCGTGGAGGCCCAGCAAACTCAAGGAGACGGTCATTCGCGCAGGATATGGCATCAACTACAACACCGCGCAGTTTGCGACGTTCGCGCAATCGCTGGCGTTTCAGCCTCCCTTCGCGCTCACGCAAACCAACGTTCTCGCCTCCGCGCAGAACCAGACCGGCTGCACGTTGCAGAACATGACGCTGGCGAACGGCTTCAACTGCTCGAACAAAGCCGTGCAAAATAACTACTCCGTAAATAAGAAGTACAGACTAGGCCGCGTGCAGATATGGAACGTCGACGTGCAGCGCACGCTAGGGTTGGGTGTGGTCTTGAACGTGGGCTACAACGGATCGAATGGAGGCAACCTGGACATGGTGCGTGCTCCGAATCACACCGCCAACTCGGTCACCACGGCCAATGCGCAGGCGTTCACGTTCGAAGACTCCATCGGCTACTCGCGATTCAACATGCTGACGATCAACGCGCGCAAGAGGATGCAAAAGGGCATCGCGCTGCAGGCCACCTACCAGTATGGACATTCGATCGACAACGCCTCATCGATCGGCGGCGCGGCGTACCAGATCGCGCAGAACGACCTGCGGCTCGATCTCGAAGAAGGCAATTCTGCGTTCGACATACGTCACAAGTTGACCGGGAACTGGGTGTTTGAGCTGCCCATCGGCCCCAATCGCGCCCTGCTCTCCAAAGGCGGCCTGTGGTCCCGCGCGCTCGATGGCTTTTCAGTCTCCGGAGACTACACCTTTGCCACCGGCACGTACTACACGCCGATGTACAACTCCACCGCGGCGCAGATCTCCTCTGGCGGCAACTACACGCTGCGCCCCGACCGCGTCTTCTCCCAGGCCATCGCGGGCGCGGGCACCAGCCGCCTATGGTTCAACAAAGCTGCGTTTGCAAGCCCGGCGAATGGGTTCGGTACGGCTTCGCGCAATTCCATCGAAGGACCCGGCGTTGTCGGTGTGGACATGTCGCTGGCCAAGACGGTGAACTTCGGCGAAACACGTTCGTTCGAGGCGAGACTTACCGCGGCCAACGCCTTCAACACCGTGCAGTATTCGGCCATCGACACCACGGTGAATTCCGCCACGTATGGGCTCGTCACATCGGCCGCACCTATGCGCCGCATCACGCTGCAGGGAAGGTACAGGTTTTGAAAGATGACGAAGAGCATCCTGCGGAAGGGGTTGGAGGGAGCACTGGTGTGTGTCATCGCGTCTTCGCCTGTGCTCTCGCAGCAGCCAGACGCGAAGGGTACATTCACCCTGAAAGTCCAGACCGACATCGTACTGACGAACGTGGTGGTTCGGGACAAAAGATCCGGGGCGGTTCTGAAGGGCCTGAAGCCCGAAGACTTCACGATCTTGGAAAATGGCAAGCCCCAGAAGATCGCCAGCTTCGACTACCAGAACGTGGACCAGGCCGCCGCGCTGAGCCAGGAGAACACCGTGAGCGGCCAGACAAGCATCGCAGACATGCTGAACCGCAACCTGGGCGCCGACCCGGCACAACTGCGGGACCATCGCCTCATCGTAATGTTCTTCGACCTGAGCAGCATGCAGCCTGAGGATATCGACCGCGCGGTTCATGGCGCGCAGGACTACATCGACAAGAAGATGCAGCCGGCGGACCTCGTCGCTGTCGCCAGCCTCGCGACTTCGTTGGCTCTGGACCAGGACTTCACCTCCAACCGAGCGGCCTTGCTTCACGCCGTAGACAAGTACAACGGCACTGAAGGCACTGGATTCGCCGATGGCGGCACGGGATCGAGCGACGGAACTCCCGACGACGCCTCCTCCTACAGCGCCGACGATACCGAGTACAACGACCTGAACACCGACCGCGAGCTCTATGCCATTCGCGCCATCGCCAAGAGTCTCGAGCGTGTGGATCAACGTAAGAGCATGCTCTATTTCTCCGGCGGCTTGACGCGCAATGGAATCGAAAACCAGGCCAGCATGCGCGCCGCGACCAATGAAGCTGTACGCGCGAACATGGCCATCTACAGCGTGGACGCGCGCGGGTTGCAGGCGCTGCCTCCTGTCGGCGACGCCTCAACCGGAAGCCTGCGCGGAACCGCAGCGTATAGCGGCGCGGCAATGCAGACGCAGCTGACGAATAACTTCAACTCGCAGGAGGTGCTCGGCACACTGGCCTCCGATACGGGCGGAAAATTATTCACCGACTCCAACGACTTCGCGCCGGCCTTTCAGCAGATCCAGCACGACACCGAGGCGTATTACATCCTGGGCTTCCGGTCGACCAACCTTGCGCGCGACGGCTCCTACCGCCGCCTAACCGTGAAGTTGAACCGCAGCGACGCCAAGCTCGAATACCGGCCCGGCTACTATGCGCCCGCCGACTTCAAGCATGCGAAGAGCGAAGACCGCGAGCTCCAGCTCACCGAGCAGTTGCGCAGCGACCTGCCCGCAACGGAAGTAGCCGTGTATCTGCAAGCGCTGTACTTTCGCCTGGAGGACAACCGCTTCTTTGTGCCGGTCTCGCTCATCGTTCCCGGCTCGCAGATTCCGTTCGTCAAAAACAACGATCGAGACAAGGCGAACATCGACATCGCTGGTCAGGTGAAAAATGCGCAGGGCATCGTCGTGGGCACCGTGCGCGACAACGTAAAGCTGGCGCTGAACTCCTCCCAGCAGGTGCAGCAGAAGAACATTCAGTACTCCACTGGCTTCACCCTCGCGCCGGGAACGTACCACGTAAAGTTCGCCGTCCGCGAAAACGAGACCGGGCACATGGGCAGCTTCGAGACAGACCTGCGTGTCCCCGACTTCAAGAAATCTCCTCTGAAGCTCAGTTCCATTGTGCTCGCAAGCCAGCGCGATGCGAACCCGCCCAAGCGAGAGGGCACGCCTCTGGTGCGGGACGGCGTGGAGTGGATCCCCAACGTGCCGCATGTCTTCCGGCAGGACCAACATCTTTATTTCCTCTACGAGGTGTACGATCCGGCACGGCAGGCGGGCGCGCCTACGCCGGCACCCTCGCCCGGCATGAAGCGGCGCCTCGGAGGCCCTGTTCGCGTGCTCACCAGCATAGAGTTCCTCAGCGGGGGCGTGAAGGTCTATGAGACTCCTCTGGTCGAAGCCACTGCGATCAACACACCGGAACGCGCCGCCGTGGCCTTCCAGTTCGATGTTGCCCTGGCGCAGCTGAAGCCCGGACGGTACATCTGCCAGGTGAACGTAATCGACGACGCTGCAGGCAGCTTCGGCTTTCCCCGGGTAGCGATCCTGGTCGCCCTTGCGGCTCAGGTCGTCCCCTCTGCTCCGGCAGGCTCGAAGCTTCCGCCAACAGCTGGCGAACCCGCCGGCCACTGAATGCTAACCGCTTGACAAGCAGTGCGAATGGGCGAATCATCCTGTGCCATACCGCAAGGGGGAGGTCATCCCGATGCGAACCATGCGATCCGCCTTCATCTGCCTTCTCGCCTTCACCTATCCCCACCTGGCTGGGCACAAGAGCCTTGCGCAGAGTGCAGTTCCCGCAGTGGTCGCGGCCGCCTCGGGTGAGCACAACGACCCGCAGCACAATGATCCTCAATGGGCGGACATCGAGCGGCACCTCGCGGACCCCGCGACAGCGACGCCAGCGCAGCTTGAGTTGCAGGCCGATGTGCTGCGTGCTCGCCGCTACCCTGCTGATGCGCTTCTTTATTACAACTACGCCTTGCAGCGCGGCGGGACTCAGATCAGGCTGTTCAAGAAAATTGGCGTCACCGAACTCGAACTGCATAACGAGATTCTGGCGCGACTTTACTTTCAACGCGGCTTGAAGCTCCGCCGCAAAGATGCCGAACTGTGGAACAATCTCGGCGCTGTCGAGTTCGTGCAACACCAGTACCTCAGTTCGATCAACGACTACAGGCGCGCAGTCAAGTTCGAGAAGCGCAATGCTGTCTTCCATTCCAACCTGGGCATCGCGTACTTCCAGCAGAAGGACTTCGATAGCGGACGCAAGGAGATGATGACCGCGGTCAAGCTCGATCCGCTAGTCTTCCAGAGATCCGGGAACACCGGAGTCTCCGCCCAGTTGCTTTCGCCAGACGACCATGGGCGCTTCTGCTACGAGATGGCTCGCGCCTACGCCCGCGCCCAGGACGAGACCTCCATGCTCCAGGAGTTATCCCGCGCCAGCGAGTCCGGCTTCGATGTCCTTCATGCGATGGGAGACGATCCTGTGCTCTCGAAGTATCGCAGCGACCCGCGTGTGCAGATGCTAGTCCGTGTTGCCAAGACGATGCGCGCGGGTAGAATGGCTCCCGCCAACGTCGCCGGCGCCATTCCGCCTCTGCCTTCCGCCTCCACTCCCTGAGGCCGATCAGCGGTACGGACAATGGCGGCAATTGGAATTGCAGCAGTAGCCGCGTTTCAAGTGGTACGCAGCGGTGAAGACCACGTAGGGGCCTTCAAAGTAAAAGTCTTCTTCACCCAATGCCCTTTCAGGGTTCGAACTCTCCTCGACCTCTGAAGACTCCGAAGGCTCGCGCTTCATTGCAGCCACGTCAGGCTGGATTGCGCGGCAGGCAGATGCAGCGCGGCTTCGACCGGCGATTCCAACACCTGCTCGTCGGAGTCCTTCTTGACGCTTCCGCCGCAGTAGGTGATGTGCCTCCCCGGCACCGCGGCAACGCGCTCGCCTGGCACCAGGATTCCAGCCAGGTTCAAGGGGTCGGCCGCAGCTACGCGCACCGTCGTTGTCTCTGTTCTGCCGCGCGCCATCCGCAGCGATTCCAACGCCTCCGGCAGTGCGAACTGCTCGCCGGCGAACCCCGCGACAAAGCGTCCACCCCGGACCTCGCCACGGGCCTCCAGGCGGCGAAGCAGACCCAGAAGATCGCGCCACTTCGGCACGTTGCACTCGCGTGTCAGGAGGTCTCGAAACAGAACGCCATAGCGCTGCAGCAACATACGCGCGGCAGACTCCACCGCCGCATCGCCCGCGCGCGCGGCTTCACCCGCGCTCATGGAAGCATGTGTCTCTTCGCTCAGCAACGACCAGCGTCCTACCGAGCTTCGCGCCGGGCGCCTTCTTGTGTTCGCCGCGGAGTCAGGTTCGAGGGTTTTAGGATGAGACCCCATCAAGGTGCGAAGCTGGTCGAAGCCGTCGGAGGAAGCCAGCCCCGCCGTCGCCAGCTCCCATAGCGCGCGCTGCGTCTGCGCAGGCGTCAGCCCCGAAATGCGCTGCAGGTCGTTCGAGAAGCACGCGCCGCGTTCTTGAAGCAGAGTGCGAAGCTGCAGCGCATCGGCACTCAGCGCCGCTGCAAGCTTGCGTTCCTCCACTCCTTTTTGCGCAAGCGAGCGGGGCAGCCACTCCGCCGTCTCGCGTACGAAAAATGTGATGGGCGCCGCATTGGTCGGGATCACGCGCCGCGGTGCGCTTCCCTCCCCTGCAGCCCAGGCCGGATGTGGCGAAACACGCCCCCAGCCAACCGCGCCGGAGAGACAGAGAGCGTCCAGCCAACGAGGATCGTAGGCGGCGACACGGGCCGGTAGCAGGCTGCGCTCCCACTCCACCGCAGGCGCTTCAAAGCCTTCCAATTGACGCAGTGCCTGCAGCACCCCATCTTCCCCCGTGAGCTGGCTCAGCGGTGCAATATGCTGCCAGCCCAGCAGCCAGTTCATATAAAGCGCGGGTGAGACAGCCTCGACCTCCAGCCGGAGCGTACCCAGAGTCTTCCGATGAATGCGCTGCAAAATTCTTCGCTCGCACCACTCGATCTCGTAATCGCACCCGGGAGTACCACGTTCGAAGACGCCTCTTAGCAGCAGCCCTTGCATCTCCATCGTGAGAAAGGCTTGAAAAATCGTCCCAGGAGCGAGCGCCAGCCGCTGCGACAGAGAAGCTGCAGTTACCGGTCCGATAATTTGTAACCATCCCTGAACACACTGCAGCACGTAACTATCCTTCGCAGCCGCGCTCGCTACAGAAGCCGGCCAAAGAGCGTCGGCCACAGCCGCCCGCTCCGCCGCAACCCAGCACCGCAGCTGCCCGCACTCTCGTGTGGCGACCCTCGCCGACTGAGCCAAGCGGTCGTAGAAGATATCCCAGGACTTCGCCTCCCTTCCTTCTGTCTCAGCCACAGGAAGCGCCACCAGGCTCATCAGCAGATCGTGCAGTTCATTCTCATCGCGCAGGTCCGGCCAGCACTCCTCGCGAACGCCAGCAATGGCAGCCGGGTCGAGCACGCCGGGACCGTCTCCCGCGCCGGATGGCAGCCTCCTGCTCAAAGGGATGGCGCGCGCACGACGCTCCTCCAGCCCGGCCTCATCCAGGAAGGCATAAGGGTTCGCATTCAGAAGCTCGTGCGCGAACTGCGACGGCACCGGCGTATCCACCGCCAGGCAGCGGATCGTGCCCGCCGCGATTCCGTCCAGCACGGCGATCAAACCTTCAAGGTCCATCGCCTCCTGCAGCACGTCTTTCATCACCTCGTCCACCAACGGATGGTCGGGTAGAACAATGTCTCCTACGATCGTCTCGAAGCAGGCAGCCGCCTGCGGAAAGACACTCGCCAACAGGTCTTCGGCCCGCGTGCGCTGCACCTGCGGAGCGACTCGCTTGCCTTTGCTAAAGCGCAGCAGCTGCAGACTTCGATTTGCAGCCCAACGCCACCTAGTCTTGAAGATGGGAGACGCCAGCGAGGCCTGCTCGAGCAGCTCCTTCGCGGTGTGCCGGGTGAGGAACTGAAAGACATCCCCCAAGGGGAAGCTGTGCTGCTCAGCGAGGGAGATGTTGATGCCGTTATCGGTGGCTGCGGCCTGCAGCTCGAAGTTGAAGCCTCGGCAGAAACGCTTCCTGAGGGCGAGGCCCCAGGCCTTGTTGATGCGTCCTCCGAACGGCGCATGCAGAACAAGCTGCATGCCTCCTCCCTCGTCGAAGAACCTCTCTGCGATGATCGTCGTCTTGCTGGGCACCGCGCCCAGCACAGCGCGTCCAGCAACAATGTAGGAGATCAGCTCCAGCGCTCCGGCGGAGCAGACGCCATGGTCTTCCATGAGCCACGCGGCCGCCGCACCGGTCTCCGGATGAGCCAAGGTGATGCAGCCCGGCGACAGCCCGGCCGTGCGCTCCGAGATCGCCTCTCGAAGTTGCCCCACACCGTCGCACAGCACAGCCGTGCGCTGCGGAGCCTCCCCAAACCAGAAAGGCACATTGGGCGGCGCGCCGTGAGCATCTTCCACCAACACCCGGCCGGCTGCTTCCACACGCTGTATGCGCCAGCTGCTGTTGCCCAGCAAAATCACGTCGCCCGCCGAAGAGTCCACCGCGAAGTGTTCATCGAGCGTCGCGATCTGTAACCCTTCAGGTTGCAGTATCACCTGGAACAACGCCGTATCCGGAATGCTGCCTCCATTCGTGATCGCGGTCATGCGAGCGCTTCGCCTCGCGTGCAGACGGCCGTGCACCCCATCCCGCATCAGGTACGCGCCATATCGGCCTCGACTCGATTCGATTCCGTTGGTCAGCAGACACACCATCTGATCGAAGCGCTCCCTCGTCAAATTCCGGTAGGGGTACGCCCGCCGCAGCACACCGTACAGCGCCTCTTCCTCCCACGACTCCGCGCCGCAACACGCCACCATCTGCTGCAGCAGAATATCGATCGGTTCCGGCGGAATCTCCAGACGATCCAGCTCCCCGCAGCGCATCTTACCGACCAGGGCGGCGAGCTCCAGCAGGTCGTCCCGCGTCGTCGCGAAGAACCTGCCCTTCGGTAGCGCTCCCCGCCAGTGACCCGCGCGCCCCACGCGTTGCATGCCCACGGCCACGGCGCGCGTGCTTCCGATCTGGCACACCAGGTCGATGTCACCAATATCGATACCCAGCTCGAGTGAAGCCGTAGCAACCAAAATTTTAATCTCGCCACGCTTCAGGCGTTGCTCCGCGTCAAGCCTCAGCGTGCGCGAAAGCGAACCATGATGCGCCGCGACATGCTCCGTTCCCAGCCGTTCGCCAATTGCGAACGCCAGCTTCTCGACCAGTCTTCGCGTGTTGACAAAAACCAGCGTAGAGCGGTGATGTTCCGCATGCGCAGCGAGCTTATCGAAGATCTCGGACCACATGCCGTGCGTCGTCACCGAGCCAAGCTCGTCCGATGGCACCTCGATGGCCAGATCCAGTTCGCGCCTCTGACCCACCTGCACAATACGCGCAGGCATCCTCTGGGCATGGGAGCCGGTGAGAAACTCCGCCACCAACTCGATCGGGTTCTGCGTGGCCGAGAGCCCTATCCGCTGCGGAGGCGTGCTCAGGCCCGTCAGCATACCTCCCGGGGAGAGCCTGTTCTCGCCCAACACCAAAGCGTCCAAGCGTTCGAGAGTAAGCGAGAGATGCGCTCCTCGTTTGTCATCGGCGATGGCATGGATCTCATCGACGATCACTGTTTGAACTCTCCGCAGATGCTCGCGCGGCTTGGCAGATGTCAGCAGAAGATAGAGCGACTCAGGCGTCGTGACCAGGATATGCGGAGGATGCCGCAGCATCGCGGCGCGTTCCTTGGGCAGCGTATCTCCTGTGCGTACGCCGGTTACAATCTGCGCCGAAAGATACCCGCGCTCCATCGCGAGCTGCTGAATCTCGCGCAAAGGCTGGTCGAGATTCTTCTGTATATCGTTCGAGAGCGCCTTCAGCGGGCTCACGTAAACCACCTGCGTCGTAGCCGCAAGTCGTCCGTCGATAGCCTGCCGCAGCAGCTGATCGATGCAGACCAGAAACGCTGCCAGGGTCTTCCCCGACCCCGTCGGTGCCGAGATCAGCGTCGTTTCACCACGCAGAATACTCGGCCAGCCCTCTTCCTGCGGCTCGGTGGGTGTGCTGAATTTGCCTGTGAACCACTCCTGCAGCACCGGGTGAGCCCAGGCTAGGGCAGCATGCGACGTGGGCAGGGCGGCAGCAGCCATACACGATTGTAGCCTGAGACTTCGCGCTTTGTTCGCTTGCGCCCAGGCTAGAAGACTTACATATTTCCCGCGCCAACATCGGCCGCCGCCGCGGCCGTGTTGTCCTCGTCCAGATACTCTTCGATCGTCCGCTCGAGCACGCCGCGCGCGCCAAGAATGAAATCGACAGCGTCCCGGCCCGCGCCGAAGCCACCCGCATTCGGAGTTATGTAGTGCGCCTCCGCCTTCACTTGAGGGCGAGCATTCGCCGTAGCAATGGCCAGCCCGCAGACCCGCATCACCGGCAGGTCGATGATGTCATCTCCCACATACGCCAGTTGCTCGAGCGTAATCCCCGCCCGCGCGAGAATCTCCCCCACCGCCTTCATCTTGTGCGACTGCCCCTGATATACGAACTCAAGCTTCAGATCGCGCGCGCGAATGGCCACCGTCTCCGACTGCCGCTTCGTGATGATACCGATACGAAGGCCCGCGATTCGTGCGAGCGAGATCCCCAGGCCATCATGCGCGGCGAAGCCCTTGGCCTCGATCCCCTTTCCCTGCGCGTCGGGGATGACGAAGATCTGTCCGTCCGTCAACACGCCATCGACGTCGAAGAGAAGGACTTTGATGCGATTTGCTCGCGCTTCGGCAGTCAAGCTCATACCCTCGATGATACCTTGGCGCAACGGCTTGGCAGCTTCACACATACTTCTCGAGCAGCAGCCGCAGCCGTTCGCGTGCCTCCGTGGGTATCGCCTCCCGCTCGGTCAAAATAGCATGTCGCAGCGCGCTTCCGCAGCTGCAGGTGCGCTCGCTGGGCATCGTCGAGATCGCCGCCCTCACCACCTTCGCCGCATTCTCCGCATTCTGGTGCAGCACCGCAACCACCTGGTCCACCGTCACATCGTCATGGCCTTCGCGCCAGCAATCGTAGTCGGTCACCATCGCAAGGGTCGCGTAGCAGATCTCCGCCTCGCGAGCCAGCTTCGCCTCCTGCAGATTGGTCATGCCGATAACGTCGGCTCGCCAACTGCGGTAGAGATTCGATTCCGCTCGCGTAGAGAACTGCGGCCCCTCCATGCAGACGTAGGTCCCTCCCAGCTTTCCAACCACACCCGCGCTCCCGCAGGCCGACGCGAAGACCTGCGTCAACGTAGGGCAGACCGGATCGCCGAAGGCCACATGCGCTACAACGCCGTCTCCAAAGAAGGTCGAGGCGCGCGCGAACGTACGATCGATGAACTGATCCGGAAGCACGAAATCCGTTGGCTTGTGCTCTTCCTTCAACGACCCCACGGCCGAGACCGAGAGGATACGCTCCACGCCCAGCATCTTCATGGCGTAGATGTTCGCACGGAAGTTCAACTCGCTCGGCAACAGGCGGTGACCTCGCCCATGACGCGCCAGAAAGGCGACCTGCCGCCCCTCGACCTCACCCAGAACGAACACCTCGGAAGGTTGACCGAAGGGTGTGTCGATACGCTCTTCGCGCACCCCCGAAAGCCCCGGCATCGCATACAGCCCGCTGCCGCCGATGATGCCAATCTCCGCCTTCTGCAACTCTGCTGCTCCCTCTACCGCACCGCGTCCGCGCCGCCAGAGCGAGTATATCCCCTCTGCATCTCGGACCTCAGAATGCCGAAAGAGCTAATCTCGCCGCCCAACCCCAGCCCGAGTTCGTGCGCTCGAAACCCGGCCGCCTGAACCGCTCCAACACCTTGCACACTGGCGATGGAATCCCGCAGTCTGCGCGCCAGCGGCAGCGCAAAGCCTTCGCTCACGAACACGTCTCGATCGGAGATCGAGAGCAGCACATCGCCCTCCGCCGTCGCGTAGACCTGCTCCGTCTCGCCGGCTTCGTCCTGCTTCCGACGGGACACGCGCTTGTATTTCCTGGCGACCTCACCCGCATACACATGCATGAAAGACAGCGCCGAATCACGGTTCTGCCAGCGCGAGTAGTAGAGCAGCCCAAGCGACGCGGAGGTCTCCTTCTCCGCCGCCGTGGACGAACGACGCTGCGCCGCATAGTAAACTCCGCCCGCCCATGCTGGCGCCAGTGCCTGTGCCATCTCGCGTCCGCCAAAGAGTTCAATCAGGATGCGCGCATCGAGTTCGCCCATCACGCCCAGGTCGTACGGCGCATACTCCGCGTCGAGCATAGAATGCACATCCGGCAGCCGCACCACAGGCACCGGTGTATGCGCCATGTACGCCGCGGGATGCATGATCTCGAAGCTCGAAGCAGGCGGCCGGTCCAGCACCTGCGCGAACGCTGCCTCCCTGCCCTGCTTCACCAGGATGGCCTGCTCAAACTGCAATCCTTCGCTGTACGGAAACATCAGCGACTGTTGCAGCAGCAAAGGAGCCCGCGCCATCACCGGGGAATCACTCGGATCGGAAGAACTCTCGCGAACCTTCTCCGCAACATCCGGAGCCTCTGCAATCGTCTTGCCGGTGGGCCGCAGCATGTAGTCGATGAAGGTGACCATCGCCTGGCCCTCGGTCACCGCGCTGCGCGCTGTATCGTCTTCGTCCAACGCCAGATGTCGATCGTCGTCCGCCACGTTCTTCGAGACGCCCGACAGGCTCTTATCCGACCACTTCGTCAGATCCACCTTCTGGTCCTGGAGAGCGTGCGTCAGCTCGTGGGCCAGCACAGGTCTCTGCTGATCGGGTGCAATCCAGTCCAGCAGATTCACTGTCTTTGTCTTGTTGTCGTAGAAGCCTGCGATCTGTTCCGTCAGCAGTGCGATCAGGAAAGGTCGCAGTTGAAAATCCCGGTCCAGCAGTCCAAACTTTTTCAACACAATCTCATCGCGCTGCAATCGCTTGGCTCCTTCATCGTCATCGAACTTCTCCCGCAGAAACCTGTTCACCTGGTCGCGCGAGAGCAGCTTACGCTTTACGCTATGCTCGATCGGCAGCTTGGTATCGCTGCTCACAAAGCCCAGAATGTCATCTACGGATCGAAAGAGCTCCTTCGCCTGCTGCTTGGTCATCGGCTGCTGGCCCTCGCCATTTGCCGCAGGAGGCTTGGCGTTGCCGGACCCCTGCGCGAGACCGCTCTGCCGCGCGCCAAAGAAGCTCAGCACAACCAACGATGCCGACACCAGCCGAAGACTCCAACCAGGAAATACCCGCACTTGCTGCTGCTGCAAAACTACCTCCGGGAAGTGCCTCGCTATAATCAACAGTGTACGCAGAGCCGTCGCACGTTGCCCCGCACTATGAAAACCCTCACCCCCACTCACGCCTTGACCGAACCTACGCAAGAGCTGCAAATCGAAGCCCTGCTGCAGGGCACAGGCTTTCGCGCACTGGAGAACACTGGCTGGATCCGAGTCGCCGGCGACGAGCGCGTGCGCTGGCTCAACGGCATGGTGACCAACTCCATCCAGTCACTCCAACTCGGCGAAGGCTGCTACAACTTTCTGCTAAACGCGCAAGGCCGCATCCAGGGCGACGCTTACATCTTCGCCGAGCCCGATGCTCTGCTGCTCGAGACGGCATCTCCCTCCGTAGCCTCCCTGATCGCTCTTCTCGATCGATTCATCATCATGGATGATGTCGAACTCGCCGACGCATCTCACGCCAGCACCGGCCTGCTCGTCGCCGGTCCGAAGGCGCAAGCCACCCTTGCCGCGATCGGCCTGGAGGCCGAGGACCTAGCCGAACTCTCCTTCACCGACCTGAGACCGGACAGCGCAAGCGTCCGTCTTCTGCGCGCCTACAGCCCCCTCGTGCCCCGCTTCGAACTCTGGTCCGACGCTGCGACCATCGAGTCTCTTCGCCACGTGCTCACCGCCCAGGATGCCGTCCCTTGCGGTAGCCAAAGCGTCGAGTGGCTGCGAATCCTCTCCGCCACGCCCGCCTACGGTGTCGATATCCGCGACCGAGACCTCCCACAAGAGACGGCACAGCGCCGTGCGCTAAACTTTGCCAAGGGCTGCTACCTGGGCCAGGAGATCGTAGAGCGCATCCGCTCGCGCGGCCAGGTCCATCGCACCTTCTCCGCATTCCGCCTCCAAGGCTCGCTGCCCGCACCAGGAACCTCCATCGAGGCGGACGGCAAGACAGCCGGCGTACTCACCTCCACCGCAACCATCCCCTCGTTGCAGGGGAAGGCGCCGCTGCATCTCGCCCTCGGCTATGTACGTCGCGAGGCGCTTGACCGGCATGCCCCGCTCCTCTACCCCGGAGGCAGCGCGCACCCCGTGCCCGCCTCCGCTCACGCATCTACCTTCCCCCTCTGAGAGAACCTGACCATGTCTGAATCGAGCAAGCCGTTTATCGTCAATGACCGCCGCAAGTTCACCCTGGACGGTGAGCCACGCCCGGATGCCGCGCCTTCGCCTGAGAAGGAACATCACGTAGCTGCACCCACACCCGAATCCGAAGCCGCTCCTCCGCCCCTCGAAGAGCAGTCCTCCCCAGACACAGCCGCAGCCCCCACCGCCGAAGAAACCGAACAGTCCAGGCGCGCCTACGCGGCCACCGCGGACCGACTCGACACCGCCATCCGAGCCGCCAATCCCGGCGCCGAGCACCCTCCCGCCGCCAGCTTCGTGCAGATCGTTCAATCCATCTACATGACTGCGATCATGCAGCTCGGAGGCGCCACGCCCGAAGGCCAGCAGCCACAGATCGATCTCCTCGGCGCCCGCCAGAGCATCGACATGCTCTCCGTCCTTGGCGAGAAGACCAAAAGCAATCTCACCTCCGACGAGACCCGCCTGCTCGAAAGCGCTCTCTTCGAACTGCGCATGGCATTCCTCGAAATCACGCAGTCTCTAGCGCGGTCCGCGGCATCCAAAGCGCAGCCCCCAGCCTCGGTCCCTCCCTCTGCCAGCCGCCCGAGTATCGTCCGTTAGACCATGCAGGCCACCCTCACGTTTCTAGGCAGCGGCACCTCCATGGGCGTCCCTACCCTAGGCTGCGACTGCGCCGTCTGCGCCTCAGCCATGTCTCCCGCCGGCGACAAGCGCAACCGCCGCACACGTCCGTCCATCAGCCTCGGCTATGGTGGCCACACCGTTCTCATCGACACCGGGCCGGACTTCCACGCCCAGGCACTCCGTGAGAACATCCGCAGCGTCGATGCCGTGTTCTACACGCACAGCCACGCCGACCACATCCTCGGCTTCGACGATCTTCGTCCCCTCAGCTTCCGTATCCATCAGACCATCCCCGGGACCAGGCCAGGCTACCTGCCCATCTACGCCGACCAGCAAACCGCATCCGACCTCGAAAGGGTCTTTGAATACACCTTCCGCACCGAAGACCGCTATCCCACAAGCGCGCGCGTCGAACTGCATCGTCTCGATACAACCCCCGGCGCCTCCGTCGAACTCTTCGGAGCTGCCTTCCGCCGTGTCCCGGTCACCCACGGACGCGAGCAGATCACAGGCTACCGCTTCGGCTCCGCGGCCTACCTGACGGACATGAGCGACATTCCCCCCGAGAGCCTTCCGCTGCTCGCCAACCTCGATATCCTCATCCTCGATGCGCTCAGGCGCGAGCCACACTATAGCCACTCGCACCTAGACCACTCCGTCGCGCTGGTCGAGACCATCAAGCCACGCCGTGCCTTTTTCACCCACATGGGCCACACGCTCGATCACGCCGCAACCGAGGCCGCTCTGCCTGCCCACATCCGTCTCGCCTACGACGGCCTGAAGCTCGACTTCGAGATCGCCTGACATGCACCTCTTTCGCTCCATCGAGGAACTGCCCTCCAGCTTCGGCCCTTCGATCGCCACCATCGGCAACTTCGATGGCGTCCATCTCGGCCATCAGTGGGTCATCGCCGAGCTCCGCGCCCGCGCCCAAGCCCTTCGCATCGCCTCCGTCGCCATCACCTTCGACCCGCACCCAGCGCGTATCCTCCGTTCTGACAGCTCCCCTCTTCTCATCACCCCAACCCCCGAAAAGCTTCGCCTGCTCGAAGCCACTGGCCTCGACGCCGTCCTCCTGCTGCCCTTCACACCCGAGTTCTCCCGTACCAGCGCGCGCGACTTTGCCTCGCATGTGCTGCACGATGCCCTGCGCGTCCGAGAACTCCACGAGGGAGAAAACTTCCGCTTCGGCTACCAGGCCGAAGGAGGCATCGAGAGCCTCGAGACTCTCGGCATCGACCTCGGCTTCACCGTCCGCAGCTACGCTCCCCGCGCCTTGCGCGGAGCGCCCATCTCCTCCAGCCGCATACGCACTCTCCTCGCCGCGGGCCACATCAACCAGGCGCGCGCTCTGCTGGGCCGCAGCTTCGCCCTGCAAAGCACGCCCGCTCCTGGCCGAGGTTACGGAACCCGCTACACCGTGCCCACCATCAATCTCGCAAGCTATCCCGAACTCCTCCCCGCGAACGGCGTCTATGTCACCACCTTGACCGTCGGAGACGACGTCTCCTCCCGAACCTTCGACGCGGTCACCAACGTAGGCAACCGCCCGACCTTTGGCGCCAACTCCTTCACCGTCGAGTCGCATCTGCTCGACTTCGAGCCGCTCGATCTCGACGAACGAACTCCTCTGCGCCTTACCTTCTTGAACTTCCTGCGAGAGGAAGTTCGCTGGCCCGATGCGGACTCGCTGCGCCAGCAGATCGGCCGCGACGTGCGGCGCGCGCAGCGTTACTTCAAACTGTGTCGGGAGGTGGCGTCGAGACGCCCTGCCGCTCCTCAGTTCCCCGCTTAGGTGCCTCCCCAGGCACTCCCGGATCTGCGTTCCTGGTCGGTATCGCCGTAGCCGGTGAGGTCTCCGCCCCGCCCGCGCGTCTGCTCTGCTCCGGTCTCGGCGTATTGCTTCTCGCGCCCGGCATGTATCTGCGAGTCTGAGGCGGCGCTTCGATCGCGTCGTCTGGAGCTCTCTCCAGATCCCCGGAGCTGCCAGCCCCCCGCCCCGGCTGCTCCGGCGTACTGTTCGTGTGCGGCTCCTGCTCTCCCTCACGACCGCTCGGACTGGCTTGCTCCGGGTCGGGCTCCGGCGATCGAGTCAGAGGAACGTCCAGCACCTTCTTGGGCTCGTCGCCCGCCGGAAACGTCTCTGTAGGGTGGCCCGCAATCGCAGCTTTCATAAAGTCCAGCCACATAGGCAAGGCCGCCCGCGCTCCAGTCTCCTTTTCGCCCAGCGAACGCCGATCGTCGAATCCAATCCACGTACCGCACGTCACCGAAGGAGAGAATCCCACGAACCACGCATCGGTGAAGTCATTCGTCGTACCCGTCTTGCCCCCCAGCGGATGCTTCAATTGTGCGGCGGACGCTCCCGTTCCATACTTCACAACCGCCTGCAGCAATCGCATCATCGACCGCGCCGTCTCGACCGAGATCGCCTCATCCACCTGCACAGCCTCAGGCGCAAGAGGAAGCCCATCCGCCCGCGTGACGTTGCGAATGAAGTGGGGTGCAATGTGAATTCCGTCGTTCGGAAAAACACTGTACGCGCCCACCTGTTCCTCGAGCGTAAGGTCCGCGGAACCGATCGCCACGGGAAGAAATGCGGGAATGTTGCTTGTGATCCCAAACCGATGCGCCACCTCGATCACCTTGCGAATGCCCACCCGTTCCGCCAGCTTCAGCGCGGGAATATTGCGCGATTCCGCAAAAGCGCTCAGCAGCGTCATAGGCCCTCGGTAGTCGGCCTCATAGTTGTGAGGGGTGTAAGGTCCATTCGGCGTGGGGAACGTCGTCGGACCATCCACCACGATGTCCGTAGGCTCCGCCCCGGCCTCGATCGCCGCCGTGTATACATAGGGCTTGAAGGAAGACCCCACCTGTCGCTGCGACTGGGTTGCACGGTTGAACTGCGAAAGCGCGAAGTCTCGTCCGCCCACCATCGCCAGCACTTCACCGCTCCCATTGTCCACCGCCATCATCGAGGCCTGCGCGCCAGAGTCCTGCTGCAGGGAGGCGTGGAGCTTCCCATCCGCGCCCGCCTCTTCGATTCGCGCATACACCACATCCCCACTCTTGAGAAATCCCTCCGCGCCCACGTTCCCCGTCCATCTCCAGTCCTCCGGGCCCAGAACAGCAATCTGCGATCCCACCCGTACCTCCACTCGCTTCGGGGCCATTGCCGTAACCAGGCCGTGAACATAGCCTCCCTTCGCCAACGGCTCCGCCCAGTCCGGGTGCCTGTAGCTCTCAGGGTCAAGACCCTCCAGCACAATGTTCTCGAGCCCTCCCTTCCAGCCTCGTCTCCGCTCATACGTAGCCGCGCCATCGAGCACCGCTCGATTCGCCACACCCTGAAGCTCCAGGTCCAGGGTCGTATACACCTTCAGACCCGCGCCATGCACCTCGTCGGCGCCATACTCCTTCTCCAGCACCCTCCGCACCTCTTCCACGAAGTACGGTGCGATGCTGTTCGGTGGTGTCTCAATGCGCAAACCCAGAGGCTCTCCCTGCGCCTCCCGCATAGCCTCCACGGAGATTCTTCCGTCCTGCCTCATCTCGCTCAGCACCAAGTTCCGCCTGCGTAGCGCGCGTTCCGGAAAACGCACAGGCGAATAATACTCCGGCCCCTTCGGGAGCCCCGCCAGCATAGCTGCCTCCGCCAGCGTAAGGTCTTTGGCATGCTTGCTGAAGTAGTACCCTGCCCCCGCCTCGAACCCGTACGTGCCACGTCCCAAATAGATCTGGTTGGCATACAGTTCAAAGATCTGCTGCTTCGTGAATCTTCGCTCGATCTGCATCGAAAGCAGAATCTCCTGCAGCTTGCGGCCGTACGTCTTCTGCGACGAAAGAAACAGATTGCGCGCTAGCTGCATGGTCAGCGTCGACGCGCCCTGCGCCTTTCCCTTGGTGTGCAGGTCTGTATACGCTGCCTCCACGGCACGGAACAGGTTCACCCCCCAGTTGCTCTCGAAGCTCTTGTCTTCAATGGAGAGAATCGCCTCCCGCAGTAAGGGGGAGATCTGCTCGTACGGCACAACGATCCTGCGCTCTTGTGCGAACGACCCGAACGCCCGGCCATGTACGTCGTACAGCACCGTGGTCGTGTTGGGATGATAGCGGGCCAGATCGTCCATCTGAGGAAGCTCGATCGAGTACACCAGCATCAATCCGCTTAGCGATCCGAAGACAGCAGACGCAGCCAGCAGGAAGATAAAAGTAGCTCGCGCAGCCAGTCGCCCTGTCGGGTATTCAGGGCCGCTCAGCGTAGCCCGCTCCAGAAAACGGCGCCACAATGACCTTCTCTGCTCTTCCACATCCGCGAGGAAGGGGCTCATCACAGTCTCTTCACCTCATACGGAAGCGCTCGGAACGAGAGCGCTCGGATACGGAAGCACGCGGGCCCTGAGTTCCAGTCAATCTCCCTCGAGCCGCGATTTCGAGCTAAGCTGCTTTGCCCTTCAGAAGTTCCAACGCCTTCGACAACTGCTCGTCTACGCTCATGCCCGTCTTCGGTGCCGCAGGCGCCGCGGGTGTAGCCGCCCCTGCCTCGTCTCCGCCCGTGTTATCGTCCAGGTTCGAAGCCACCAGAACGGTAGGAGTTACGCCATCGTCCTGCAGCTTCTTGCCCGACGGCGATTCGTACTTCGCAATGGACAGAATCAGCGCCGCCCCATCCGGCAGCTCGAACGTCTTCTGCTGCGCCCCCTCCCCAAACGTCTTCTCTCCCACCACGTCACCACGCTTGTTATCCAGCAGCGCCGCGGCTACCAGTTCACCCGGCCCCGCCGTGCCTCGGTTCACCAGCACCACCAGCGGAGCAGTCGCATTGATCGTCTTTCCCGGCTCCGCCGTAAACGTTTGCTTGGCAACCTTCTGGCCTTCAAGCGAAGCGATCGTTCCGCTCTTCAATAAAAAGTTCGCCGTCCGCACCGCCTCGCTCATCTCCCCCGCAGCCACATTGCGTAGATCCAACAAGATCTTCTTATTCCCAGCCTTCGGCATAGCCTTCAGCTTCGCCTCCAACTCCTGTACATGCTCGTGGTCCAGCGTCTCAGGCTTTAGGTACAAGATCGAAGAATTCTCATACATCGCCTCCGAAACAGCCGGCACCGCCGAAGCTGTCCTAGTCAGCGTCAGCTTCTCTGGCGTAGCCTTGCGCGGCCGAACCACAGAGATGTTCAGCGCGCTTCCAGGCTGCCCTTCCAGCAGCAGCTGGATCATCGCCAACGAGATGTCGTGCGTATCGTGGTCCCCGATCGCCTCGAGAATGTCGCCGTCATGTAAATCCGCCTTCTCCGCCGGACTGCCTGGAACCACCGATACGATCGTTCCATACCCGTAACGCTTCGAGACATTGATCCCAACCTGCGCCTTGCCGCCCTTGCCCGTCTTGAACGCCTTGTAATCGGTCGGCGTCAGGTAACTGGAATCCGCATCGAGCGACTCCAGCAGTCCACGTAGAGCTCCGTTCGTTACCACAGGAATGTTGGGCTCCTCCACATAGTCCGTCTGGATATGCCTCAGCACTTCGCTGTACACATTGATCTGCTTGTACGCACCATCCTGCTCGTTCGACGCCGCGCTCACCCCGCTCGAATTCATGCCGAGGAACACCGTCAACACCAGTACCACCGAAGCGGTCAGTAGCAGGATCTTTGAAATCTTAGGCATAGGCGCGACTCTCCAGGCACAACTCTCAGATATCGCAGTTTAGACGATCTCTACCGCTGAATGATACTCCCGC
>CAXTPY010000017.1:0-21109 GCA_964246195.1 uncultured Acidobacteriaceae bacterium | reverse complement strand
CGGGGTTGGTGCTGAAGCCGGAGACGGGGGCGAGGAAGAGGACGTACTGGGAGATGAGCAGGCCGACGAGATAGCTGGTGTAGGGGGCCAGGCGCGGGCGAGTGGAGGTGCAAAGGACGACGGCCATGAGCAGGGCGGCCATGAAGAGTTCAGCGGCGAAGGCGCCGGGGGCACCGAAGATACCGGGCACGGTTACGGCGTACTGGACGGCGGGGCTGGCGAGGAGGGAGCCGAAGATCAGGGTAGGCTAAAGCTACGCCGAGGATGCCTCCGGCGAACTGGAAGGCGATGTAGAAGAGGGCGTCTGGGAGCCCGATTTTGCCGAGGCGGAGGAAGGTGAGGGTGATGGCCGGGTTGAACTGAGCGCCGGAGCGCTTGCCCATGGGCGAGTGGATGATGAGGACCGCGGTGAGGCCCATGAAGAGGCCCATGAGGGCGCGGCGGAGGGTGGGAGAGGGAAGGGCGTGGAGTGCGGGCGAGGCGGGGTGGAAGAGCAGGACGGTGAAGGCGCAGGCCGAGAGCATAAAGAGGCCCAGTTCGGCGCCTTCGTAGAGATAGAGGGGGAGATGAGGGCGGAGGCCGGCCCGGGGTTTGGCAGGGGACGTCTGGCTGGCGCGCTTGGCGGGGGTTGGGGTCATGCAGGTTGGGCGAGGGATCCTGAGGTGTTCACGGTTCGGGACAACAGGGATGAAAGAAATCAGGATTACCTATGAACAAGTTTGCACTTTGTGCCGATAGGAAGCTCGGAGGAAATAACCCATGACCGTATCCGCACTCAGCCCGACCGCTCCTGCCAGCTTGCTGGCGGAGTTGCAACTGCAGAACAGCAAACCTGCACCAGCTCACACGTCCTCGGCGTCCCTGCCTGCGGATACTGTATCGCTGAGCTCCGGCGCGCAGAAGGCCGCTGGCGCGGGCGATGTCGATCATGATGGAGACAGCCACTAGGCTGCGGGCTGACTTGGAGAAGCTTGAGGGAGAGATAGACCGGACGAAGATCTGGTGCCTTGGAGCTGGCGACTCTCGCTCGACGGGTGGCGCGGGTGGTGTACTCCATCCTCTGTCCTGCTGGACGGGCCCACTTCGCGTGGGGCGGCTACTTCGTGACGTGTATGCCTTGTTTTGACGGAACTCCCCGGTTTTGCTCCCGCCTCTGGTCGGTAGCGAAGCTGGAGCACACCTCGGGAGACCGGCTGTAGTACTTGCAGTTATGAAGAAGGGCGTATGCGCTGCGTCCCGGCGCATACGGAGAGGCGATGGGACAACTCGGGCGAGGAAAGACGGATGTATCTTTCCTCGCCTGGAGTGCGGCTACTGTTGCTGGAAGAGTTCGACTCGGCGGTTGTCTGCTTTGCCGGCGGATGTGCTGTTGGAGGCCTTCGGATCTTCGGGTCCGAAGCCTTGGCCGGTAAGACGGGAGGCCGGAACGCCTTTGGACTCGAGGTAGGAGGCGACAGCGGCGGTTCGACGGCCGGAGAGGTCGTCGTTCAGCTTGCTGGGACCGGTCGAGTCTGTGAAGCCTTCGAGCCGCATGTGCGCGTTGGGGTTCTGGGACATGTAGGCGGCCGCCTGGTCCAGGGAGGTCTTGTCCTCGGAGGTCAACGTGGCGTCGTTAGTGGCGAAGTGCACCTCTCCCAACTGCGGTGGGGAGGTCGCCGTGGGCGGGTTCTGTGTGACGGGCGCTCCGGCGGGCTCGGAATTGCGGTGCACGAAGAAGTAGGCGAGGAGGGCGAGCAGGAGAAGGAGAGGCAGGAGCCAGGCCCAGATTGGGATACCGGCTTTCTTGCCTTCTTCGTAGACTTTGACGCGATCAGCATTCATGGTTTGTCTCTCTTGAATTTCGGGTTGCGCTACAGGATGGGAGTGGAAGCGAAGGATTGCGAGAGCGGCTTGAAAGAGCAGGTTGTGGAGGAGGTGTGCGCAGCGAAAGCCGTTCCCGGTGCGTTTTGAGTGCCCCGGCAGCTCATCCACTATGCTGCGCTTGGCTTGTGGTGAAAGCTTTGCGGGCGTGAAAGCTTGGCTCGGTGATGGAAGCTTCGCTCGGGGGAGAGAGCTTCACTCGCGCGTGAAGCTTGGCTTGGGTGAAGACTCCATAGCGGTTGAGATGGCACCGGGGAGGGCGTTCAGATCAGCGGTTGGGGCGGCCGGTTGAGTTGTCGAGCTGCTCGACCTCCACCTCGGTATGGCGGACGGTGTCGGATACGCGTTCGGTGTTTTCGGTGCTGTCTTTGCCGATGGTGACTTCCTCAACGACGCGGGCGTTTTTGGCGATGACGGCCTCCTCGGACATCTCTGTCAGTTCGAGCCTGGTGTCGGCGGAGCGGAGGTCGGCGTCGGTGACGGGGCGGTTGGCGGGCCGGCGATCGACGTAGACGTGCTCTTCGCGGAGACTGACGGATTTCTCGACTGGGGTTTCGGTGGTGCGGCTGAAGACGCGTACGGCAGCACGTTTGACCTCGCGTTTGCCGACGACGAGTTGCTCGTCGACGACGGGGATGACGCTGGATTCTACGTTGCCGGAGGTGCTGGCTGGGGCCGTTGCGGCAGAGGAAGCGGTCTCGTCGATCTTTCCGGCGGCGTGTTTGTGAAAGATCTGCTCGATCTTGTCCGCATGCTGGTCATGACCGTCGACGGCCAGAATGACGCCTCCGCTCTTGAGTCCGTCGCGGAGGTGAGCGAGATCGTGGTCGGGAACGCCGAGCGTGCGTAGCGACTCGGCATCGTCCGGGGTTGAGGCGGAGCCGTCGCTGGTGGTTCCCAAGACGGTGATGGAGGCGCGGGAGATGCCGGCTCGGAGCAGGTCGGAGACTGCCCCCTCTGCCTGGCTGCGATGGTGAAAGAGACAGACGTATCTGGTTTGTTCGGTGGATTGGGCCATTGTTCCTCCATGAGAGTGCATAGGCGCGGAACGGGCGGACAAGGCGATGGCAACTTGTCCCGTCGTACCTCGTTCTACCTGTGCAGCGATTGTGTTGTGGTGTTTGTTGCAGTCACGGATGCCGTTATAAGGCCTGGTGAAGATCCAGTTCCGTGGATGAGGCTATGCGTCGGCTCAACAGTAGGTATGGTGCGCGATGATCGGCGGAAGTTGCCGCAAGCGTCGAGAAAAGATGCGAGGGTGGAGGCGTAGTCTCTCGGGTGATTTATGTGCGCCTACGCAGCGCGGCTAAATTCGGAGTATCAAAGTTGCCCATTGATGTGACTGCGAAAAGCTGTTCTTTTCGATTAATCAGCGTTACTGGAGGGGCGAATGGACTAGCACCACGGAATGCCCGATTAGGTTTCCTAGCCTAATTTTACGTGTCCTAGTGCTAGGACCGCGTATAGAAGTAGCCTACAAAGGCATTGGCTAGAGCTATGACCGGCCATATGACTTGAAGCCTATCCGTAAATAGATAATGTTTGTCTCCATGAGGTCAGGGCTGCGGCGAGATAGAGCCGTGCGGTATAGCTTGCCTCGGTTTTTTCGGAGATGAACAGGGTTTTTCGGTAGCCGTTGAAGCAGGAGTGGCTTCGTTCGACGACCGAGCGGCGCGCCTTGTAGCCCGGTAGATGTTTCTTTCCTCGGCCTCCTGCTTGCGTGGCCGGAGTTGGGGCCGGTAGCCGCGCGAGGCCTCTGCGTCGTGCGCGTCTTTCCCAACATAGCCCGCATCGGCGCATATGCTGCGGAGTATCCTAGTCCGGCTGGGACGATCGGACGATCGACCACGATGCCATTTAGCGTCTGCTGCAGAAGTTTCACGTCATGCTTGTGGGCTCCGCTGGCGACGATCGACAGCGGGACGCCACGCGCGTCCACGAGCAGGCTGCGCTTGCGCCCTTTTTCCCCCCCGGCCGGCCGGATTCGGCCCCACGCATTCAAGCCCGAGCGGCGCCTTGCCCATCGCGTCGTCGATCGGCCGCCACTCCCAGGCGATGCCCTCCATCCCGTCGTACTCGGCCAGCCCAGCCTGCCATATCCGTACAAAGAAACCGGCCTTATGCCAGTGTTGAAAGTACTTATGCACCGAACTGGCCGAGCCGAATTCGCGCGGCAGAGCCTTCCATCGGCAGCCGGCGCGCAAAACGTAAACGATAGCGGAAAAGACCAGACGAGCATCCTTCGGCTTACGGCCCGCACCCGGTTTGCGCCGGTATGGCATGCCTTGCGGCCTCTGGCGGGTTGGAGGGCGAGTTGGAATCAAGGGAGCAATCTTCTCCCAAAGAGTCTCCGATAAGGTCCACGACTTGATTGCAGCCATATACCGCATATCGTCGCCCAATCCAAATCAACGCTGACAAGATTCTGCGCAACAGGGATCCTCCTGGTTACTATTTGCGGATAGGTTCTAAGGCATGGGCTAAGACTGAGTTTGGGGCTTTCGCGGTTTGCAGCCGGTGGGGACGGTATTGCGCGCGCTGGCTCTGCGGCAGGTGGCTGATGGACAGTCCGCCGCGGCCGGGAGCCGGTCTCGGGCTTTCGGCCAAGGCGGTGTGGCAGATCGCCGAGCGCTACCAGCAGAGCGGCCTGGATCGCGGGTTGTTCGATGGCGCTCGTCCGGGCAAGGCTCCGGCAGTGAACCAGGAACAGAGGCAACGCATCATCGGTGGCCTGCTCGCCGCCTCTGGAGGGGCGGGCACGCTGGACCCTACGGGGCTGACCGAAGAGGCGATCCGGCGCAAGCTGGTTGCGCGCTTCGGGCGGGAGACTGTACGAGGGCTGCTCGAAGGCCACCATCTGAAGCTGTGACGGGAAAACAATGTGGTGCGCGGCGAAGCTGGGCGCCCGGGGCCGAGCACAGCCAACTTCCGACAAATGTGTTAGGAGAACTCATCACGTCCTGCGTCACTCCGGGTGCAGAACACCGATTGTGACCATCCACTTCTCCACCAACTCAGGCCATGCGGTTACGGGCAGATCGGTGCGGCGCAAGCCGAAGGCGTGGCCTCCCTGTGCGTATAGGTGCATCTCGGCGGGAACTCCGGCCTGCTTTAGCCCAGCATAATAGGAGAGGGCTTGCTCAACGCCGTCTACCTCGTCGTCTTCACTCTGCAGGAGAAAGGTTGGCGGTGTCTGCTTGGAAAGATGGTTCTTCACATCCTGCTGGAGCGCGAAACTGTTCTCGCCAACGGCAAGATGACCAGGGTAGATCGCGATGGCGAAGTCCGGTCGGCAACTCACGTCGTCGGTTGCGTCCACGCGGGGGTAAACGCGCTTCTTGAAATGAACGCTCGTAGCCGCTACGAGGTGGCCGCCCGCAGAGAAGCCGATAACGCCAATCTTCCGCGGATCGACGCGCCACTCAGCGGCATGAAGCCGGGTTAGGCTGATCGTCCTCTGTGCGTCGTCTATAGCTTGCGGAGCCTGGGGATAGGCACCTGACCAACTTCTCGAAGTTAGATCGGACAGCCTGTTGCTATTTCACGCTTTACTGTACCGTGGGGAGGGAGGAGCGATGCGATTCTTTCATTCGCTTGGCGGCTATGTGACCGGGGTTCTGGTCGTTTGGGGCGCGATTTTGGGTATCGGGTATTTCGTACACGGCCGGACACCCGGCTACCCCGTGCTCCACGTCTTCGGTGGCTTTCTGTTGGGGATGCTTTCTATGTATATAGCGACACGTGTTTATCGGCCATCCTAGCCGGGGCCACATTTTGCCTTCGCGAAGGTCGGCGTCGCTACGGAAGGAAACTACCTGCCTATCCCATCGCCCGGTGCATCCAACGATTGGCAAGGCGAAATAAGCGAGCCTATCGCCAGAGATACCGCAAGGAGCCCACATGGAACGCCGCGACTTCCTCAAATCCGCCGCTGCTGCCGGCCTGACTGCCGCCTCTTCCACCGGTTTGGGGCAGAGCACTCCCGGGTCTCGCCGGACGCCCACGACTCGGCCCCAGAACCCGAGCATGAAGTACCGCGAACTCGGTACCACGGGCGAGCAGGTCTCGCTGATCGGGCTTGGCGGCTACCACATTGGGAAGCAGCAGGATGCGGCCGAGAGCATGGCTCTGATCCATGCGGCGATCGACAGCGGGATCACGTTCATGGACAACTGCTGGGACTACAACGATGGCATCAGCGAGGTCCGCATGGGACAGGCCTTGCGCAATGGCTACCGGGACAAGGTCTTTCTGATGACCAAGCTCGACGGCCGCACCAGGGACTCCTATAACAAGCAGCTAGAACAATCGATGGGCAGGCTGCAGGTGGACGCGATCGACCTGGTGCAGTTCCATGAGGTGATCCGGATGGAGGATCCCGACCGCATCTTCGCAACCGGCGGCGCGATGGAGGCCGCCCTGGCCGCGCGCGACGCGGGCAAGATCCGCTACATCGGATTCACCGGCCACAAGGACCCCGCAGTCCACCTGCGCATGCTCGACATGGCCCAGAAGCACAACTTTCATTTCGACACGGTGCAGATGCCCATCAACGTCATGGACGCGCACTTCCGCTCCTTCACGAACGAGGTCATGCCACGCGCGATCAAGGAGGGGATCGGGGTGCTCGCCATGAAGACTTTTGGCGATCACTTCATTCTCGAGAGCCAGACGGTGCAGCCTATCGAGGCCTTCCACTACTCGATGACCCTGCCTGTGTCGGTGGTGATTACCGGGATCGACTCCCAGCCAATTCTGAACCAGGCGCTCGAAGCTGCGAAGACCTTCACGCCGATGTCCCAGAGCCAGGTGGCCGCCCTGCTGGGCAAGACGAAGGAAGCAGCGAGCGAAGGCAAGTACGAACTGTTCAAGACCACCAACCACTTCGACGGGACCGCGGCAAATCCCAAGTACCTGGGCTGATCCGCCTATCTGGGAACCGCTCCTTTTTTGATTGAGCGACAATCTAGAGGGCGATTGATAGCAGCGTGGAAGGTTCGTGCGATATGTAGGGTTCGCTGTCCGGCGGCGTCACGGACTAAGCAAAATGTCTGTTGGGATGTGTATACTTTCGCCCTATCCGGGCCCTCGAACGAGTACTTTCAGTACAGCCGACCCGAGGAGGCGATCGATGCTACAACATCCTTGCAATCCAAACTACGCGAAATTTGCGTGCACGCTGCTTCTGGCGGTGGCTCCTAAGCTGTTACTCGGCGATCCCTTCACCCAGCAGAACCTGGTCTCGGACCTGCCCGGCGTGGCGGCCTATACAGACCCGAACCTGAAGAATCCGTGGGGGGTCTCGTACTCGCCGACGGGGCCCTTTTGGGTCTCGAATCAAGGCTCCGGAACATCGACTCTCTACACCGGCAGTGGAAGCATCGTGCCGCTTGTGGTGTCGATCCCGGGTGGCACGCCGCCTGTCACCGGGCCTACCGGGCAGGTGTTCAATGGCACAACCGGATTTCTGCTGAGCAATGGAGCGCCGGCGCACTTCATCTTCGACACGCTGAACGGGACCATCGATGGCTGGAACTCCGGGACGGTTGCCATACAGAAGGCCTCTACGACAGGGGCCGTTTATACAGGCCTGGCGCTCGCAAATTCCGGCTCTTCGACCTTTCTCTATGCCGCGGATTCGAGCGGCCAGGTACACGTCTTCGACTCGACGTGGAAGGATGTGACAGGCACCACCTTCGCCGGGAAGTTTGTCGACCCGAATCCCGTTGCCGGTTTTCTTCCGTTCAATGTCCAGACCGTAGGCTCCAACCTGTACGTGACCTACGCCAAGCTGAACGCGTTCGGTGTAGGCCAGCCAGGCGGGTACGTGGACGAGTTCAGTACCAGCGGCAACTTCATCCAACGCGTGGCTACCGGTGGAGCACTCTACGCGCCCTGGGGACTCACGCTGGCTCCCTCCGGCTTCGGATCTTTCAGCAACGATCTACTCATCGGCAACTTCGGCAACGGCGAGATCCTGGTTTACAACCCGCTCAACGACGCCTTCCTTGGGACGATCAACGGAGCCAACGGGCAGCCTCTCGTCAATCCCTTTCTATGGGCCCTTGCCACCCGCACGGGAGGAACGAACGTCAATATCAATGCGGTATATTTCACCGCCGGCATCAACAACCAGCAGAACGGACTGTTCGGTAGTATCACCTCGGTGCCGGAGCCCGCAACGCTCGTCCTGAGCGGCGTGGGCGCTCTGGGCCTCGTGCTGCTGGCCTTTCGACGTACTTGTTAGCTACTTCTTCGCAGCGGCCGGAAGGATCTACTTTGCGAAGAGCTGACCCATATCCGCGAAGGCCTTGAACTCTAGCGCGTTGCCCGCGGGGTCGAGGAAGAACATGGTGGCCTGCTCACCCACTTCGCCGCGAAAGCGTACATACGGCTCGATGACGAACTTCGTGCCGGCGGCGCGCATGCGCTGCGCCAGCGTCTCCCACTGCTGCATCGTCAGCACCACGCCGAAGTGAGGTACGGGGACGTCGTGGCCGTCTACGGGGTTGTGGTGGGCGGAGTCCTGCGCAGCCCGAGGTTTCAGATGCGCCACGATCTGGTGTCCGTACAGGTCGAAGTCGACCCACTGCGTGGAACTGCGTCCCTCCGGACATCCCAGGGTCGCTCCGTAGAAAGCCCGTGCAGCGTCAAGATTGTCCACCGGAAAGGCGATGTGAAAGGGGGTCGGCACGGTAGGCTCCTGCCTTCATGATAAAGAGAGAACCGCGGTAAAACAACGCGTGTCGTCATCGCCTGTAGAAGCCTTGGTAGTATCCCCTTGCATAGGCGTTGCGGAAGTACTTGCGGTATGCGTGGAGCGGTCCGAACTGCGGATCGTACCCGGGCGTTTCAGCGAAGTTCCTGTCGTTTCGCGGGTGGTAGCCCCAGCCACGCACGGCATCGCGGGCGCCATCGTCCATGCCGAGCCGAAATCCATGCTGCTCCGCCTGCTGGACCAGCGGGGGGACGGCGGAGTAGGGAGGTGGAGGAGGAGGCGGCGGGTAGTAATGCCGCTCACAGCCGACCGTCAACATACAAGCCCCAAGGATCCAGGCGAGAGACCCTCTCCACCTCTTCATGCGCTCCTCCTGAGAGCTTCGCTGCGGCGTGCGTCTGTGCCGCTGCGCTCTTTCTTCTTTCTTTGGAAACGCGTTTTCGGGCGAGATGTTGCTACTGCTCGAAGCTCCGCTCAGGCGAGCGACGGAGACATCTGGGCCTCAGGGCGCGCCGGCAGACGCGCAGGCACGCGTACCTGAAACTCGGTCCCATGCTCATCGGAAGAGAATCGTATGGTGCCGCCGTACTGCTTTACGATGCGGTGAACGATCCCGAGTCCGAGGCCGGTGCCCACGCCTACAGGCTTGGTGGTATAGAACGGCTCGAAGATATGCGGCTGGCTTTCGAGCGGAATTCCGGCTCCGTTATCCGCCACCGAGATGCATACCTCGCTGGGGCCGTCTCCCTGCGCGCGCTCCATCCAAGTCCGCACCTTGATCCTGCCTCCCTGCGGCACAGCGTCGATCGCATTATCCAGCAGGTTGGTCCAAACCTGGTTTAGTCCGGAGCAGTCCGTCTGCACCATGGGCAGATCGGCGGAGAGATCTTTTTCGAGGGCGATCTGTTTTTCCCGCACCTTGTGCCAGAGCACTACCAGGGTCGCGTGGATGCTGGCGTTCACATCGACCTCCTGGCGGTCGCCTTTGCCCTCGTAGCTGTAGGACTTTACGGCCTTCACCAGGTCGCCGACACGTCCTATGCTCTCCTCGATCGTCGTCACCAGTTGCATGCAGGAGACCAGGGCCTCCAGCCAGCTGAGGGCGTCGGAAAACACGGGACCGGCGAATTCGCTCTTGGCGCACTCGAGCTCCCCGGCATCCATGCCGATGGCGACGAGCGTAGGCGCGAGCTTCCAGGCATTCTCGACCGCTGCGGCCTCCAGCCACTCCACGAGGGCCTCCTCCGCGTCGCTTTGCTCGAGGGAGTTCATCATCAGGGGACGCTTCACCGCGAGCGCATGCTCCTGCAGCGTCAACATGCACTGCTTCTGCTCCTGCGAGAGCGTGGTGCGGGTAAATTTGGCGGTCAGCTCGTGCATGCGCATGAGATTCTCCCGGAGCTGCGCCGCCGCTCTCCGCGCCGCGGTGCCGGGGTTATTGAGCTCATGCATGAGGCCTGCGGCTAGGGTGCCGAGCGTGGCCATCTTCTCCTGCTGGAGCGAGATGCTTTGGAGCCCTTGCAGGCGAGTCGCCATATCTCCCAGGATTGCTATACGAACCTGGGGACACTGCGTCATCAGCGCCCAGAAACTTTGCACATCGACTCTTACCAGGTGACTTGACGTCTTCACGATGACGCTAGCCGCGTTGGGAAGGTTCGCCAGCAGAGGCACCTCGCCGAAGGTCATGCCGGGCTCGAGCGTGGAGAGCGCGAGCTGGTGCCCATCCGCGAGCGTCTGCTCCACCTTCAGCTCGCCCGAGATTAGGAAATAGAAGAAGCGGGCCGTCTCTCCCTGCCGCGCGACATACTCTCCTTCGACCAGATGCAGTTCCTCTGCATCGGCTAGGCAATTCAGCTGCTGTTCGGAAAGTCTGGCCAGCAGCGGTATCTTCTGGAGCGTCTGCCGCATGTCGTCGGTCATCTTGTGGCCAGCATCGAATCTTCGCTCTTCTTCCATCGCCGTTGCTTTCTCGCTTTCAGTCCTACAGCGTAGCCAGGTACTGGTGTACAAACTGGATCGCAATGGAGCCTTCACCTACCGCGGAAGCACAACGCTTGACGGAGTTGTGGCGCACATCGCCGGCCACGAAGATTCCGGGAACGCTGGTCTCCAACAGGTAGGGCGGACGTTCGAGGGTCCATTTAACCTCCGGGTCGAGCTTGAGATCTGGGCCTGAGAGGATAAAGCCTTTGTTGTCCGTCGCAATGGTCTTCGGCAGCCAGTCGGTCTTGGGAGCCGCGCCGATGAAGATGAACAGGGAAGTGGCCGCGCGCTGCTCCTCCCCGCGCGGGGTCTTCAGCGCCAGGCACTCGAGGTGGCCGTCGCCAAACGCTCCGGCCACCTCGGTACCTGTCTCCACCTCGATGTTCGGGGTCTTCGCAATCTGGTCGATCAGGTACTTGGACATGCTCTTTTCGAGCGAGTCCGCTCGCACGAGCATGTGGACCTTAGCCGCGTAGCGAGCGAAATGCATTGCAGCTTGCCCGGCCGAATTCGCTCCGCCGACGAGGTAGATCTCCTCCTTGGAGCACGAAGTCGCCTCCGTCTGCGCGGCGCCGTAGTACACTCCGGCTCCGCCGAATCGCTCCGCGCCCGGCACATTCAGCCTGCAGTACGAGACGCCTGTCGTGATCAGGCAGACGTGGCAGGACACCTCACGCCCGTCGGACATCTGCAATAGGTGGTAGCCGTTCTCGGTTCGTATGCACGTGACGCGCTGGGTGAGAAACTCCGCCCCCAGGCGGCTGGCCTGGAGGAACGCGCGCTTGCCCAGCTCCTCGCCGCTGAGGCCCTCGGGAAACCCCAGGTAGTTTTCGATTCGTGAGCTCGAACCGGCTTGTCCACCGGGCGCGGCCTCCTCCACGATCAGTGTACGGAGGCCCTCAGAGGCGCCGTAGACTCCCGCAGCCAGACCCGCGGGGCCCGCGCCCACCACGACGACGTCGTAGAACTCCTGCTTGGCCTGGGTCTGCAGACCCACCTTCTCTGCCAACTCCTGCGTGGAAGGCTGCACCAGGGCGGTGCCATCCCCGAAGAGGACCACGGGGAGTTTGGCACCGTCCACGCCCTTCTCGCGGAGCAGTTGCAGGGCCTCCGGCTTCTGCTCCGGATTCAGCCACTCGTATGGAATCAGGTTGCGCGATAGGAAATCGCGCACCGCGTGGTCCATCGCGGAGAAGCGCACGCCCACCACGCGTATTCCCTCGAACGGAGGCCTGTAGCCCTGCTTCCAGAGCTGGAGCAGGTCGTCGAGCACAGGGTACAGCTTCTCTTCCGGAGGATCCCAAGGCTTGTTGAGGTAGTAGTGAATCTTCGCGGCGTTGATCGCACGGATGGCGGCCTCCGTATCCGCGTACGCCGTCAATAGCACACGCTTCGCGTCCGGGTAGATCTGCATCGCCTGCTGCAGGAAGTCCACGCCGGACATGCCGGGCATCCTTTGATCGGAGAGGAACAGCGCCACCGCCTCCCCGCGCTCCTTCAACTGCTTGCAGATATCGAGCGCCGCCATGCCCGAGGCCGCGCGTACGATCCTATAGCTCTGGCCGTATTTGCGACGCAGGTCCTGGACCACCGCCTCGAGCACACTCACATCGTCATCTACCGCAAGCAGAATCGGTTTCGCCATGTTCTCCTGGAACCCGCAGGATGCCCTTGCTGCCGGTAGTTTGGATGAATGAAAATGGCACTTGGTTTCAGAAACCAAGTGCCGCTCTCGTCCCGCACGCAGCGAAAGACCGGTCGACGACCCAAGCGCTGTATCATTTGCAGACACTCCGCCGCGCTTTCTTCCCTTGCCGATGAAGTAAAGGAAGTCGCACCGCACTTCATGCAGGGGAGTACAACGCAGCCATGAACCGTATCGTTCTTGCCGACAACCAAGCCATCTTTCGCGCCGGCGCAGCTCGCATGATCACGCTCGAGGACGACATGCGCATCGTCGCACAGTGCGATGAAGCGGGCCGGCTCCTCTCGGCCGTGCAAAGCTGCCCGCAACCCTGCGTTATCGCCGCCCTCAGCCTGCGCGCCGACCTTCCCGCGCTAGTCTCCGCCGTGAAGGCCGCATCGGGGCGGCTGATCGTCATCACGGAGAACTCCGACCCGTTGCCGCCCGACCTCGCCCACCTCCCCGACGGCATCGTCGCCCGCAGCGTCTCCGCCTCAGAGCTTCTCGAATGCATCCGCAAGACGGCGCGCGGCCAGCGCTACACCCAGCGCTCCACGGTCGCTCCCATGGACGCACCCGACAGTGTGGGCGCCCGGGTGAAGGACCGGCTTACTCCCAAGGAACTCCAGATCGTAGCGCTCATCGTGCAGGGCTGCAAGAACAAGGACATCGCCGTTCAACTCAGCACCAAGGAGCAGGTGGTCAAGAATTACCTGCGCAGCATCTACGACAAGAGCGGCGTCTCCGACCGCCTCGAACTCGCGCTGTTCACGATTCACCATCGTGTGCTTGCCGAGGCTGCGGACCGCGCGGGGAAGCTGCTGCAGATGCGATCTGCCTGACGGCGGCGGGGGGGTAGATGCACGAGCCTGCTGCGACGAAGCCGGTTTACAATCCCATCCTCTGTTCCTGCTCCTCCGCGAGGGCACCGGGCTGCCCAATCTTTTCGGCGATACTCTTGGCCTGGGTAAATAGCATCAGGTAGTCCGGCCCACCGGCCTTGGAATCCGTGCCGCTCATGTTGAAACCGCCGAACGGATGCGCGCCCACCATCGCGCCGGTACACTTGCGGTTCAGATATAGATTGCCGACGTGGAACTCCTCTGTTGCGCGGTCCAGCTTTGCCTGCGAAGCCGAATACACGGCGCCGGTCAATCCATAGTCGGTATCATTCGCAATCTCGAGCGCCTCCTCGAAGCTCTCGGACCGGATCACGGCAAGCACCGGGCCGAAGATCTCCTCCTGGGCGATTCGCGCACCGGGCGCCACATCGGCGAAGATTGTAGGCTCGATGTAATATCCATCCTCTGCCGTCTGGAGCGCATTGCCACCGCACAAAAGACGTCCTTCACTTTTGCCCACGCCGATATAGTCCAGAATCCGCCGGTATGCCGCGGGGCTGATGACCGGGCCGGCCGCAAAGTTCTCCGCTGGGTCTCCGACCTGGATGTTTCGCACGCGCTCCACCAGACGCTCGCAAAAGACGTCATACACACGCGTATCCACGATCGCGCGCGAACATGCGGAGCACTTCTGCCCATTGAAGCCGAACGCACTCGCCGCCACACCCTCGACCGCCGCGTCCAGGTCGCATTCCGCATCCACCACAATTGCGTCTTTGCCTCCAAGTTCGAGTACAGTCCGCTTGATGAATCGCTGGTCCTTTTGCGTCTTGGCTGCGCTTGCGTGAATTTCGAGCCCCACCTTCTTCGATCCGGTGAAGGAGACGAACCTCGTCTTGGGATGGGCCACGAGTTCCGCCCCGAAGGACGGTCCCTCACCTTGGCAGAGGTTCACTACCCCGTCTGGGAGCCCTGCCTCTTCGAGCAAGGCATAGAAGCGCGCCGCGATGGTGGGCGCATCCACTGAAGGCTTCAGGATCACCGTATTCCCACACACGATGGCCGCCGCCGTCATGCCGGCCATAATGGCGAGGGGGAAGTTCCAGGGAGGGATCACCGCTCCCACGCCCAGAGGTATGTAACGCAGAAGGTTGCGTTCTCCAGGAAATTGAACCAGCGTCGCCGGCGCATCGAGCCGGAGCGCCTCCCGACCGTAGAACTCCAGAAAATCGACGGTCTCGCCCACATCGGCGTCCGACTCGGCCCAGTTCTTTCCTACCTCGAGCGTCAACCAGGCACAGAACTCGAACTTCCTCTCCCGCAGCATGCCCGCCACGCGGAACAGCAGCTGCGCGCGCTCTGCCATCGGCCTCCTGCTCCACGACGTGAACGCCGTCTGAGCGGCGGCCATCGCCAGTGCCACGTGCTCTGCTGTAGCCGATGCATGCACCCCGACGACCTCGGCAGGCCGCGCGGGATTCTTCGACACGATCTTGGCCGAGGTCTTCACGCGCTTGCCGCCAATCACCAGGTCATACTCGCGGCCCAGATCTCCTCTCACCCGGTCGAGCGCCGACTCCATCGCACGCCGGTTTTCTGCACGTGAAAAATCCATGAACTTCTCGTTGAGAAACGGAGTTCCCGATACATCTTGCGCCGTGGTATGCGGCACCAAAGTCGTAGCCATCACGCGTCTCCTCTGTCCCTCGTCACCAGCGGTTCGCCGGATTCTACAGTGTACGTCCGTTCCGGTCCCGGGCGCCGCCGAGCCCTAACCCGTGCCCGTAAGCTGCTCGGTCGCCTTCGACATTCTGGCTGTCCGGTCGAGCTTGTCCCAGTTGAACGGTTTGCCATCGATGGCTCGTTTGACCGTCTTGATCAGTACGACTGAAAATACCTGCCGGTAGGTAAACCGCTGCACCCAGATATGGAACAGCAGCCACCAGTCGCCCCTGCTCGCCTCGTTGCTGCGCTCGAGCAGGAAGGCCAGCGCCGAAGCTAGGAAATCGATCAGCAGAAACGCCAGGAAGAAGGTGAGCAGCTTGTAGAAGCTGGCGGTCGAAGCCGTCTCCGGATGGAAGTATTTATCGACGCAGTAATGCACCACGCCGGCAACGAACATAAGGTCGATCAGGGGCGAGACCAGAGGCAGCAGGATCTGGAAGATGAGGATATTGGGCAGCGCGAACAGCCCCATCGCCCGGTGTTTGGTAATTGCGCCGCGATGCTTGAACACGGCCTGCAGGATCCCGAACGACCATCGAAAGCGCTGCCGCATCAGGCCGTCCACATTCACCGGGGCCTCCGTGAAGGCTAGTGCGCGATCCTCATAGATGACGCAGTACCCCTGCTCGAGCAGGTTCATGGTGAGGTCGGCATCCTCCGCGACGGTGTTCGAGTGGTAGCCTTCGGCGGTCTTCACAGCGTCCGTCCGCCAGGCCCCGATCGCCCCTGGCACGACCATGACCACGTTGAAGAGGTCGAGCGCGCGCCGTTCGAAGTTCTGGCTGGTGATGTACTCGAGCGCCTGCCACTTCGTCCATAGGTTCACGCGGTTGCCGACCTTCGCATTCCCGGCCACCGCGCCGATGCCGGGGTTCGCGAAGTGCGGCACCAGAAGCGCAATCGCATCCTTCGCAATGACGGTATCCGCATCGATGCCGACATAGATCTCTTCGTCGAAGTGATCAAGCGCAAAGTTCAGCGCCTCGGCCTTACCCGCATTCTGCTTGGTCAAAACCGTCAGCCGTCCCGAAGCGATCTCGCGCGGATAAGCCTGCCGCGCGACCTCGAAGGTGCTGTCCGTCGACCCGTCATCGATGACAATGACCCGCAGATTCGTATATGTAGAGGCCAGCACAGAGCGTATCGTGCGCGCGATTACTGTCTCCTCGTTGTATGCCGGAACCAGCACGGCCACTCTGGGCGCATACTCCGGCCCGGCGTAATTCCTGCGCTTGCGCAGCCTGTCGAGGATGGCAAACAGTCCGATGATTACCAGCCGCCCGCTCATCAGCACATCGCCGACGAAGAACACCGCCACGACGAAGTGATTGAAGAAGCTGATAAAGAAGAACGTGATGGAGTCCGCCCGCGCCTGCCACCTCTGCCGAGGCGTCAGCGGAGGCATCACATCCGACCGCGTCTTTCCCATAAGCTCCGAAACAGGCACAATCTCGAAGCCCTTCGCGCGCAGTTCCTCGATCAGCACCGGTAGCGCCGCCACCGTCGCGGACCTGTCTCCTCCGCCATCATGGAGCAGGATGATCGACCCCCGCGTCCACGGCTGCGTCTTCATCCCCGCAACCTGCTGGAATACGCTGTCGGCGATCTCTTGCGGCGTCTTGCGCGGATGCTCATCCCAGTCGTTCGTATCGATCTTGTTGCCGATGATCACATATCCCAGGCCCTCCACCCGGTCCACCGGGGCCGCCTGATCGTTGGTATCCGGCTCCTGGTCGATGGAGTAGGGCGGCCGGAAATACAGAGGCTGCACGCCCAGCTTCGCTCCGAACAGACGCTCCGTCATATTCAACTGCAGGTCCATCGCGCGGTTCGAGATCTCGCTGATGTCCGGATGCGTGAAGGTATGATTTCCGATCTCGTTGCCTTCGCGATACACCCTCTGCATGATGCGCACGTTATCCTGCGCCGGTTCCCCGATCATGAAGAACGTTCCATGGACGCCGTACTTCTTCAAGATGTCGAGGATCTTCGGCGTCCACTCCGCATCCGGCCCATCGTCAAACGTCAGCGCCACCTTCTTCTTCAGATATCCATACTGCTCGACCGTGTACGACAGAGGATACTCATCCATCGATTCGTCGGTAATCGACCTGTATTCGAGGGGCACCGCGCCATCGTCATCCATCGTGACCGTGCGCTTGCCCGACTGCGGCTTTCGCGTCACCCGCAGAATGTCGCCTTCGCCTTCGGTGTCCACGTCGTAGCCTGGCTCCACCTGCGCCAGTTCCTTCACCGGGTCCACCTTGGTCGGCTGGTCCCACACCTTCCACATGGAGTTGTCTTCCGAGCCCAGCCTCCACAGCGCATAGGTCTGCAACCCCAGCGCACGCGCCGCGCGCATCTCGTTCAACACCGTCACCGCATCCAGAAACCATACCTGGTGCCGCACGTGGGCATCTTCATCGTCATACGCAAAGTGCGCGTTCAGCGAGTCGTCATCCAGGTCCACCTGCGAGTCCGAATCGCTCGCGGCCTGCCACGCCTCCTGGGTGGAGACGTTCAGCGCGCCCAGCACCTTCAGCGGCCTCTTTGTTCCCTTCTGCCCGCGCCGCACAGCGCCCGGCATCGCGGTCTTCCAGTCGTATCCGTAGCTGCCAACGGAGCAGATAATCTTTTCCTTGGGCACCGTCTTCAACACGCGCTTCAGGTTGTCGATGAACCAGTCCTGCGAGGCAATCGGCCCCGGGCCGCTCTCCGTCTGGTGCTGGTCGTAGTTCATCAGCAGAAGCCCGTCGGAGACCTGCGAGATGGCCTTCAGATCGAAGTCGTCATCGTCCACCGGGACGTTCACATAGATGCGCAGGTTGCGCGGATGAAAGTCCGCATACATCTCGCCGATTAGCGCCATAAAGCCAGGCTGCGCCTTGGTCGGAATATCCTCGAGGTCGAGCGAGATGCCCCGGTAGTTGGCGTTCCCGGCGAGGAACCGGTCGATCTGGTTGCGGAAGTTCGCGCGCGCGGCCGGGTTCATCAGGAACTCACCGACCGATGGCTGGAACACATTCGTCACCGAGTTGTAGTTTTGCACTAGAGGGAAGATCTCGGTATCGACATGGTTGATCGCGATGGCTCGCGCCACCTTGTTCTCGCGGTCGACCGAGTGCACGCCGGCCGCATCCACCACTGGATACGGCCTGTTGTCGACGGTATAGCCATTCACATCGCCGCCCGCATCGGTGACGAACAGCCACTCCGGAAAGAGCAGATCGATCTGCTTCACGTGCTGCTTGAGCGAGGAGTAACTCGCCGGGTCATCTTCGACGTAATAGGCTGCCCGCAGGCCTTCACCTTCGTTCAGGGGAACATCGGAAGGCTTCAGATCGGTCTTCCTGTGCGCCGAGCGATGCAGCTTCTGGCCATACTTCGCTACCGGGACCTGCGGATGCGTCAACGCGCGGTAGTTCCGCTTGGGCAGCCCGAGCACAAGCTCCGGCAGAGGCCGGATCCGAATCACGCCGGCCAGAAAGATCGTGCCCAATACCATCCCCACCAGCGCGGCGGCATTCAACACCGGCCGCAGCCGCCTCCACCTCTTATTGTCGGGATCGTAAAAAACCTGCTTCTTCATCGAAAGGAAGACACCGCTCCGCTGGCGCTTTACACACTCGCTCCAGACTATGCACGCCACTGCCCAGAGTCAACGCGGGTGCTTCGATCGGCATCGCTTCTGGAGGTCGATGACGACTCCGTAGGCTCAAAGTCCTTCAAGGGCTCGCACGGTACGAAGGCATCTGCTCGCGCTGGCAAGACAATTCCACGCCATCTATCTGGGGTACGTAGAGCGTGCGTACGGCCTATTTGGGTGGGGTTTGCGTGAGGCGGTCGAGGGCGAGGTTGAGCGAGAGGACGTTGACGGTGGGTTCCCCGAGTAGGCCGAACTGGCGGGGCTTGATGCGGCTGGCGACGAGGTTCTGGACGGTGGCGAGGGAGAGGTGGCGCTGGGCTGCGATGGTGGGGACCTGGTAGAGGGCAGCGGCGGGGGTGATGTCGGGGTCGAGGCCGGAGGCGGAGGTGGTGACCAGGTCGATGGGGATGGGTCTGGCGGTGCCGAGGGCGGAGGTGCTGGCGTCTACGCGCTGGATGAGGGCTTTGCTGGTGGGGGCAAGGTTCGAGCCGGAGGAGGAGGTGGCGTCGTAGCCGGTGCCGGCGGCGGAGGGGCGGCTGTGGAAGTAGGTGGGGCCGGTGAAGGGCTGGCCGAGGAGTCGGGAGCCGGCGAGCGTGCCGTTGCGGAAGAGGAGCTGGCCGTCGGCTTTGGCGGGGAAGGCGAGCCGGGCGAGGCCGGTGATGGCGAGGGGGTAGAGCAGGCCGAGGACGATGGCGGTGATGACGGTATAGAGGCAGGAGATGAGGAGGTTGCGCTTCATGGGGATGTCCTTGTGGGCGTGTCAGGCGAGGTGCAGGGCGGTGACGATGACGTCGATGAGCTTGATGCCGAGGAAGGGGACGATGAGGCCGCCCAAGCCGTAGACGAGGAGATTGCGGCGGAGCAGGGAGGCGGCGGACATGGGGCGGTAGCCTACGCCGCGCAGGGCCAGGGGGATGAGGCCGATGATGATGAGGGCGTTGAAGATGACGGCGGAGAGGACGGCGGATTCGGCGTTGTGGAGGTGCATGATGTTGAGCGCGGCGAGGACGGGGAAGACGCCGGCGAACATGGCGGGGAGGATGGCGAAGTACTTGGCTACGTCGTTGGAGATGGAGAAGGTGGTGAGGGCTCCGCGGGTCATGAGGAGCTGCTTGCCGATGGCTACGATCTCGATGAGCTTGGTGGGGTTGGAGTCGAGGTCGACCATGTTGCCGGCTTCCTTGGCGGCCTGGGTGCCGGAGTTCATGGCGACGCCTACGTCGGCCTGGGCTAGGGCGGGGGCGTCGTTGGTGCCGTCGCCGGTCATGGCTACGAGTTTGCCGTCGGCCTGCTCGCGCTTGATGAGGTCCATCTTGTCTTTGGGCTTGGCTTCGGCGAGGAAGTCGTCGACGCCGGCTTCGCGGGCGATGGCGGCGGCGGTGAGGGGGTTGTCGCCGGTGATCATGACGGTGCGGATGCCCATGGCGCGGAGCTGCTCGAAGCGTTCTTTCATGCCGCCCTTGACGACGTCTTTCAAGTGAATGACGCCTAGAGCGCGGCCGTTTTCGGTGACGACCAGGGGGGTGCCTCCGGAGCGGGAGATGGTGTCGACGGAGGCGCGGACGCCGGCGGGGAGTTCGGAGCCGCACTCGACCAGGTAGCGCGCGATGGCGTCCACGGCGCCTTTGCGGATGCTGCGTCCGTCGAGCTCGATGCCGCTCATGCGGGTGGTGGCGGAGAAGGGGACGAACTCGGCGTTGAGGTGGGCGAGTTCGCGTCCGCGGAGCTGGAACTGCTCCTTGGCGAGGACGACGATGGAGCGGCCTTCGGGAGTTTCGTCGGAGAGGGAGGAGAGCTGGGAGGCATCGGCGAGCTGCTCGGGGGAGATGCCGGGGGCGGGGACGAACTCGGAGGCCTGGCGGTTGCCGATGGTGATGGTGCCGGTCTTGTCGAGGAGGAGGGTGTTGACGTCGCCGGCGGCCTCGACGGCGCGGCCGGAGGTGGCGAGGACGTTGTGCTGGACGAGGCGGTCCATGCCCGCGATGCCGATGGCCGAGAGCAGGCCGCCGATGGTGGTGGGGATGAGGCAGACGAGCAGGGCGATGAGGACGAAGACGGTCTGGGGGGCTCCGGAGTAGATGGCGAAGGGCTGGAGGGCGACGACGGCGAAGAGGAAGATGATGGTGAGGCCGGAGAGGAGGATGTTGAGGGCGATCTCGTTGGGGGTCTTCTGGCGTTCGGCGCCTTCGACGAGGGCGATCATGCGGTCGAGGAAGGTCTCTCCGGGGTTCGAGGAGATGCGGACGGTGATGAGGTCGGAGAGGACGCGCGTGCCTCCGGTGACGGCGGAGCGGTCTCCACCGGCCTCGCGGATGACGGGGGCGGATTCACCGGTGATGGCGGACTCGTCGACGGAGGCTACGCCTTCGATGACGTCGCCGTCGCCGGGGATCATCTGGCCGGCGGCTACGCGGACGAGGTCTCCGACGCGGAGTTGGGAGCTGGGGACCTCCTGCGGCGCGCCGTCGCGGAGGAGGAAGGCTGTGGTCTCGGATTTGGCGAGGCGGAGGGCGTCGGCCTGGGCCTTGCCGCGGCCTTCGGCCATGGCTTCGGCGAAGTTGGCGAAGAGGACGGTGAACCAGAGCCAGAGGGTGATCTGGAGGTTGAAGGCGAGGTGGCCGGTGTGGGTGACGGCGTTGACGACGAGC
>CAXTPY010000016.1:9138-21712 GCA_964246195.1 uncultured Acidobacteriaceae bacterium | reverse complement strand
GGTGGAGGATGCCTCCGGGGTTGAAGCGAAGTTTAGTGTTCTATGCGCTGAAGCCATGGGTGAAGCTGGGGAGCCCGATTCTGCTGTTCGAGCACCTGCTGCGGACGTATGGACCCGTGTCGTACTACAGGTTTTTGGGGACGCCGATCGTGTTCATCAACGAACCGGAGTACATCAAGGAGGTGCTGATCAACCAGGCTTCGGCGTTCGTGAAGGAGCGGACGGTGCGGAGGATGAAGATCCTGCTGGGGGAGGGGCTGATTACGTCGGACGACCCGATCCACATGCGGCAGAGGAGGATTGCGGCGCCGGCGTTTCATCGGCAGAGGATCGCGGGGTACGCGCGGCAAATTTCCGGGATCGCGGCGCACCAGAGGGACCGCTGGATGGCCGGGCAGGAGATCGATATTGCGGCGGAGAGCATGGGGCTGTCGCTCGAGATCGTGGCGCGGACGCTGTTCGATACCGAGGTGACGGAGGAGATTCGGAGGATCAACGACGAGGTGAATACGGTGATGGAGCTGTATAACTTCCTGATCGGATTTCCGCGTTTGGAGTCGTTTCTGGGGTGGCCGATTCCGAAGCTGGTGAAGTTTCGCCGGTCGAAGGCTCGGCTGGATGCGGTGGTGAACGGGCTGATTGCGGAGCGGCGGGCGGAGCTCCGGGACGGGGTGACGGAGGTGGACCGCGGGGACCTGCTTTCGATGCTGCTGGCTTCGCGGGATGAGGAGGCGGATGCTTCGGGGGAGCACACGGGGATGTCGGATGAGCAGGTGCGGGATGAGGTGCTGACGATCTTCCTGGCGGGATATGAGACGGTGGCGAACGGGCTGGCGTGGACGTGGTACCTGTTGAGCCAGAACCCGGAGGTGGAGGCACGGCTGCATGCGGAGCTGGATGCGGTGCTGGGGACGGGAGAGGCTCGGCGGGAGGCGGGGCTCGAGGATTATGCGCGGTTGAAGTACACGGAGATGGTGTTCGCGGAGTCGATGCGGCTGTATCCTCCGGCGTGGGCGATGGGGAGGATGTCGACGCGGGCGGTGGAGTTGGGGCCTTACCGGCTTCCTCCGGGGGCGCACGTTTTCTTCAGCCAGTACGTGATGCAGCGGGATGCGAGGTACTTTCCGGAGCCGCTGAAGTTCGATCCAGAGCGGCATACGGCAGAGGCAAAGGCGGCGCGGCCGAAGTTCAGCTACTTCCCGTTTGGGGGTGGCGGCAGGCAGTGTATCGGGGAGGCGTTTGCGTGGATGGAGGGAGTGTTCTCGATCGCGACGATGGCGCAGCGGTGGAGGATGGAGTATCTGGGGGACGGGGTGCCGGAGGTGCAGGCGAAGATTACGCTGCGGCCCAAGGGTCCATTGCGGATGCGGCTAGTGGAGCGTTGACGCGGGCGGTCCGGGAACGAAGAGCAGAGGTGAGATGCGGGCTTGCTTTGCGGAGCCGGGCGATGAAGCTGCGCGGCTTCGCTCGAAATGCCAAGGCTGCATTGCGGGTGACCACTGAGGGTTCGAGCCTGGGAGGAGACGATTGCGGTGATTGCGGTGTTGTTGGGGTCGGTGCGGATTGGCGCGGATTGGCGCCCGGACGGTTCTGTGGGCGCTGAACGGGCGCCGAACGGCCCGCATTGACGTTCTTACCCATCGTTCAGTAACCTCACATCGTTGCCCTCTGCCCTGTAAAATTCCATCTTAAAGAAAGCTTCCGGAGAGGCGGGCGCGGAGGCTCCCATCAGCCGCATCTTTTCTGCTGGATCGCGTAAGCTAGGGAGTTGCCCAGGCAAAGCCAGGGTCGGCGGCTGGTCCCGCCCGCTTCAACGGGACATCCATTGAACCTCAGTGAACAAAGGATATATATGCGTATTTTGGCGGTGATTCGTCAGGTTCTGGATGCGGAAGAGAGTGTGCGGATCAAGGACGGCGCGGTGGATCTGGCGAGCAGCAAGCTCGTGGTGGACTCGATGGATGAGTATGGCATCGAGGAGGCGCTTCGTCTGCGCGAGCGTGGCGTGGGCATCGAAGTGGTTGCGATGGGAATCGGACCGGCGCGCTACGAAGAGGCACTACGGAGCGCCTTGGCGATGGGTGCCGACCGGGCGGTCCTGGTCGAGACGAACGAACTGCTGGACGTCATCGCAACCAGCAGCGTAGTCGCGCAAGTCGCTTCCAAGGAAGGCGTGGATCTCATCTTTTGCGGAGGCCAACAAGCCGATTGGGACAGCCATGCTTTGGGCGCGGCCATCGCCGAGCGGCTGGGCTGGCCGCAGGCTACGTGGACCAATGCCCTCACGCTCGAAGACGGTCGGCTCACTGGCACGCACGATGTGGACGCGGGAAGCGAAGACTTCGCGTTGCCTCTTCCCGCCGTCATCACCACGCAACAAGGCCTGAACGAACCGCGCTATCCCACCTTGCCGAACATCATGAAGGCCAGGAAGAAGGATCTGCGGCGCGACGTGCTCGAAACGTACGGCGTGCATTCGAAGCTGAAGTATGTGAATGCTTCCATGCAGGTGAGAGAGCGCCGGCGTACCATTCTCGACGGCAAGGATGTGCCCGTAGCCGTGGGGCAATTGGTAAAGCTGCTGCGCGATGAAGCAAGGGTGATCTGATGATCCTGATCGTTGTAGAGCATTCGGATGGCAGTCTAAGCAAGAGTACGTACGAGATGACCCAGGCTGCCCGGAACCTTAAACGCGAGGGACCCATCACGCTGCTTGTACTGGGCAGCGGAAGCGGTATGGCCGCCGCTGCGACACAGGCCAGCCTGCTCGCCGATCAGGTGCTGGTCGCGGACTTGCCGGAGTTGAAGGAGTACGACGCCGAGCTCTGGGCCGCCGCGGTGGCCCAGATTGCGACAGAAGGCGAAGCTCATACCGTCATCCTCGCAGGCAGCCGCCGGGGACGGGAGTCCAGCCCTCGCGTCGCCGTCAAGCTGGACGCTGCTTTGATCGAAGACGCGATCAGCCTCAAAGACGAAGATGGCGCCCTGGTCGCAGAGCACTACACCTTTCTCGCCAGGGTAACCGAGCGTGTGGAGGCTGCGGGACCTGTGGTCGTGGTGACGATCAAGCCTGGAGCCTTCTCTATGGCCAAGCCGAACGACAGCCCGGCGGAGCAATACGACGCAGAACTCAATCTCCCTGCAAAGCGTTTCGTCGTGACCGGCCGCAGCAGCGAAAAGAGTGAGCGCGTCTCGCTGGCCGATGCCGACATGATCGTCGCAGGCGGACGTGGCGTCGGAAGTCCTGAGGGTTTCACGGAATTGGTGGAGGGCCTCGCGGACCAGATCGGTGCGGCGGTCGGCTCCACGCGCGCCGTCGTAGACGCGGGCTGGCGTCCCTACTCCGAACAGGTCGGCCAGACAGGCAAGACGGTGCAACCCAAGGTCTACTTCGCCATCGGTATCTCCGGTGCGGTGCAGCACCTCTCCGGCATGGGCAAGAGCAAGCTCATCGTAGCCATCAACAAGGACGCGGACGCCCCCATCTTCAAGGAAGCCGACTACGGAATTGTGGGAGATGTGAAGCAGATCGTGCCCGAACTCATCCGGGAGCTGAAACAGACCGCGTAAGCCGCAAAGCTGAAATGCCAGGTACAACCGATGCTTCCCTTGCCGCAGAAAATTGCCTTCCTGGTCTTTGCAACCGTGATGGGAGTCCTTGGGTTTCGAGGTTTTCTTCGCCTCTATCGCCGGATTGCTGCAGGACGCCAGGACACCGACACCCGCTTCGACCATCTGCCACGCCGGATCTGGTATGCCCTCGTTACCTCGCTGACGCAGAGCCGGACATTCCGCAAGCGCCCCGTCATCAGCTTCTTTCACTCCTTCATCTTTTACGGATTCACCTTCTATCTGCTGGTCAACCTGGTGGATGCGGTCGAAGGTTTTGTGCCGCTCTCGTTCTCCGCGCTGGGTTGGGTGGGCAGCCTTTACGTTCTGTTCGCCGATGTTCTCAGCGCCCTCGTGCTGCTTGGCGTCGTCGCGCTGGTCATCCGCCGCTTCGCCTTGCCGAGCCGCCACGACTTCACCTTCAATGAGCGGACCCTGCTGCACCCGGAGGTGAAAGAACGCTATATCGCGGTCGACTCCATCATCGTATCCGCCTTCATCCTCTTCCACGTAGGCAGCCGCGCGATGGGAGCGGGAGCGAAGATCGCCCAACAGGGATCCGACCGCTTCGCCCCCTTCGCCACCTTGCTCTCGCACCTCTTCACGCCAGCCAACGCGCTCACGTGGAGAATCTTCGGCTATTGGGGAGCTCTCGGCAGCGTACTGGCCTTCCTGGTTTATTTCCCTTACTCCAAGCACATTCACATCTTCATGGCTCCGGCCAAATACCTGGTAGCGCGTTCTGTCTCCTCCGGAGTTCTCCCCGCGGTCAAGCTCGAACTCGACTCCGCGGCGGATGCGGAAGAGCCCAGGCTCGGCGCAAAGAAGCTCGAAGACCTCGCCTGGCCGAGGCTGCTCGATGCCTATGCCTGTATTCAGTGCAACCGCTGCCAGGATGTCTGCCCGGCGACGGCAACCGGCAAGAGCCTCAGCCCCTCCGCGCTCGAGATCAACAAGCGCATGGAGCTAAACCAACTCAGCAAGCAGGCGCCGGGTTTCGAACACGGCGAGCCCAGCCCCCATCCGCTCCTGAGCTTCGCTCTTCTGCCCGAGGCCGCCTGGGCTTGCACAACCTGCGGCGCTTGCATCGAGGTCTGCCCCGTGGGCGATGAACCCATGCTCGATATCATCGATATCCGACGGCAGCAGGTGATGTTGGAAGGCGAGTTTCCGCCGCAGCTCCAGACCGCATTTCGCGGCATGGAGCGCGCCAGGAATCCGTGGGGCATCAACCACGAGAAGCGCATGGATTGGGCGCAAGGCCTCAACGTCAAGACGACCGAGGAAAATCCTGCGCCTGATGTTCTCTTCTGGGTAGGTTGCGCCGCCAGCTACGATCCCCAGTCCCAGAAGACCGCGCGCGCCTTCGTCCAACTGCTCGATCATGCGGGCGTGGACTTCGCCGTCCTCGGCAAACGAGAGTGCTGCACGGGAGATACGGCGCGTCGTGCCGGTAACGAATACCTCTACCGCCAACTCGCGGACACAAACGTCGCCACGCTGCAGGAGATCAAGCCGAAACTTATCGTCGCCACGTGTCCTCACTGCATGAACACAGTTGGCAAAGAGTACAAGCAGCTCGGCGGAGATTTCAAGGTGCTCCATCACACGGAATACTTAGCTTCCCTGGTCGCCGAAGGCAGGCTGGCTGCCGACCCCGCGCCTTCGACCGTCGCCTATCACGACCCTTGCTACCTGGGCCGGCACAACGGCGTCTACGACGCGCCCCGCAACCTGCTCAATATCCTGAGCGACTCCGTTGTCGAACTTCCTCGAAATCGTGAAAACTCCTTCTGCTGCGGCGCCGGCGGAGCCCAGTTCTGGAAGGAAGAGGAGGAAGGAGCGGAGCGCATCTCCGACAATCGCTTCCGCGAAGCGCAACGCAGTCTTGAAGGCGGTGCGGAAAAGGTTCTCGCGGTAGGCTGCCCGTTCTGCAAGAGCATGCTCGAGAGCACGCCCAGCAAAGGCACCGATGCGGTCGCAATCAGGGATGTCGCGGAGCTGCTTTGGGAGGGAGTGCAAAGGCGCGCCGGCGAGCCCCCCCGTCCGATACCTCCCCAACCGCCCGCCTCTCTATCCGTATCCGTGGTCGAAAGCTCCGGCGTTCCAGCGCCTCCGTCGCAACGCGGAGAACCTTCCTCGGACGTCCCCGCAATCCAGGCTGTCCCTTCCCCTCTTCCGCCGCCCGATAGTGCGGCCATGCACGAGGGGGAGCCTCGCAAGAAGTGGGCTCCTAAGGCGGCGACGCAAAAGACTCCTCTACCAAACAGCGGATCGCCTGTCGTTCCTGCAGAATCTGTTCTACTTGCAGCGGACGCGGAGCCTCAGCTTAAGACATGGACGCCGAAGGGAATTCCCAACGCAGCAGAAGAACCCTCGGAGAATGACCGCATGGAAGGTGGTCCAGCGCCATCCGGCCCCGCCTCCACGGCCGAAAAGGCGGTCCCGCGCAAGCTGTGGTCTCCTAAGCAACACGCATCGAAAGCAGCCGCGACGCAACAGTCTAGCGAAGACTCCACCTCGATACCTCCCTCGTCGGAGTAACAGAAACGGTTGGAGGCTCGCGAGAGGATTGGACTACGAGGAAAAGATTGACCTGATCGGCAGTCGCCGTTCGAGAGCCGACCCGTCGAGAGTCCGCCTCGGAGTGCAGGGTCCTGTCCGAGATTTGGACCAACTACAGTTGCATGGGCCCATAGTGCAGGTAGAAGACGACCAGCGAGGCGACCAGGCAGTAGACCCCGAACAGCCACCAGCGGCCGGACTCAAGCCAGCTGGAGAGCCACTTCAACGCGACCAGACCCGCAAAGAAAGCCAGCACCATGCCGATCAAGCTCATCGCGACGCTGGCGTGCAGGTCGATAGCGCTCCCCACGGCTGCGGCCTCGTGTGAGGCGTGACGCAGGCGCAGCGCTTCGCGGAGGACGACCGGAGGCGTAAGCACGACGGCGAGCGCGAAGGAGAAGCGCTCGGCGGCCTCGCGATTGGTGCCTGTGAGCATGCCGGTGGAGATGGTAGCGCCGGAGCGCGAGAAGCCGCGGAACGGAAGGCACAGCCCCTGGACCGCGCCGATCCAGCCAGCCTGTCGCATCGTAACGGTGGAGCGTAGGGGATTCGCGCCGAGCGGCTGGGCAGGCCTCGCCGCGCTGGCCGGGACCGCGCGGCGCTCGCGCAGCCCAGCATAGAGGATCAGCAGCCCGGCAACGAAGAGCGCCGGAGCCACCCATTCCAGCCGTCCAAAGAGAAGCTCGATCTCGGCTTTGGGTGCCCCGCGGAAGGCGGTCTTCTCGATGAGCTTCTGAAGCACGACACCAAGAATGCCGGTGAGAACGGTAGCCCAGGTGACGCGGATGAGTGCCCGTTTGAAGGCGTCTAGGGAGGCGAAGTAGGTGCGCCTCCACTGCTTCCAGAAGTACGCGATAACCGCGAACATGGTGCCTGTGTGCAGCATCACGAGCAGCAAGGTCATCTCCGGCGCGGACGGGTCCATGCCCATCAGCTTCTCCGCTACGACGACGTGGGCGGAGCTCGAAATAGGGAGCAGTTCCGCGAGCCCCTGCACGATCGCCAGAACCATGACATGAAGGAAAGACATGCGTTCATCCTACCAAGCGGCGGCAGCGGAACGATGCAACTCAATCGCGTTCGTTGCCATAGACCGCAATACCTTGCTTGACCTTGTACGCCAGGCTTGCGGCGCGGGGAGCGAAGTCGCTCTTGGGGTACTGCTGCTCCAGGTCCGCGGCCATCTGCCCGGTGCGCGCCACGGCCTGCGCAGCGCGTTTCTGATCCTCCTGGACGTTGTACATGGTAACGAGCACGGCCTCGCGATAGACCGCGTTGTAGAGCGCTTCGGCGGACTTTGGTCCATCGGGAAACTGCCCCGCATAGCGTAGGTAGAGACCCGCCTCCATGTCCGGACAGTGGGGCAGCCCCTGCCAGTCTCCGCAGAGCTTGTTGTCGAGCAGGTCGTAGGCGGCGAGCGCGGCCTCCCGCGTTCCAGGGTAAAGCTTCATGACGCGTCGCAGGTCGCCTTCATAGAGCTGCGGGCGCAGGTAAGCCTCCTGCTCTTTCGCGCTGGGCAGCGTGCTGATGTCGCGCTTCTCGAGCTGCCAGCGAATATCGGCGGAACGCCACATGGCCTCGGGCGCGAGCGGGGAGTCTGGGTAGTACTCGAAGACCCGCCGATAGAGCAGGGTAGCGTCGAAGGGCGCGTCTTTGGGCGCGTGGGGCTGCGCGGCTTCGTCTTCCAGATTGGCGGCCGTGCCATAAAGGATCTCGTCGCCCCCGGGCGTGGGCGGCCCTACGATGCCTTTGTTATGTATCCAGCCGGATGTGGGCGCGACGTTCTCGTCGGGATCCTTGAAGTCGGGCTCGTCGGTGGAGTGCTGCTCGTCGTTCACGTCGGTGTTGGCGAAGACCTTGACCCAATCGCCGCTTCGCTCGACGATAGCGAGTTCATGCCCAGGCGTTATCACCGAGGTGTGCAGGGAGTTGTCGTCGGCCGCGACGTAAACGTTCGCCGTGCGCAGGACCGTGGCGCGGGAGGCCTGTGCGGCCGCCTTTTCTTCGGGCGTCCCTTTGCGCGGCTTCTGCGCATGGAGCAGCGTGGCGAGAAGGATCAGGCAGGCCAGTGCGGCCGGCACGACGTGAGTGCTCCAGACTCTCATGCTATCAATCTAGACCTCGGCGCCCCTGCTAAACTAGCGGGGAAACCTATGGCCATCGTTCAATTGGAACACGTGCGCAAAGTTTACGATACGAAGGTGGCGGTCGCCGACCTGTCCTTTCAGATCGAGCCTGGGACGATGTTCGGCCTGCTGGGGCCGAACGGATCGGGCAAGACGAGCTCGATACGCATGATGATCGGGATTACGGTGCCGGACTCGGGGAAGGTGTCGCTGTTCGGTGAACCATTCGACCGCAAGTCGTTGCACCGTGTGGGCTATCTGCCCGAAGAGCGTGGCCTGTACAAGAAGATGAAGGTGATGGACCAGCTGGTGTTTCTGGGCCAGCTGCACGGGTTGGACGCGGTGACCGCCAGCAAGCGCGCGCACGTGTGGTGCGAGCGCCTCGAGATTACCGAGGCCATTCCTAAGAAAACGGAGGAGCTCTCGAAAGGGATGCAGCAGAAGATCCAGTTCATCTCCACCCTGCTGCACGAACCCGAACTGATCATTATGGATGAGCCATTCTCGGGTCTCGATCCAGTGAATGCGACCCTGTTGCAGGACACGCTGGTGGACCTGCGCAGGGAAGGGCGCGCGATTCTCTTCAGCACGCACCGCATGGATCAGGTGGAGAAGCTATGCGATGCGATTGCGCTCATTCACAATGGCAACCTTGTGCTCTCGGGCGGAATGCGCGAGGTGAAGTCGCGCTACCCGCGCAACCGCATCCAGATGGTCTTCGACGGAGACGACTCGTTCCTGCGGCACGCTTCGGTCGAGGCGGCGAAGAATTACAGCGGACACGCTGAGATCAAGCTGTATTCGGAGGACGGTCGAAGTCCCGATGCCCAGCCTCTGCTCGCCGAGGCAGTGGCCAGGGGAACTCGCATCTCCCGATTCGAAGTGATGGAGCCCACGCTCGAAGAGATCTTCATTGAAAAGGTTGGCAGTCGGCTGGAGCCCAGCCCGGCAGGAGTTCAGATCCATGCATAACGTCTGGTTGATCGCGAAACGAGAGTTCCTGGAGCGGATTCGCACCAAGAGCTTCATCATGATGACCGTCCTGATTCCCGTGCTGATGGTCGGCGGCATCGTGGGCAGCGTGCTCGTCAGTGCGAGATCGAAGTCGGCCGCGCACATTGCAATCGTCTCGCGCGACCAGCAGCTGGCCACAGACCTCCAGGCTGAGCTCCAGAACGGCAGGGATAGCAAGATGTCCGTCGACGTGATCTCGCCCCCGGCCCCGGACACGCGCAAGGTTCTCGATGGAGAGCTCGCCGGCAAAGCGCTCGATGGCTACCTGTGGATCACGCCTGCCAGCGCAGCTTCAGGCCGTCCCAGCTTCGCGTACACACCCAAGTCCGCCGGCGACATCGTCACCAAGGGAGCCATTACGACCGCGCTGCGAACCGTGCTGCTCAGGGAGCGGCTGGCCCACCAGGGCATGGTCGCGTCCGACGTGGATGCGCTCCTGCAACCCGTGCGGGTGGATACCACCCAGGCCGGAAAGAACGCAGATACCACCGCCGCCTTCTTCAGCGCGTACATCCTCTTCTTCCTCATGTATTTCGTCATCATGCTGTACGGAATGAACGTGGCCCGTTCGATCATCGAAGAGAAGACGAGCCGCGTCTTCGAGGTTCTCCTCGCAACCATCCGTCCGGAAGAGATGATGGCCGGCAAGGTTATCGGAGTAGGCTCGGTCGGCCTGACCCAGATTGCGATCTGGTTGGCCACAGCGGTGGTTCTGACGGCGACCCCTCTGGTGGGTATGTTCGCCGGAGGCAACGTACACGTCAGCTTGTCCGCCGAGCAGGTGATCTTCTTTGTGGTGTATTTCCTGCTGGGTTTTCTGCTCTATTCCTCGATCGCGGCGGCCCTGGGCGCAATGACCAACTCCGAGCAGGAGCTGCAGCAGCTGAACATGTTCCTCGTCATGCCCTTGGCCGCGTGCATGTTTGCGCTCGGCGCGGTGATCTCAAACCCTGACGGCCTGCCCGCGCAGATCATCTCGCTCATTCCGTTCTGCACGCCACTCATCATGTATCTCAGAATCTCCATGGGCAATCCCCCCATCTGGCAGATCGCGCTCTCAATTGTGCTGATGAGCGTCACAATCTACGCCATCCTCTGGGTGGCGAGCAGAATCTACCGCGTGGGCATCCTGATGTACGGCAAAAAACCGAACCTGCCGGAGATCATGCGCTGGCTGAAGTACAGCTAAGACTCCATAGATTCCATGTCTACTTCTTCTTAGGCTGGGTAGCCACGATCTGCGTCTTGATCTTGTTGTAGGTGTTGGCCGGAAGCACCCCGCGCGAGACCAGTTGGTTCTTCGCGGCGTACGGACGTCCGGCGATGATCCGTGCGGCGTAAGCGTCTCCGATGCCGCTAATAGATTTCAGTTGCGCGGCGGTTGCCGTGTTGATGTCGAGCAGCGCCGAGCTGGAGTTTGTGGAGGCTGCCGCGGGTTTGACTGCGGACTGGCTCAGCAGAGGCGGTGCCAGCAGCGTGGTCGAAAGCAGAAGTGCTATAGCAAGGCCCAGTGGGGCGCGAAAAAGTTTCCGCATTGGAAGCCATCTCCTTGGAGTGTGTGCGTGCGACGCCAGGGTAGTTCATGCTGCCTGCGGGGTCAAAGGAAATCTGGCTAGAGGCAGCGTGCGTGCAAGTAAAAGTTTGCGGATTGACAAGCCCGGCGTTGGCAGCTAGCGTTAAGCCTGTGAGCTATTGCCCGCACCATCACGGACAGCATCACCATCATGCGCAAAGCGTGTTGGCGGCTGTGTCCGGTGCGGCAAAATAAGCAAGACGCACAGAAGGATCACGAAAGCCCGCTGACGCGCACTTCGCGAGCGGGCTTTTTGCTGTGCGACCATGCCTGGAAGAGGACAGAGGAGAGGCGATGATTGCTGTTCCAATTGATTTTTCAAAGCTGGACGGTCTGGTTCCAGGCGTGGTGCAGGACGCTTCTACGGGCGAGATGCTCATGCTCGGTTTTCTCAATCAGGCCAGTTATGCGAAGACGCTCGAGACCGGCTTCGTGACCTTCTGGAGCCGTTCGCGGCAGAAGCTCTGGACGAAGGGCGAGACCAGTGGGAACAGGCTCCGTATCGTCAGCGCCACGACCGATTGCGACAACGATAGCCTGCTCTTTCGTGTCCAGGTAGAAGGCGACGGCCTGGTGTGCCACGAGGGAACCGTGAGCTGCTTTACCAAACCCGTCCCTCTCGAAGAGGTGAGCCGATGATGAACAAGTTGAAACTCGGCATCCCGAAGGGGAGTCTGCAGGACGCGACCATTGCGCTCTTCGAACGCGCAGGCTGGAGGATCTTCGCCAATGGCCGAAGCTACTTCCCGACGATCGACGACACCGATATCGAGTGCATGCTGGTGCGCGCGCAAGAGATGGCTCGCTATGTCGAGAAGGGTGCGCTGGACGCCGGTCTCACGGGCAACGACTGGGTGCTCGAGAACCAGACGGACGTGGAGTACGTGACCAGCCTGACCTACAGCAAGCAGGGCCGGCAGCGTGTACGTTGGGTCCTCGCCGTGCCGGAAGACTCGCCCTTCCACCGGCCTGAGGACCTGGCCGGGAAGATTATCGCTACGGAACTGGTCGAGTTCACGAAGCGTTATTTTGCGGAAAAGAAGATTCCCGTGACCGTCGAGTTCAGCTGGGGCGCAACCGAGGTGAAGCCTCCCATGCTGGCTGACGCGATTGTGGAGGTGACCGAGACGGGATCAAGCCTCCGCGCGAATCGGCTTCGCATCATCGAGACATTGATGGAGTCCGAGACGCAGTTGATCGCGAACAAGACGGCCTTCGCTACCGGTTGGAAGCGGCAGAAGATCGAAAACATAGCGCTGATGCTGAACGCTGCGATCGCGGCGCAAGGCCGCGTAGGCCTTATGTTGAACGCGAGAAAGGAAGCGCTTCAGGAGGTCATCGGCGTTCTGCCGGCGCTCAACTCTCCCACCGTCTCGCAGTTGAGCGATTCCGACTGGGTGGCGCTCAATACCATCCTGGATGAGACGCTGGTGCGGGAGGTGGTGCCGCGGCTGAAGGCTGCCGGCGCGACCGGTATCGTCGAGTATCCACTCAGCAAGGTTGTGCTTTAGGAGTTCTTGCGTGAGTCAAAGGTGTGTGTCGGAGTGCCGATGAAGATCGTCAAGACCTACGGACGAAGTCGCGGAAACGCGGCCCTCTTGATCGAAGAGCTGGAGCGCCGTGGTGCGTCGAATACCGCTAAGGTGGAGGACGTGGTGCGCCAGATCGTTGCGGCCGTCCGTAAGGA
>CAXTPY010000016.1:0-9128 GCA_964246195.1 uncultured Acidobacteriaceae bacterium | reverse complement strand
CACTTGGGGGTGGGGGGGGGCGCCCCGCTGGGGGGGGGCGGCCCCCCCGCCCCCCGACGCCGGCCTCCGCCGCTACTCTGCGAAGCTGGACGGGCTGCCGTCCGGGGAGGCACTGCAAGTCTCGCGTGAAGCGATGCGCGCTGCATGGGAGAGCGTGGCGCCGGAACTGCGCGCCGCCATGCAGATAGCCCACAAAAACATCCGCGCATTCGCCAAGGCTCAGAGACCGCGCGAATGGACGATCTCGCCCGCCGCGGGCGTGAAGACGGGACAGATTGTGCGTGCGTTGGGAAGCGTCGGATGTTACGTCCCGGGCGGCCGCTATCCTCTGCCTTCGACGCTGCTGATGACCGTGACGCCCGCTCAGGTGGCCGGCGTGGAGCGCATCGTAGTCTGCTCGCCCAGGCCCGGCAAGGAGACGCTCGCTGCCGCATGGCTCGCCGGTGTGGAAGAGTTCTACAGGGTCGGTGGCGCGCAGGCGGTGGCCGCCATGGCCTATGGAACCGAGACGCTGCGGCCCGTGGACAAGATTGTCGGCCCCGGAAACCTGTATGTGACCGCGGCCAAGCAGATCGTGGCGCTCGATTGTGGCATAGACATGTCCGCCGGTCCCACGGAGATCGGTGTCTTCAGCGAAACCGGCGACGCCAAGGGAATAGCCTCCGATCTGATGGCTCAGGCCGAGCATGATCCCGAGGCCCTGGCCGTGATGATCACGAGTCAAGCCGGCCTGGCCTCTGCTGTGCTCCAGGAAGTGAAGACTCAGTCGGCGCAGAATGCCATAGCAAAAAGAGCGCTGGCTGCGCATGGATTCGTATTTGTAACGGACACAGTGTCATCAGCGCGGGAGCTTACCAACCGCCTCGCACTCGAGCACCTTACGGTGGATTCGGCAGCGGACCTGAAATGGGTTCGCACTGCCGGGAGCGTATTTGTCGGAGCCTACGCTCCACAGACCCTGGGCGATTATGTCTCGGGTCCGAACCATGTGCTGCCCACCGGAAGGAATGCGCGAGTGCGCGGTGGCTTGAGCGTAGTTGACTTCGTCAAGGTGATTACAGTTCAGGAGTACACACGCGCCGGGCTCCGCAGGCTCGGCCCGCACGCCATTGCACTGGCGGAAGCAGAAGGGTTGAAAGGTCACGCGGAGAGCGTACGAGTGAAGATGCGATGATTGCAGCAGAAACGGTTACAAAACAATTGGCGGTGCAGCCGCGCCGCCTGGTCGAGGAGATGCCGGAGTACCATCCCCCGCTCGCGGAACGCGCGGCATTGCGGCTGGACTTCAACGAGAATACCTTCGCGCCTTCCCCGCGCGTGCTGGAGAAGCTGCGGGCGATAACTCCCGAGGGCCTTACGAAATATCCAGAGCGCCAGCCTGTGGAACGGATCGTCGCGCAACATCTAGGGCTCGACGCGGAGCAGGTGGTCCTGACGAATGGCGTCGACGAGGCCATTCACCTGATGTGCTGCGCTTTTTTGGAGGATGGCGACGAGGCGCTCATCTGCACCCCGACTTTCTTCATGTACGACGTGAGCATCCGCATGATGACACGAGGCCTGGTAAAAGTGCAGGCCGACGACACGCTGCAGTTCCCCATCCAGCGCTTCCTCGCTGCCATCACCGGCCGTACCAAGCTCATCATCGTCGCGTCACCGAATAATCCCACGGGAGCGGTGGTCGGCCGGGCCGAGTTGCTCACCATTGCGGCAGCCGCTCCCCAAGCCGTGCTGATGGTGGATGAAGCTTACTTCCACTTTCACGGCGAAACCACACTCGGAGACATCGGCCACGTATCGAACCTCATCGTCGCGCGAACGTTCTCGAAGGCATACGGTCTAGCGAATCTCCGGGTCGGAATGCTGGCCGGCGACGCCAGGCTGATGCGCTACATTCGCAAGGTAAGTTCGCCTTATAACGTCAACGGAGTCGCGCTGGAGTGTCTGCCGGAAGCGCTCGCGGATGAGGAATACCTCGCGTGGTACACCACCCAGGTGCATGCTGGCCGCGAGCGGATCATGGCCGGCCTGCATCAGTTGGGTGTGCCGTTCTGGCCGAGCGCAGCGAACTTTGTGCTGATGCGAATCGGCCCGAAACACAAGGAGTTGGTGCAGGCGATGCGCGCGCGAGGCGTGCTGCTCCGCGACCGCTCTACGGATCCCGGTTGCGAGGGTTGCGTCCGGATCACAGTCGGACTTGAGCATCACGTCGCGCAGGGCCTCACAGCGCTCAAGTCCGCCCTAGAGGAGATCGCATGGTCCAGGTGAAAGCGGCGGCGAAAGCCCGTCCGAGAGCCATCCGCTCCGGAGCCGTGAAGAGAAACACCACGGAGACGCAGATCGCATTGACGTTAGTCATCGACGGACAGGGCGCTTACAAAATCTCGACAGGCATACGGTTCTTCGATCACATGCTCGAACTGTTTGCCAGACATGGCGCTTTCGATCTCACCCTCCGTTGCGCCGGCGACCTCGATGTCGATCAGCACCATACCGTCGAAGACGTGGGCATCGCGCTCGGTGAGGCCTTCCACCAGGCTTTGGGCGACAAGAAAGGGATACTGCGTGCCGGCTACTTCGTAATGCCGATGGACGAGACGCTGGCCGTCGCAGCAGTCGACCTGAGCGGGCGCGTAGCGTATGTGGTAGACGACAAGGTCAAGGTGCGTCTGGTCGGAGATCTCCAAAGTGAGTTGCTAGGAGATTTCTTCGATGGATTTGCCCGCGGAGCCAAAGCGAATGTGCATGTGAAGGTGCTCTACGGGCGCTCGAATCACCACAAGATCGAGGCCATCTTCAAGGCCTTCGCGCGTGCGCTGCGCGGGGCGTGCAGCCGCGACGACCGTATGCGCGAGATGCTCCCCAGCACCAAGGGGCTGCTGTGATTGCGGTCATCGACTACAAGGCGGGCAACCTGGCCAGTGTCGTCAAGGCGCTCCGATTTGTCGGTTCGGAGGCGTTATGCGTGACCCAGGATCCGGAGGTGATTCGCCGAGCAGCGAAGCTGGTGCTGCCCGGCGTAGGACACTTCCGGGCAACGAGGCTCCTGGAAACCCTGCAGATCACCGAGGCGGTGCGGGAGAGTCTTGAGCGAGGTACTTATTTCCTGGGTATTTGCGTGGGGATGCAGTGGCTATTCGAGGGGTCGACCGAGGCGGAGGAGACTCGCGGGCTGGGTCGCTTCAACGGGCGATGCGAGAGGTTTCCTGCTACCTACCAGGGCGTAGAGTTGAAGTCGCCCCATGTCGGCTGGAACTCGCTCGAGGAAATTTGCGAAGACTCGCGCTTGCTGCGCGGCTTGTCGCCTGGCGTGTACGTCTACTACACGCACTCCTGGCGTGCTCCAGTTATTAAAGAAACTTCTTCGGTTACGAATTACGGAGGAGAGTTTTCAGGCGTGGTGGAAGACGCGAATGTGATGGGCGTACAGTTCCATCCGGAGAAGTCGGGTAGCGCCGGATTGCAGGTGTTGCGGAACTTTCTGGAGCTATGAGAACACAATGCTGACCAAGAGGATCATCGCTTGTCTGGACGTCCGCGCTGGGCGTGTGGTGAAGGGTGTGCAGTTTGTCGATATCGTGGACGCGGGCGATCCCGCCGAGCTCGCCGAGCGGCACGCAGCAGCCGGTGCGGACGAGATCGTATTGCTCGACATTACGGCCACCCACGAAGGAAGAGGCACGCTGCTCGAGACCGTGAAACGCACCGCTGCGCGCCTGTTCGTACCGCTCACCGTCGGCGGAGGAATTCGGAGCGTGGAGGAGGCCGCTGCGGTCTTCGATGCTGGCGCCGACAAGGTGAGCATCAACTCCGCCGCCATCGAGAGACCTCATCTGATCGCCGCGATCGGAGAAAACTTCGGTGCGCAAGCCGTAATCGTGGCCATCGACGCGCGGCATGGCGCGCGGGGTGCCGAGGACGCGGAGGTGTACGTCAGCGGAGGCCGCAAGCCTACCGGACGCGGAGTGCTCGACTGGGCGCGCGAGGCGGAGAGTCGCGGCGCAGGAGAGATCTTGCTGACCAGCATGGAGACCGATGGAACCCGCAGCGGCTTCGACTGCGAACTGACCGCGAGAGTGAGCGAGGCTGTTCAGATTCCAGTAATCGCGAGCGGAGGCGCAGGCACAGCAGCGCACTTCGTCGAGGTCTTCGAACGCGGCAAGGCGGATGCAGCTCTGGCCGCCAGCATCTTCCACTTCGGCATCACCGACTCACGCGAACTGAAGCATGCGTTGCGGGTTGCCGGCCTGCCTGTGCGCCTGCCATGCTAAATGTAACTAACATTGGACTCTTTCCATAGCGGTGCAGGAGCGAGTATGTTGATACCTTCGATCGACCTGATGGGCGGACGCATCGTGCAGCTGGTCCGCGGCGAAGAACTCAAGCTCGCCTTCGATGACTTCGAGTATTGGATCGAGCGCTTCTCGAAGTACCCCATGGTGCAGCTGATCGATCTCGACGCTGCCATGCGGCAAGGCGAAAATCGCGCTCTGATCGAAATGATCTGCGCACGACTGCCCTGTCAAGTCGGAGGCGGTCTTCGCAACGCCGACGATGGCCGGGCGCTGCTCGATACGGGAGCCCGGCGCGTTATCTATGGATCGAGTCTCTTCGGAGCGTCGCCCGAGGACAAGAAGCGGCGTCACCCCGTGATCGATCTCGAATTCGCGGGGTCGCTTAACCGCCAGCTCGGCGCAGACGCCCTGGTCTTCAGCGTGGACACCAAGAAGGGTCGCGTGGCGGTGAAGGGTTGGAAGGAAGCCGTGGCCTTGACGCCAGAGGAGGCGGTCACATGGCTTGAGGATCTATGCGCCGCCTTCCTCTATACGCACGTGGACACGGAGGGTACGATGCAGGGATTCCCAAGGAATGTGGCAGCCATGCTGCGCGCGACGACCGCGAAGCAGTTGATCGTGGCTGGTGGAATCAAAGCCCAGTCCGAGGTAGATGCGCTGGATGCGATCGGCGTGGATGCTGTAGCTGGTATGGCTGTTTACTCCGGAGCGATGCGCGCGTAAGTGTGTCTGCACCTAGTCCTCCCGCGGAAAAACCGGTTAACCATCCTTTAAGCCCCTCCTTGCAATGATGTTTCTAGGCATGCAGGCCATGCCTGGAGGAGCACAATATGCACCTATCATGGGGAAGAGCAGCAACAGCAGCAGTATTCACCGTTTGCCTCGGTGCCGCGGCAGAGAAGAAAATCGAACGTTCCGCCCTGCCCGCCGCAGTCCAGAAGACTGCCGATGCCCAGGCGCAGGGAGCAACGGTGAAAGGCTACTCCGTCGATCGTGAAAACGGTGAGACGCTGTACGAGGCTGAGATGATCGTCGATGGACACAGCAGGGACATCGAGATCGCGAAGGATGGCACGCTGCGAGAGGTAGAGGAGGAGGTCTCGCTCCAAGCGCTTCCCGTAACCGTTCAACAGGCACTCTCGAACCGGGCCAACGGAGCGAAGATCACAAAAGTGGAATCGCTGACCAAGAAGGACAGGCTGGTAGCGTACGAGGCGTCTACCTTGAAGGGAACTCGGAAGGGCGAGGTGCAGGTAGGGCCCAACGGAGAGAAGCTCACGCACGAAGAGTAAGCGCGCTGTGGCGTCTGGGTGCTCGAAGGAGGTTGCGTGCGAGTGGTGGTGATCGAAGATGAGCGCAGGCTGGCGGAGAACATCGCCGCGAGCCTGCGCGAAGGTTCAGGCTATGCGGTCGACATCGCGACCAACGGCGAAGAGGGGCTGTATCTCACCACCGAAAACAAGTACGACGCGGTAATCCTCGACCTGATGCTGCCGAAGCTTGCCGGTTCGGAGGTGCTGAAAAAGATGCGCGCCGCCGGCGTGCGTACACCCGTGCTTGTGCTGACCGCTCGCGATGAGAAAGACTCCATCATCGGCCTGCTGAATCTCGGCGCGGACGACTATATGACCAAGCCCTTCGATCTGCGCGAATTGCGCGCTCGCTTGCAGGCTCTCATCCGCCGCAGCCACGGCCACGTTGCGGCGAAGCTGGCCGTGGGCGATCTCCAGATGGATATGGAGCGTGCTTTGGTGAGCCGTGCGGGTGTGGCCGTGATGCTGACTCCCATGGAGTACAGAATGCTCGAGTACCTGATGCACCGCCCCGGCAAGGTGGTCTCCAAGTCTGAGCTGCTCGAGCACCTCTACGACTTCAACTGGGAGCGCTTCAGCAACGTCATCGAGGTCTACATCGCTGGGTTGCGCAAGAAGATCGACGCCGGCGCCGAGGTGAAGCTCATCCACACCCTCCGGGGACACGGATACATGCTGCGAGAAGGCGAGCCGGTGTGACCGGCCGATCGATACGCCGCCGTCTGCTTGCCGGTGTCGCGTTGGTCCAGCTCCTTGCCGTTGCCTTCGCCACAACCTTGGTCGTCGATCACGAAAGAGAGCGCTCCTACGCCCTCCTCGAAGCCGGCCTGGTGGAGCATGCGGCCGTGGTCGAGTCCGTCATCCAGCCTCCCGATGAGGACACCGGCGGCCTGATGCTGCACCGCGAACTGCTCACCCTGCCAAAGCAGGACGTCTATGTACTCAGCGACTCAAGTGGGAACGTCATCGCCTCCTCCGGAGAGTGGAGAGCCAGCGTCCCCCTCCCGGATGCGCGGCGAAGCTTCATGACCCTGCGCGTAGGCGGTCGCAGATATCGCGCACTGGTGTTGCACAATGTCGAGCTCCTGAACGCCGAGCCGGACGAGGTGGCCAAGATTCCCAAGCTGACCCTCGTCTATGCGGCTCCCCTCTCGCAGGTCCGTGAGCAGGTACGGCACGTGGCAGCGTGGGCTGTCGGCCTCGGCCTCGCCATCTTGCTTGCCTCGCTCGCCGCCACGGGATGGGTGGTGCGTACAGGCTTGCGTCCTCTGGTCCGCCTCGCGGAAGGCGCCTCCAGCATCGACGAGGCGCACTGGCACTTGCATCCCTCCATGCCCGACCAGGAGGCGGAGGAACTGGCGCCACTCTCGCTTGCGCTCACCCATCTCCTCGATCGCCTCCGCGCAGCCTTCGAGCGCGAGCGAAGATTTTCCGCCGATGCCGCCCACGAGATGAAGACCGCCGTCGCCATCGTCAAATCCACACTGCAGCTCGCGCTCGAACGAGACCGCACCGGCGCCCAATACAGGCTGCAGATCGAGCGCGCGCTCGAAGACACCGAACGAATGCAGGCCCTGGTGACGGGCATGTTGCAGCTCGCCCGCTTCGAAAGCCTCTCTGACGCAGATCTAGCGCCGCCTAGCCTGTCGTCCGACGCGGCTGAAGAAGTGGAGCACGTTCTGCGCAGGTTCGCCTCTGTCCTCGAGGGCCGCCGCATTCAGTTGAAGCTGCGTGTAGAAGCTCTCCCCGGCATCCGCATGCCCTCCGAGGAGCTCCACGTGGTGATCACCAATCTGCTCGAGAACGCGCTGCAGTACAGCCCCGACGGCGCCCCGATCGAGATCTCGATCCAGGCCCGCGATCAGGCCTGCCTGCTCCGCATCGAAGACCACGGATGCGGAATCGATCCCGCCGCGCTCCCCCACATCTTCGAACGCTTCTTTCGCGGCGACCCATCCCGCTCGCGGCAGAGCGGAGGCAACGGCCTCGGACTCGCCGTAGTCAAAGCCATCGTTGAAAAGAACGGCGGCTCCATCCACGCGGAGAGCGCCCTCGGACGAGGCAGCGTCTTCGTCCTGCGCCTCCCACTCACCCCGCCACCAGCCTAGTTGCCGGTCGCATCCGGCGTCGCGTAGTACCCCTTGCGCGCCTGCACCTTCAGGCCTTTACCGCAGCTCAGGTCCAGCGTCCGAAACGTCCCATCCAGCTTCAGGTTGGTAGGGGTGAAGCTGAGCAGGTACTGCGTACGCAGTTCATCTTGAATCTGGTTGAACGCTTCTTCGAGCTTCTTGCCGTTATTGCCTACATTGATGACGCGTCCGCCCGTATCCCGCGCCAGCCGCTCCATATCGCCCGCGCCCGTATAGCCCAGCTGCAGCCCCCCATAGAAGCCCCTGTCCGCGATCATGATCACATACACGATGGTATTCGCCTTCTGCGCCGCCTCCGTCGCCGTCTTCAGCGTCTCCTGTGAGCCCTGATCGCCGCCGTCCGTCAGCATCACCAGAATCTTGCGCCCCGCCTCCTGGCGCAGCTTGTCGTTCGCCGCGAGGAACACCGCATCGTACAGCAGCGTTCCTCGCGGCGTCCCATTTCCAGTCACCGATCCCGAACCCGCGCCCGTATTGATCACCGCCTTATCCATCGCCCGTTTCAGCTCCCGCGGCGAGTTGGTGTAATCCGCCAGCAGATCCACGTTCACGTCGAAGGAGATCAGGAACGCCTCATCCTTAGGCGTAATCACGTCCTTCAAAAACTGCGCCCCCGCGTCCTGCTCGAGCGGCAGCACGTTCTGCTGCGATCCGCTCGTGTCCAGCAGAATGCCGATCGTCAAAGGAAGATTCTTCTCCTGCGTGAAATTCTTGATCTTCTGCAGGTTCTTATCCTCGTAGAGGTCGCAGTCGTCCTTATGCAGATTCGTGATAAATCCGCTCTTGTCGCGCACCGAAAAATAAACGTTCACCAGGTTTACATTCACCTTCAAGGTCTGCACGTCCGCATCCTCCGCGGCCTGCGCAGCCGCGGTACTGGGCGGAGGAGGCCCACCCGGAGAAGGCGCCTCCTGGGCGCGCGCGGCGGTGGCAAACAGCAGCAGCAGGGCAGCACAATGTGCGAGGTAGCGCATGATCGTTTCATTAGACGGCAAACCGCAGGCTTCCGGCAGCGGAAATCATCCGAGCCCCGCAACTCACTTTCGTCCCACACTCCAATCCCGAACCCGCGCCAACGCAACGGACCGCATCCCGCCTGCGTCCTATCCACACAACACGTGACTGTCTTCCTTCGCGCTGGTAGTCTCAGTGTTGGCTGTCTCGCAGCCGGGAGCAAGGAAGGTACGGGGGTCGCAGCTTGGTAAGGCAAAGTATAGTAGCGGGTGTTCTGGCGTTGACGATGCTGGAGCCCACGGCCGGCCGCGGCCAGCAGCAACCGCTGCCCGGAGCGCCCACGCCGCAGCAGCAGACCATCCCCGACGCCCCTCGCCCCCAGGCCACGCTCCCCGGCGCGGACGCGGTAGCCCCAG
>CAXTPY010000015.1:0-22242 GCA_964246195.1 uncultured Acidobacteriaceae bacterium | reverse complement strand
GGATCTTTTCTTCCCGGGCATTCTTGGCTACGCCGGACTTGTCGAACGTGTCGTTAGCCGCGGCATTGACGTGGGCATCGTTCAGAACAAGATCGTAGCTGGACTCCTTCTCCAGCCCCACCTTCTTGCCACCGGCGAAGATCTCGTGACGCCCATGCTCTTCGTACCACTTGGTGAGCGTGGAAGTCATGTGCATCTTCTCGATGATGTTGCGCCAGCCCACACCAGTGTTGTACGCGCAGAAGCTGATCTCGCCCTCCTGCGTCGCGTAGGGAATGATGCACTGCTCCGTCCGGCGGAAGTCGTAGTTGAAGAGATCCTGGAACCACATGCCTGCGATAAAGAGGAAGTTCCAACGGTCCCCGCGGCGCTTCTTGATGTCCGCCATCGTGCGGTCCCCGGTAACCTTGCCGTAGTTCTTGCCTGTCGCGCCAAAGCTCTTGTCGAACTTGGCCAAGAGATCCTTGATCTTGAAGTGGGTGGGCGCATTCTGCGGCGTGTAGTTGCGCAGCAGCGCGAGGGTAACCCCGAGCAGCGAGACCCACTTGCCTCGGGCCGCGTCGTTGATGCGCGCAACGTCCTTAGCCAGTCGTTCGGCGTTGACGAAGGCGGTGACGGGTACAGCCTCCTTGGTCTCCTTGTCGATCATCAGCGCCATGCCGATGCCACAGTTGGGATGGCAGCCGCAGCTGAGCGCCCCCCAATCGTTATTGGGCCCATGCACCAGGTCCGCAAAGTCCGAAAAGGTGGACATGAAGCTGATAGGGAACCAATCGCGTGTCGGCTCGCCCAGTCCGGTCTGGTCCTTCACGTCGTGCGCCAGGTGCGAGAGAGTATAGCGTTGAGCCTGCCGCCGCTCGTCCGAGATATCCTCGTCGCGGCCAGTAAAGCTGACCGGCTGAAAGCTGAGAAAGTTGATCTTCTTGGGATTGTCGAGCGCGAACTGGATGATGTTGCCCACTTGCTCGTTGTTGATGCCGTTGATGATGGTAGTGACGGGGACGATATCGACGCCGGCCTCGTGAAGATTATGGATCGCCTGCAGCTTCACGTCGAAGGCGTTGCCGACCTTGCGGTGCGAGTTGGCGGCATTTCCAATGCCATCGAACTGAAGATAGGCGTAGCGCAGACCAGCCTCCGCCGCGGCCTTCGCGAACTCCTTGCTCTTGGCGAACTCGATGCCGTTCGTCGCCGCCTGCACGCTGTTGTAGCCGACCTTCCGGGCATACGCGACCGCGTCGAGGAAGTAGGGGCTGAGCGTAGGCTCGCCACCTGAGAACTGTACGCTCATTTGGCGGCGCGGCTTGATCTGCACCGCGTTGTCGAGCATGGTCTTGATCTCTTCCCACGTGAGTTCATGCACGAAGCCCACCTGGTTCGCGTCCATGAAGCAGGGATCGCACATCATGTTGCAGCGATTGGTCAGGTCGATCGTGAGCACCGAGCCGCGGCCGTGGGTGACCGTCGACGTACCGTGATTGTGCAGCTTCTCATCGTTGTGGGCGCGGATGTCGCGGCCAGGAAAGACCTCTTCCAGATGCTTGAAGAAGGCCGTGTCCATCGACATGACATCTTCAAAGTGACCGTGCAGCGGGCAGTCCTTCACCATCAGAATCTGGCCATCGCGTTCGATGATCTGGGCCTTGATCTCACCCACTTTTTCGTTCAGCAGGATCTCGTGAGGGACCTTGCCGTCGACGATCTGCTGCCGTATCTCGGGGACGCATTTGGGGCAGAGTGAGTCGGTCGTCCGCGGCCAGCCCAGGGGAGGCTTCTCCTTCTGATAGCTCTTCAGCAGAGGCTTGTCGCTCCACTTCGGGGTGAAGCTCTGATTGGGGCTGATGGAGTTCAGCTTGTTGAAGACCACCCATCCCCATTTGGCTACCTGAACAAGTGCTCGCTCCATGAATTTCGCTGGTTTCGGCATGATTCGATTCTTCTCCTGAGAAGTGCTTCTGCGGCCTGATCCTCGTGCATGGACCCGAGCTATGCTGCTCGTCCATCCGGGCATAGGTAGTGGATGCGGAATCCCGTACGATGGTGCATCCACACGATCCTAGTTCGCTAAGGGGCAAACTTCCCCTCATATCTATAGAAGATTACCCATTGCAATGCCCCGATCGAACCATCCCGCAGCGAACGGCGGAAACCCAACACCCAAGAGCCAGAAAACGCCTCCGAAGTGCAGCACTGGAAGGACACCCGCGCACCGGAAAAGTGCCTGCCTGGGGCGTGTAATCCCTAGCAGCGGCTTCGCCGGGCGGCGTCTCGTCGTCTGTTCCCTCTCAGCCACTCGGAGGTGGGGCGGCGCGCAAGCTTCGTTGCCCAGACGGTGCCTGCGTGGGGAGGCCGGAATCGACGCGCTACACTTAACCCTGTGGCTCTCTCCGCAACCTCCGCCGAGGCCCAGGCTGGCGCATCGCAACTCGCTCCCAGTCTGCTGCAGGACTACGCCACGCTATTCAAGCTGCGGGTCTCGACCATGGTCGTCATTACAGCAGCGGGCGGTTTCTACCTGGGCAGTCTGCGAAGCGGGATCAGCCCCTTCAACGCTGGCATCGTTCAATCGCTGGCTGGAATCACGGTGGTCACCTGCGGCTCGAGTGCGCTCAATCAGGTCCTGGAACGCCGCACCGACGCGAGGATGCGCCGCACCGAGAACCGGCCCATGGCCGCCGGACGAATCTCCCTCGCTCACGGTCTGCTCCTGGGATTCGCCGCGATCGTATTAGGCACCTTCTACCTCGTGTACGCCACCAATCTGCTGACCGGCACGCTAACGCTGCTGACCGCCACCGGATACGTGGCCATCTACACCCCGCTCAAGCGCATGACCAGGCTGAATACCTTCATCGGCGCGTTCCCTGGCGCGCTGCCACCGCTCATCGGCTGGACCGCGGCACGCGGGCTGATCGAGTGGCCAGGCGTCGCCCTCTTTGCCATCCTCTTCGTCTGGCAGTTCCCCCACTTCATGGCCATCGGCTGGCTCTATCGCGAGGACTATAGGAGCGGAGGCATTCGCCTAACCGCCACGATGCAGCCCGTGGAAGAAGCCGCCCGACTCACCGTCGCCCAAGCCTTGTTTTATGCCGTGCTTATGCTGCCGGTGAGCCTGTGGCCCGTGGCGCTGCATACAGCCGGCTACCTGTACGGAGCGGCGGCGGTCCTGCTGGGTGCCGTGTACCTCTTCTACACCGTTCGGTTCGCCCGCATCGCGCGCGCTCCGCTGACCAACGAGGGCAGGCAAGACTCGCGCAACCTTCTGAAGGCAAGTGTCGTGTATCTCCCTCTGCTGCTGGCGGCGATGGTGATCGATGCCAAAGGACGTCTCCTCTTCTGAACCTTCCGAACCTTTGATTTCTCTCAACCGTCGCTACCAACCTCCGCGCCGAGCAGTCTCCAGGAGATACCAAGGAACGAACGCATGCTGCTCACCAACCCCAAGCTAAACGAAGCACGTACTCCCCCCGCAGCCATCGCCGGCATCCTTGCCGCCAGCGCCGCCGCTAGCGCGCTCATCTGCTGGCTCGTCTACTACCACACCCCCACCGACGTAGCCGGTACCCATCTCCGCTCCCTTCCCATGGTCAACGCCATCCTCAACTTCCTAGCAGCCTACGCGCTGATCGATGGCTTCAGGTACATTCGCCGCCGCAAGATCAAGCTGCACCGGCTCTCGATGTTCCTAGCCTTCTTCTTCTCGTCCATCTTCCTGGTCTCGTACCTGGTCAACTACACCCTGCACGGAGAGACACGCTTCGATCGGATGAGCCCCTGGTGGCCGTTCTACTGGAAACTGCTCGTCTCGCACATCGTTCTCTCCGTGGTTGCCCTGCCCATGATCCTCATCACGTTCTTCCTTTCGCTCACCGGGCGGCTGCCCGTTCACAAGAAGGTCGCCCGGTTCACGCTCCCCATCTGGCTTTACGTATCCGTTACGGGAGTGGTGGTTTACATGATGCAATCGGCTCTCCAGTAACCCGCGCTTCAGCAAACGCACGCAGTTCGCAACTATGCAGCCAGACACACGCAAGCTCCTCGCCAGCGGCCTAGCCATCTTCTTGACGGGAGCGCTCGCCGCCCTGCTCGCCGCCACGGTCTTGGGAGGCATCGGACGGCAGGGCCCGCATACGAACTCCGGATGGCTGGCGCTGATGTTGGCTATGGGTTGCCTGCCGACGGGCAGCTTTACCCTGCTTCTTGCGCTGCTGAAGCTCGCGGGAGACCGCCGCCGATAAATCATCCGCCGCATCTGCTATCCTCAACGTCGAAATCCTCTAAAGAACCGGAGCAATGTCATGGCAAAAGGTGTCAATAAAGTCTTTCTTCTGGGCAACGTGGGCAAAGACCCTGAGATCCGCACCACGGCCGGCGGCATGAGCGTTGCATCCTTCACGCTGGCCACTGCGGATCGCAAGAAAGAAGGCGCCGGATGGGTTGACAGCACGGAATGGCATAACATCGTCTGCTTCCAGCGCACAGCCGAGATCGTTCGAGACTATGTCAAGAAGGGCTCCCAGATCTTAGTCGAAGGCAAGATCACCAATCGCTCCTGGGATGATAAGGAGTCCGGGCAAAAACGCTACAAGACGGAGATTCTGGTCAACGAACTCACTCTGCTCGGCGGGAAATCCGGCGGCTCGGAGGGTGGAGGTGGAAGCTACTCCAGATCCAACACCTCAAGTTATGGCAGCGGCGCTCCTTCGAGTCCTTCGAGCCAGCCCGAGTACGCCGACACCGGCATCACCGACGACGATATACCCTTCTGAGCGGTTCGCAAGCTGCTCAGCTTCCTGCAGGTGAAAGTCTTGCCAACGCGATCGATTCGTTGCCTGCGTAGTTATAGCGTAAGTATGAAGGGCGACTGACATGCGGGAACAACGCCGACAAACGTGGCTCCCCATCCAGACCGTGGGTGCGCACAAGAACTATGGAGACCTTACCCTGTCGTGGAGGAACCATCTGCGTAAGTAAAGGCATGAGGTATGCGCTGAAAGTCGGAACGATGCGGGAATAAGGAGTCGGAGGAGTCCATAGTACCTGTGATGGCGGGGACAACAGAACCCCGCCGGAGGAAAGGGCCTCTGCTTCTGTAGATTAAATTCGGAGTGCTGTACGACAAGGTGTGCAGGGAAGATGTGCTGCACGCGGCATACGCATAGGTCAGATTCAACAAAGGTGCTCCGGGCATCGACCAGCAAAACTTCGAGATGATCGAGAAGGAAGTTGGTGTTGAAAATTTTCTAAACGAAATCCACGCAAAGCTCGTTGCGAAGCGGTACAAGCCACTGCCTGTCCAACGGGTATCTGTCCCAAAAGCAGACCGAACGCAACGACAGCTGGGCACCCCTATCATCGCCAACCGTGTAGTGCAGGTAGCAATCAAGATCGCTATCGAGCCTTTGTTCGAGGCTATCTTCGAAGACTTCTCGTAGAACTTCCGGCCTCGGAAAAACGGGCATCAGGCGTTGCGAGAGTTTTACAAGGGGTTGAACTTGAAATGCGACTGGGTTGTTGATGCGGATCTCAAGTCGTACTTCGCCACGATTCCGCACGACAAGCTGCTCCTGTCGGTTCGATCCAAAGTCACTGATCGGTCGGTTGTGAAACTGATCTCGATGTCGCTTTGAGCCGGCGTAATGGAAGAGACGGGTATCCGGACGGAGACGACCGGACACCATAGGGCGGGGTGATCTCGCCTCTGCTCGCAAATCTCTACCTGCACTAGCAAGAGAACGGAGAAGCAGAACACGTTCTACTATCCGTCTCCCAAGGAGATGACGTCCGTCATAAAGCTGCGAGCCGAAGACAGTCGGAAAGCCCGTGTGCGGGAAAACCGCACGCACGGTTTAACGAGCGGCGGCTGCGGAGATCACCCCAAACCAGTGGCCTACTCTACAGCTTCCACGCGCCGCACGGCTTGGTTCGGGCTAGACTACACACATGCTCGACGAAGCCGCTTTCCGCCGCGAGTCCGACCGCGCTCTCGAAACCCTCAAGCAGTCCGTGATCGCAGCCGAGGACGACGCCGGCACCTTCGAGTTCGACGACAACAACGGTGTCATAAACATCGTCTTCGAAGACGGCACCAGCAAGTTCGTCGTGACGCCCAACACCCCTGTCCGCCAGATATGGATCTCCGCCCAGGGAACCAGCTTCAAGCTCGATTGGGCTGACGCGCAGAAGCAATTCCTCCTGCCCAGAAGTGGCGAGGCGCTCGTGCCTCTCGTCGAGCGCCTCCTCCAGGAGCATCTCGCCGACGACAGCATCCGGCTCGCCTGAGCAAGCCCTGGGGCCAAAGCCCGCATGGGCGACTAGGCCGGAAGCGTGCCCCATAGCATCGCGCGTGCAACACCCAGCCGTGCACCAGCACGTCGAAAGAAGAACCCCATGCCTACGCTCTCCGTAGCCATCATCACCTTGAACGAAGAGAGCAATCTCGCGCGCACCCTGGCGAGCGTCTCCTTCGCCGACGAGATCGTAATCATCGACTCGGGATCGACCGATCGCACGATCGAGATCGCGTCCTCCTTTCACGCCAAGGTCTTCTCCAAGCCCTGGACCGGATTTTCCGCCCAGAAAAACATCGCCATCGCGAACTGCCACTGCGACTGGGTTCTTTCGCTCGATGCAGATGAAGAGCTCTCCCCGGAGTTGCGCACCGAACTCCGCACTCTTCTGAGCGCAGAGCCGCCGGCGGACGCCTACCTGCTCAAGCGTCGCAACCTCTTCCTCGGCTGCTGGATGCGGCACGGAGGCTACTATCCCGACGCAAAGCTGCGTCTCTTCCGCCTCCACTCCGCCAACTTCGCTTCCACCAAGCGCTTCTCCGACAGGCCCGTGCACGAGACCATCACCTTCGACGGCGAGCTCGACACGCTCGAGCACGATCTCATCCACCATGCCTATCCCACGCTTGTCAGCTACCTCGAACACATGGATCGCTACAGCACGCTCGGAGCCCAGCTTCTGCTCGCGCAAGGACGCGCCAGCCGCTCGCTTCCCGCTTACTTCTGGAACATCCTGCTGGTGCCCTGCTTCACCTTCGTGTGGAACTACATCGCACGGCTCGGCTTCCTCGACGGGCGCGAAGGTCTGCTTCTGCATCTGTACCACTCCGCCTACGTCAGTTGGAAGTACGCGAAGGCATGGCGGCTGGCCACGCTGAGAAGGGAGATCGTGACGCCACCTCCGCCCGATGTCTCGGGAACACGCTCCGTATACACCCCGGAGTCCACAGACTCCGCTTTTCCGGAGCCTTGAGTTCTACGCATTGCCCTGCAGTCAGCGTGGTACAACAATTCCATGCGCACGCACCCACGGCCGCTCCTGTTGGCCCTTTCCTTATGTTTCGCAACTGCCTCCATGGCGCAGAGCAATCCCGCGCAGGCCCCGTCCCCCGCTCCCGCAATGCAGACCCTCGCAACGCAGACGTTGGCAACCAAGACCGCGGGGATGAAGCACCTTGACGGCCTGCTCCCGCTCGATTGGGACGCGAAGGCGGGCAAGCTCTACCTCGAGATTCCCCACCTCGACGCCGACGGCCACAGCCCCGACTTCATCTATACCCATTCGCTCCCCTACGGCACAGGCTCAAACGACCTCGGCCTCGACCGCGGCCAGCTGGCCGGAGTAGGCGAGGGCGGAAGCAGCCGCATCGTCCACTTCGAGCGCGTCGGTCCCAAGCTCCTGCTCGTCCAGCCAAACCTAGCCTTCCGCTCCTCAGCGAGCGACCCCGCGGAGCTCCTCTCCGTCCGCCAGTCCTTCGCCGAGTCCGTGCTCTTCGGCTTCAAGATCGAGGCCGAAGCTGACTCAGGCGCGGTCCTGGTAGACGCCACCGACTTCTTCCTCCGCGATGCCCACGGCGTCACCTCCGCCCTCACCCGCGCGCAGCAGGGCAGCTACAAGCTCGATCCCACGCGTTCCACCATCGAACTCGACGCCACCAAGGCCTTTCCCCGCAACACCGAAGTCGAAGCTCTGCTCACCTTCACCACCGAAGGCCCCGCGCGCGGCGAGTTCGTGCGCAACGTCACGCCCGATCCTCACGCCCTCACGGTTCGCGAACACCAGTCCTTCATCCAGCCTCCAGGACCGGGCTTCACCACCCGTCGCTTCGATCCCCGCGCCGGATACTTCCCTGCCTCCTACCGCGACTACTCCGCGCCGCTCGGCGCCTCACTCGACCAGCAGTTCATCATCCGCCACCGCCTGATAAAAAAAGACCCTGCCTGCCACTACGCCTGCGAGCCTGTCGCGCCCATCCAGTACTACGTCGACCGCGGAGCTCCAGAGCCCATCCGCGGTGCGCTCCTCGAAGGCGCGCGCTGGTGGGACCAGGCCTTCCAGGCCGCCGGCTGGGCCCCCGGTACCTTCCGCGTCGACCTCCTGCCCGCAGACGCCGATCCCATGGACATCCGCTACAACATCATCCAATGGGTCCATCGCTACAGCCGCGGCTGGAGCTACGGCGCAGCGGTCACCGACCCCCGAACCGGAGAGATCCTCAAAGGCAATGTCACCCTGGGCTCGCTACGCGGACGGCAGGATTACCTCATCGCCACCGCGCTCCTCGCCCCCTACGATGAAGGCAAGCCCGCTCCGAAGCCCGAGGACGATAAAGCCCTCCAGATGGTCCTTCAGCGCATCCGGCAGCTCGCCGCGCACGAGACCGGCCACACGCTCGGCCTCGCGCACAACTTCGCCGCCAGCGCTCTTTCGCCCGATGAGCCCTCCCCCATGTCCGTCATGGATTACCCTCACCCCTGGATCACGCTCGACGCCGACGGCGTCCCCGATCTCTCGCACGCCTACGCCGTCAACATCGGAACCTGGGATAAGGTCGCCATCGACTACGGCTACCGCGAGTTCGATACCGCCAACCACGCTCAGGAAGACGCAGCCGCTCTAAATGCCATCCTCCAGACCTCGATCAAGCAGGGCCTCTACTTCATCACCGACGAGGACGCCCGTCCTCTCGGCAGCGCTCATCCCCATGCGCACCTCTGGGACAACGGCCAGGACTCCGCCGCCGAGCTCGACCGCATCCTAACCCTCCGCGCCGCCGCCCTCGGACGCTTCGGCCAGAATGCCATCCAGACCGGTCAGCCCCTCGCCCAACTCGAAGACACCCTCGTCCCGCTCTACCTTCTCCACCGCTACCAGACCGAAGCCGCAGCCAAGGAGATTGGTGGCCTCGACTATCGCTACAACCTCCGCGGAGATGGACAGGCTCTCCCCCAGATCGTTGCCCCGGAAGCCCAGCGCAAGGCCCTCACCGCCGTGCTTCGAACCCTCTCGCCGGAGACCCTAACGCTGCCCGAATCTCTGCTGCAACTCCTGCCGCCTCTGCCCCCCGGCACGGAGCGCACACGAGAGTCCTTCCCTGAGGATACCGGCCTCACCTTCGACCCCATCGCCGCGGCCGAGTCCTCCGCAGACCTCACCCTCGCCCTGCTCTTCAACCCCCAACGCGCCAGCCGCCTGGTCGAGTACCACGCGCGCAATCCCGCCAACCCTTCGCTCGAAGACGTGATCGACCGAACCCTGAACTCTACCCGCGAGACGCCCGCCCCGACCGGCTTGACGGTCGCCATCCAGCACGCCACCGAGGCGCGCATTCTCGAGGCTCTGCTCGGCCTGGCAGCCAGCAAGCAGGCCTCGCCGGAGGCCCGTGCCATCGCGCTCGAAAAGATAAACGACCTCCAGGACTCGCTCGCCGAAGGCACGCCCGAAGAGCGCGCCACACGCGAAGCCCTGCTCGCGCGCATCCTCCAGTTCCAGAACGATCCCGAGAAATTTACCCCTGCCAAATCCGTCGAGGCTCCCCCCGGAATGCCCATCGGCGACGACGTGTATTAGAACCCGGACGAAGCGTATCGCCGGCCCTCACCCTATAAGATCTACGCGCAAAACGTGACCCCCTGGACTCACCACGTGCAGCGAGAGAGTTGGTCTCCCGGAATGGCTCACCGCTCTATCCGTCTTACAATGGGCAGAGATGGCGCGATTCGTTCGAGAGAAGCTGCACGTTCGACATCCCCTACGAGGGCCTTGGGGAAAGCTGGTGCGCCCCGTGCTATCTGCGGCGGTGAGTCTTCCTGTGCTGCTGTTGATGGGTTGTCCGCAGGAGCAAAGCGCGGTCACGGCGCAGGTGCCAGTGCAGGCCACGGCTCCAGCCTTGTCGCAGAAGACCGCGGCAACTCCTGCCCCCGGCGCGCAGCCCGGCATGGTCAACCTGGCCACCCCATCGCAAACAGCAGCCGCAGACAGTGGAACCGCCTCTGCCACGCCTAAGACCATGGAGAACTCCCCAAAGGCACGCGCGCTCGTCGGCCGTGCCGAGGCGACCTATCGCAGCGGCGTCAGCAACTACACGGCCGGGCATCTCGATGCGGCACGGAAGGACTTCGATTCGGCTGTGGACATGATGCTGACCAGCGGGATGGATCTCAAGAACGATACTGTGCTCGCGGACGAATTCGACCATCTGCTCAACGCTGTCAACTCGCTGGAGCTGGCCGCATTGAAGCAGGGCAACGGACTGTCGCCCACCATCGAAGAGGCTCCGCTCGAAGCCGCAAACGACGTCACCTTCCCCCCGAATGCGGAGCTGACCGCGAAGCTGACGGCGGAGTTGAAGACCACGCAGTCGGATTTCCCCCTAGTAGTAAATAACTACGTCGCAGGATTCATCAGCTACTTCTCGAACTCGCAGCAGGGTCATGCCCATCTGCTGCGTTCGCTCGAGCGCGCCGGCAAGTACAAGGGCATGATCCAGAAGATCCTCGCGCAGGAGGGCGTGCCCCAGGACCTTATCTACCTCGCCGTCGCCGAGTCCGGATTTCAGCCGCAGGCTTTGAACGCGCGTTCGGGCGCCGGCGGCATGTGGCAGTTCATGCCCACGGGCGCCTATGGGCTCACGCGGAATGGCTGGGTGGATGAGCGGTTCGATCCGGAGAAATCCTCGCGTGCCTATGCGCGATACATCAAATCGCTCTACAACCAGTTCGGTGACTGGTATCTCGCGATGGCCGCCTACGACTGGGGCCCGGGATATGTGCAGCGCGCGGTGATGAAGACCGGATACGCCGACTTCTGGGAGCTATACAGAAGGAATGCGCTACCCGCGGAGACCAAGAATTATGTGCCGGGAATCATCGCCGCGATCATTATGGCCAAGAACCCGCAACAGTACGGGCTGGATAAACTGGTGCCCGAATCCGCGGTCGTGTCGGACACGGTGACCGTCGACTCGGAGATCTCGCTTCCCTTGGTGGCCGATCTCACGAACGCCAGCGTGCAGGAGGTCGTAGCGCTCAACCCTAGCCTGCTGCGCATGACCACCCCCAACGACGTGCCCTTCGATCTGCATCTGCCTGTAGGAACCAAAGATATCTTCGCGGAGCGCGTCAAGGAGATTCCCGCCGACAAGCGAGCGAACTGGCGCTTCCATGTGGTGCGTTCGGGTGAGTCCGTAGAGACCATCGCGGTCGCGCTGCGCTCGCGTGCGGCTGCCATCGAGGACACGAACGGAATTGCAGCGGGAGATTCCGTCGCGGCAGGCGATGAGTTGGTCGTGCCCGTCGTCGCATCGGCTAACGGAACCCATCCGCAGCGCTATGCCCTGCGCCGAGGTGACACGCTGGTCACGGTGGCGGATCGCTTCAATGTGTCCGTTGAAGACCTGCGGCGATGGAATCATCTTTCCACCAACACCCTCGGCAGCAGACGTGTGCTGTACGTGGCCGAACCCCTGCGCCTAGCGCCGCGCGGTAGAGGCCGCAGTCGTGCGCCGCGCGCCGGCTCGCGAGCTGTTGCGGCTTCGGCGGCAAGGTCGAGTGCGTCTCGTTCGCCGAGTCCCGGATCGAGTGCTGCGAAAGCGAGAGCAACAACGGCCGCCGCTTCCGGTGCTGCGGCATCGCATGCGAAGAAGCAGACTCTCGCGCAGAAATGAGCGGAGCCGCGGCTCCACTCGGACGCGCATTCGCTGCATAGCGAGCTTCCCCGAAGAAAAGATTGCTTGCCATCGCTGGCGAAGCGATGCACTCTATTGCTAGAATCCGTGCCGCAATGTTAAGCGGGTCTTCCGTGTAGCGTGGCGAACCCGAACAACGAAAGCACAGCCAAGGAAGTGGTGACAGATGTTGGACGAGACGATCAGAATCTACGCAGCAGCGGGTTTCGATGAGGACGAGGCGGACGACATGGAGAGCAGCCATACCGACCAGCGCTTCGACGACGATGAAGAAGAAGAGGTGATCACGACAACCTCCGATGATGACGAAGAGGAAGAGGAAGAGGATGTCGACGACGATGAAGAAGACGTTCTGACCCTCGCGGACGAAGGAGCGAAGCCCTTCCGCAACACCCATGCAGAGGATGCGACCGCGCTGGCTATGCCGCCTACCCCAGGAACGCCGTATGAACCTGCTACGGAGCAGTCGGTGCAGCCCGTGCCTCGGCCTGCAGAGACGTCTCTCGCCCACATGCTGAGCACGAAGGCCGGCGCAAAGAAGACCGTCTCCAGAACTCCTCCCGGTAAGAAGACCCAACCGGCGAAGCAGAGGCTCGCGCAGAAGAGCGGGCCAGCGAAGCAGGCTGCTCCAACAAAGAAGACTGCCGCACCCGGCGCCAGCAGCAGCGGCAAGAAGACCGTACCAGCGAAGCAGGCTGCCGGCAAGAAGATCACAGGTTCTGCCGCGAAGAAGTCCAGTGCTCAACGCGGCGGTAAGGCTGCTCCCCGAAAGACGGCCGCAAAGAAGAAGAGCACCAGCAGCAAACAAACCATCACGAGAGGTACTAACTTGGCAACGAAGAAGGCAGCAGCAACCAAGGCACCGGCGAAGAAAACGGTAGCGAAGAAAGCTACCGCAAAGAAGGCAACAGCAACCAAGACGTCTGCAAAGAAGATGGCAACCAAGGCTCCCGCAAAGAAGACCACGGCGAAGAAGACCACAGCAGCCAAGAGTACCGCGAGCAAGGCAACGGCGAGCAAAGGTACCGGTAGCAAGTCCACGGCCAGCAAGACGACAGCAAAGAAGACTGCCGCCAAGAAATAGATTCAAATCCAAGGCAAGCAAAAAGGCCCGGACATCTCGCATGAGAGCCCGGGCCTTTTTGCGTCGGTAGGCGCTTGAGTCAGCCCGGGAGCGCGGCTTCTTGTAGCCTCCCGTTTTGAGAGCGGAATTCCGCTTGTTCGCGGTCGCTGCTCCCGGCTCCGCCTGCGGAGATCCGTCCGCTACTTCTTCATCTCTTTTTCGGCGTTGATGGCCTCCAGAACCTCTTCGCTGTGGTGGTCGACCTTTACGTCGGTCCAGACCTTGACGATCTTGCCTTCCGGGGAGATCAGAAAAGTATCGCGATTGGCGAACTTCGCAACCCCGAAGTTCTTCACCGGAACCCCATACTCATCCACCACTTTATGGTCGGGATCCGCGAGAAGCTTGAAGCTGAAGGTGTCCTTCGCGCACCACGCCTTGTGGTTGGCCACCGTGTCGAGCGAAACGCCCAGCACCACCGCGTTGTCGGCGTCGTACTTGGGCATGTCCCGCTGGAAGTTGTGCGCTTCGATCGTGCATCCAGCGGTCTGGTCCTTGGGGTAAAAGTACAGGACCACCCACTTGCCCTTGTACTGGTCCAGCGAGACCGGCTTGTCTTCCTGCGAGGGCAGGGTGAAATTCGGGGCAGTGGTCCCAGCCTGGAGGGTGTCTGCGGCGTGGGCCTGCAGCCCGAAGCTGCCGGCGGTAGCGACGGTGAGGATCGCGAGGAGAGAGGAGGCTTTGCGCATGGATGAGTTTCCTTTAGGTGAGGTATGGAACTGTCGAACTCTGAAATTCTTCTCGAAAGACCGGTAACCTAGTGGCCTGCTGGTGCGTGGTCGCGACGGCAAGGGGAGAGCTCGGCGTCCAAACGGTCGCACCGAGATTCTACGCTGCGTCTACTCTGCCAGTATGGCGATGCCCGCCGCAGCCGCCGTTTCCATGATGGACTCGCGATCGAAGAGTAGCGTGCGCCCGGCTTCGATGGCAAGACACGTGGCGCCGGCCACTTGCATAGCGTGAACGGTAGCCACGCCGATTACCGGTACATCGAAGCGCATGTCCTGGCGAGGCTTGGCTACTTTCACCACGGTAAGGGCGCGGGACAACGTGGATCCGCTCTCTTCCCCGCTTCCTCCATCGAGACCCCGCATCAACTCTCCCGCGCGCAGAATGGTGGCATCCGTGCCTTCCATCGCCTCCACGGCAACGCAGGCCTGCGCCGCGATCACCACCGTCTGGCCCAGATCGAAGGCGGCGACGCCCTGCGCAACCCCCTGTCCATATGCAATATCCTTGAGTTCTTCAGGAGTCGGCGCGCGCGGTGTGAGCACGCCTCGCCGCGCGAGCAGAGGCTCAAGATAGGTGGTAGAGGAGAGAAGTTCGATGCCTTCGTCGCCGAGGACCTTCGCGATCGCTCCCAGCAGCATGTCCGTATTCCGCGTGCGCAGGTTGATCAGCAGCTTGGCCAGTCGCCAGTCCGGCCGAATGGAGGAGAAGATCTGCTTGTGCTTCACCTGTCCTGCCATCACCGCGCGGGCCACGCCTTCCCGCTGAAAGGTTTCGATCAGCCTGGAAAGTTCGCCCAGCGAGAACCAATGCACCGTGACACCCGCATCCTCGGCGGCGCGCCTCTCGATCTCGGGATCGGTCTCTTCTCGCAGCGCGGCGACCACCACATGAAGGCCATGCGCGCGGGCAGCTTCAAGAAGCAGGAAGGGAAAGCGTCCGTTCCCGGCGAGAAGTCCTAATCTCGGCTCCGTCTCTGACTGGCTTTCGCTGAAGGTCATGAAGTGGTCTCTGGCTCGTCTGCGCAGCAGGTTTGATCCTACCGCCTCTGCCGTCCCATCCTGCCGAGAAACCGGCTCGTCTAGCATGTCAGAGAAGAACGTGAGGTGACAATGTTTAAACTAGCCATCCCTCTACTGCATGTATCGAACTCGGCCGCGGCGGAGGATTTCTACTGCAATCGATTGGGCTTCCACCGTGAGTTCGCGCATCGTCCGGATAGCGTCACGAGCGACCCTTGCTACATGGGCCTGCAACGCGACGGCATGTGGTTGCACCTGTCTTCATTCCCCGGAGACGGCGTCCCCGGCGGCGTGATGAATGTGCTGGTGGACGATGTGGACGCGCTACACGCGGAGCTCGCAGCGAAAGGCGTCCCCATTGACCTCAAGCCGGTGGACCAGACCTGGGGCAACAGGGAGATGTATGTGAAGGATCGCGACGGCAACTCTGTCCGGTTCATAAGTTAGCGCGTGCCCGGGCGTTGTCGGCAAAAGTGAAACGGCCGCGCACCCGCTAGAATAAAGATGTGAGCTTCACCGAAATGTACGATGTAGTCGTCGTCGGCGCCGGTCACGCCGGGTGCGAGGCGGCGATGGCAGCGGCACGGATGGGACTGCGCACGGCCATCTTCACGTTGAACCTGGACCTGATCGCGCAGATGAGCTGCAACCCCGCAATTGGTGGCGTCGCCAAAGGACACCTCGTGCGTGAGGTGGATGCGCTGGGCGGCGTCATGGGCGAGGTCGCCGACGCTACGGGAATCCAGTTTCGCCTGCTGAATACCTCGCGCGGTCCTGCCGTATGGAGTCCCCGCGCACAGTGCGACAAGGCTCTCTACCGGGTCAAGATGCGCGAGGTGTTGGAGGCTCAGGCCAATCTATTCATCAAGCAGGCCGAGGTCGTCGACCTGATCGTAGAGGACGCCCACCCTGGCGCGTCGGGCCCCCGCGAAGACGGAACTCCCGGCCGCGCCTTGGAGAAGACTGTCCGCGGGTTGAAGCTACGGGACGGCCGCACCGTGCTGGCTGCGGCGACCGTGGTAACCACGGGCACGTTTCTGAACGGGCTCATCCATTGCGGCGAGCAGCAGTACACCGCCGGCCGCAGTGGAGAGCCGGCAAGCGTGTTGCTAGGCGAAGCCCTCAAGCGGCTGGGCTTGCGGGAATGCAGGTTGAAGACCGGAACGCCTCCGCGTCTTGATGGCCGCACCATCGATTGGACAAAGTTCGAGGCGCAGCCCGGAGACGTGGACCCTACACCGTTCTCCTTCCGTACACGTGTGCTCCCGCTGCGCCAAATCCAGTGCCACATCGCGCATACCACGCCAGAGACGCTTCGCCTCATTCGTGAAAATGTCCATCGCTCGCCCATGTATTCGGGCCAGATCGAGGCTGTCGGCCCCCGCTATTGCCCCTCCATCGAAGACAAAATCGTGCGCTTCCCAGACAAGACGCAACATCAGTTCTTCCTCGAACCGGAGGGCTTGAACACGCACGAGGTCTACCTCAACGGCATGAGCACAAGCCTGCCCATGGACGTGCAGGCCGCCATGGTCCGGTCCATCCCCGGGCTCGATCGCACGGAGATGCTGCGCCCAGGTTACGCCATCGAATACGATGCCATCGACGCGACCGAACTCGACCGTACGCTGCGCGCCAAGCAATTTGCCGGACTCTACCTCGCAGGGCAGATCAATGGAACCTCTGGATACGAAGAGGCCGCCTGCCAGGGACTCATGGCCGGGATCAATGCCGCCCTCGCCGTCCGTGGCGAGCCTGCCTTCACCCTCGACCGCACCGAGGCCTATACCGGCATCCTCATCGACGACCTCATCTCCAAAGGCACCAACGAGCCCTACAGAATGTTCACCTCCCGCGCAGAGTTTCGGCTGCATCTGCGCATCGACAATGCCGACCGCAGACTGACTCCGCACGCGCGCCGTCTTGGCCTGATCGGAGATCGCGCCTGGACGGAGTACGAAGCCAAGCAGTCCCGCGCAGCGGCCTTCGAAACGCTGCTCCATACCGCGCGTGTGCGTGGGTTGTCTCTGCCCGAGCAAGTACGCGACCGGCTGCTAGGCAACACCAACGTGGAGGGTCAGACCCTGGCGCAACTGCTAAAGCGGCCGGAGGTGAGCATAGAGGCCCTCCTTCCCGTCCACCTCCCGCACCTCCTCCCAGAAGTATTTGCGCCATGGGTGGAAGCCATGCGAAGCCGCACGGAGAGACTGCCCGCCTGGGTGCGGAATGAGATGCGAAGTGTGGAGACCGAGATCAAGTACGCTGGCTATCTCGACCAGCAGCGCAGGTCCATCGCAAAGATGCGTCAAGCCGAGGAACACACCATCCCCCCCTGGTTCGACTACACCGGTATCAGCGGGCTATCGCGCGAGATCCAGGAGAAGCTGCTGCGCGTCCGTCCCTCCACCCTCGGACAGGCCAGCCGGATCTCCGGCGTAACCCCCGCCGCAGTGAGCCTGCTGCATGTCTACATCGAAATCCAGGGACAGCGGCGAGCAGCAGCCTCACGGCTCAGCGCTTGACTCCCCCCACAAGCATCCGCACCGATAGCCGTCACTGCGTAACCTCTCCCTCTGGCTCATCCGTCGGATTGTCGATCTCCGCCCGAAAACCTTCGAGCAGCCGTTCGAGGAATGCCTCTTCGTCCGTGTCGTCTCTCTGCAGCTTCTGCGCCAGGGCGATGTGGCGGGCCAGGTCGGCAAGTACGATGCCCCACGCGAAAGGGTCCTCCCACGCGCCGCTGCTGATGCTGACATGTTGGCCGCGCTCGGCAATCCACACGCGGAGCACCTCGAACGAGGTCTTGTCGCGCTGCGCTGCCGGTGGAATGGTAAGGTTCTTGTCTACACCCATGTTGGCCGTTGTCTCCCTGCCGTCAGGGTACAGCCTTGTGAGTGGATCTGCGCCAGGGATATGGCACGGATGGGCGCGCCATCCAGCTTCGTTTCAAAGCCTCGGCGAAGAAGTTTCGCAACCCACTGGAGGCAGAGACACTCTAATCCAGTGAATGTCAGGAAAGCCTTTTTTTTCATGAGTGAAGGTTGGCCACACGGGACGGTCTCAAAGGTCGTACGCAGATTCGCTGCGGCCTCCGCGATCTGCTGCGTCGGTGCTGCTGCATGCCCCTCCCGAGTGGAAGCGCAGGGAGCCTCTGGCCTGCCGCCGGCCCCCCTTCCCGCCGCCTCAACGTCCGGCACCGGCGCGAACCTCCGCGACAACCGCATCCAGGCGGAAACCGGGAGCACAGACCAGGTCCTCCAGCTAGGTATCGACGAAGCCATCGCCCGCGGGTTGAAATACAACCTGCAGATCGAGCTCAGTCGCCAAAACCAGCGCAGCGTCCACGGCCAGGTGCTCACGGTCGGAAATAACCTGCTGCCCCTTCTCACCGCGTCCGCCCGCAGTGAGACGCAGGAGATCAACCTGGCTGCAATGGGCTTCAAACCATCCTCTCTCGCCTCCCTCGGCCTGACCGGACACTTCAGCGAGATCGTCAAAGTGGACACAACCGCCGCGCAAGTCAACCTCAGCCAGCAACTCTTCAACGTCCCCGCCTACTACCTCTTCCGCGCCGCCCAGAAAGCCGACCAGGCCGCCGGCTTCACCACCTTGCTGGCGCGCGGAAACGTCGCCCTCGCCGTCGGTACCGAGTACCTGCAGGTGCTGGCGGATGCCGCCCAAATCGAGAACGCCCAGGCGCTCGAAAAGGCCGATGAGACTCAGTTGCAGCAGGCCACCGCGCTCAAGCAGGCCGGCGTCGGCATCAACATCGATGTGTTGCGGGCGCAGGTCCAGCTGCAGACCCAGCAGCAGGTGCTCATCAACGACCGCAACACCTGGGCAAAGGATCAGATCGCCCTGAACCGGCAGATCGGCCTCCCCGCCAACCAGCCTCTGCAACTCACCGACACCGTGCCCTTCGCCGAATTCACCGAGCTTCCACTCGAGGACGCACTGAAGCTCGCCGCCATACATCGCAAAGACCTGCTCGGGCTTCAAGCACAGTTGCAGGTGGCGCAGCAGGCACGCAAAGCGGTCAAATTCGAGCGCCTCCCCACCCTCGCCGCCAGCGGCTTCTACGGCGTCCTCGGAGAGACCCAAGGGCTCTATCACGGAGTGTTCACCGCCCAGGGCAGCCTAAGCGTCCCCATCCTGTACGAAGGCCAGCTACGCGGCGAGCGCGAGGTCGCCGAGGCTCAGGTCACCGCCCTCCACCAGCAGATTGCCTCGCTGAATCTCTCGATCGAGCAGCAAATACGCGACAGCATGCTCGACGTCCAAAGCACCTCCGACCGCGTGAAGGTGGCGCGAAGCAACGTCGATCTCGCCGCGCTGGAGTTGCAGGATGCCGTCGATAGGTTCTCCGCCGGAGTCAGTGACAACCTCCCCGTGGTGCAGGCGCAGGCCACCCTAGCGTCCGCCCAGGCCACCCTGGTGAACACCACCTTCCAGTACAACCAGGCCAAGCTGACGCTCGCCCGCAACACAGGTGTCATCGAGACCCAATACAAGAGCTACCTGGGACGGTAGCGTCCAAGACCTCCCCGCCCGAAAGTATGCAAGCATGGACATATGTCTGACGGCAGCAGTAGGGGCGCAACCCAGCTGACCGCGAAGGAATCCTTCCGGTCGGCGTTTCAGTCGCGCGATTTCCGCCTATACCAAACCGCGCGTCTGCTGGTGATCCTGGGCGCGGAGGCCCAATCCGTCGCGGTCGCATGGCAGGTCTACCAGATCACCCACTCGGCGCTCGACCTCGGATACACCGGCCTCGCCCTCTTTCTCCCCGGCCTCTTCTTCATGCTCGCCGCCGGCCACGTCGCCGATCGCTTCGACCGCCGCAAAATCATCCTCGCCTGCTATGTCCTGCAAGCCGTCTGCACGGCCATGCTGCTTGCACTCTCCCTAAGCCAAACGTTCCTCTCCACTGCACGAATCTGGCCCATCTATGCCGTGCTGACGGGTATCGGCCTGGGTCGCGCCTTCAGCGGTCCCGCCTCGAGCGCCATGCTGCCCAGCCTCGTGCCAAAGGAGCACTTCGTCAACGCCGTCACCTGGGGCGCCAGCGTCTATCAGATGGCCAATATGTCCGGCCCCGCCGTCGGTGGGCTCCTCTTCACCCTCCCGCTCGCGGGAGCCCTGGCGCGCTGGAACGGCGCTGCCGTCGTCTATGCCTTTACCTTGACCATGCTGCTCGGATTCCTCCTCCTGGTCGCCATGATTCGAACCCCCTTGCTCCCGGGAGGCGAAAAAAAAGCCTTCAGTATGCGCACCGTCCTGGCCGGACTCGAATACGTCTGGCACGCAAAGCTCCTGCTGGGTTCCATCTCGCTCGACCTCTTCGCCGTCCTACTCGGAGGCGCGGTCGCGCTGCTTCCCATCTTCGCCACAGACATCCTGCATGCCGGGCCACGAGGCCTCGGACTCTTGCGCGCCATGCCCTCTGTCGGAGCGCTGGCGGTCTCCCTCACCATGCTAGTGCGTCCCATCCAGCGCCGCGCCGGCCTCACCATGCTGACCTGCGTCGGCATCTTCGGCGCAGCCACCGTCCTCTTCGGCCTCTCCAAAAACCTGTGGCTGAGCATGGCCGCGCTAGTCGCCGTCGGAGCCAGCGATATGGTCAGCGTCGTCATCCGTTCCAGCGTCCTGCAACTCGCCACCCCACCGGAGATGCGAGGCAGAGTGAGCGCCGTCAACTGGCTCTTCATCGGAGCTTCAAACGAGTTCGGAGAGTTCGAAAGCGGAGTGACCGCCCACTGGTGGGGAGCCGTTCCCGCCGTGGTCGTCGGCGGTATCGCATCCATGCTCGTTACCGCCGCCGCCGCCGGCCTGTTCCCGCGCCTTCGCCAGGCCGACGCCCTCACCGCCGACGCGCTCATGGAGGTCGACTGGCAGCAGAGCGTCGCAGAACCTGTCGACTGAGGCACAATGTTGTAGAGTCCAACCGGACAAAATGTGCCGCAGCCAGAAGAAGCCAGAAGAAGCTCAGGAGAAGAGCAAGATGGATACAGGCAAAAAGGCCGCCCTCGCAGGCACCTCCATCCTAGTGCTGGCCGTGAGTGTTCGTGTCGGGCTCATCTATCGCGAACGCAATGCCCCCGCCCCTCCCGCCCCCTCCGTGCGAGAAAAAATTCCCGCCGACGATCTAGTCTTCCTCAAAAAGAAACGACCGGATTCCCTCGCTGACCTCCAGCAGCTCGACGGCACCACGCTCTGGGTCTCCGCCGGTGGCCAGATGGAGTACTACCCCTACGCCAAGCACCATGTGGAGTACGCCAGACCCGCCGGCACCCTGCTCGGCGCCCAGCCCCTCCAGGTGAAGGAAGCCGTCGAGCAGGTAGCTCCCAAAGCCGCCACCTTCCGCATCCCAGCAGGCGACCGCCAGGTCCTGCTCGTCTTTACGCTGCCACCAGCGAAAGACCCATCCGGCGCTGTGACCGGCAATCCCACAAACCTCTATGCCGTCCCCGTCGGCTATCGCCAGGACGGTCAGTACACCTTCTATACCGACGAGATCTTTTTCTACGACGATCCACATGACCTCTACAAGCACTGGGGTCCGCGGATTTGGAAGGCCATCGACGCGCACCAGGTAATCGACGGCATGAACGAGCGCCAGGTGCAGCTTTCCCTCGGCCAGGTAAGCAAAAGCCTCAGCAACGACTACGGCAATAGGCTCGTCGTCTACAGCAACCTGGGCCATCCCATAGCCGTCACCTTCGTCAAAAACCAGGTCACCTCCTTCCGCCCAGAGAGCTAGGAGCAGAATTAGCTGAAGGTATACAGCTAGATTCTTCGCAACGAGTTGGCGGCGGGTGGAGCTATAGAAATGGCTCGACCGTAAGCGACAATCCTCGTCTTTTGTATAAGAACTTCAAACTCAGGACACTAGGCCAAATCCAAGGACTGAAAGACCACCCCATAGGCTGTCACCAGCCATTACGTGACCCGCGGATCGCCCCAACATTGCCCCCGAAAGAGAGTTGCATCCGCCATCCCATGCTCAACGCTGGTTAGTTGACGCGCGTTTACGTAGACTCACCATCAAGACGCAATCTCCTCCACGCCAACCGACCATCCCCGCGGCCTGAAACGTAATCATCTATGCCCGAAGCAAAAATCCCGAACCTAAGCGATTACTCCCTCCCCTCGCTCAAAGCCTTCTTCGCCGCGCGTACCCAGGAGTTTCAAGCCGACCGCGGCGAGTGCAGCCTCCCTGACGACTTCGAGGCTCTACGCGTGAAGTGGCTGGGCCGCAAGCAGGGCATCCTCAACCACATCAGCGGAGCGCTCAGCAAGGCACCCCCCGAAGCCCGCAAAGAGGCGGGAATGCAGTTCAACGCGTTCAAGAGATACATAGAGCCCCTCTGCGACTTCGACCCTGCACAGAC
>CAXTPY010000014.1:0-23147 GCA_964246195.1 uncultured Acidobacteriaceae bacterium | reverse complement strand
GCGGACACCCCACCCGCCGACCACCGCCCCAACCAGCGCTCCTCTGCATCGCCGAAGAAGCCCACCGTTTCACCACCGCGGCACCCCATCCCCGCGCCTGTAGCCCAAGCCCCTCCAAAGTGGCCTAAAAGTAGCCCAAATCCTCCCTCTTTGCTATCCTCCCGCTTATGTCCAAGGGCCTCGGCCTCGTCATCCGCTCCTCCTCCATCCACGCCGCTGGATGCTACACCATCCGCCGCATACGCAAGGGTGAGCGCGTCTGCGAGTACGATGGCCCGCGCTTCCCCAAAGACGTAGCCGACGAGCGCTACCGCGACCGCTTCCTCACCTATCTTTTTACCTGCGGCCCGGATGGCGCCGTCATCGACGGCTTCGGCACCGCCATGTTCCTCAACCACTGCTGCAAACCCAACTGCGAGACCGAGGAAGAGGACGGACGCATCTTCATCACCGCGCTCCGCGATATCTCGCCCGGCGAAGAACTCACCTACGAGTACAACCTCCACGACTCCGACGACACCGACGCCCTCTGCCGCTGCCACGCCCCCAACTGCCGAGGCACCATGTTCAGCCCCGCCGAAGTTCGGCGTCGCTCCCGCAGAGCCCGCCGCGAAGCCTCAACCCCCGCAGCTTAGAGCAACGTAGCCTCTGAGGCTTGCCCTCCCTGCCGCCATGCGATTCGCTCTTCTTCGCGCAGCGCTCACGTCGGAGAGAACGAGCAGCGTGTGGGATGCCGGGCATCCGAAAGCTACTTCGCTTGAGCATCCACCTCGCGTCCTGCTGCCCGCTGCCCACTGGCCGCCGCCCAGCGAGATCACCTCATCCGAATGGGCGTCGAGAGGCTCCCCCAGCATCAACTGCGAAGCGGAACGACCCAAACCCAAAATACCCGCAGAGTTCGTGTCCGCGAGAGCCGCCCTTCGCGCTCACTCCAGCGCAAGCCATGCTGAAAAGGATGGTGCTGGATTCTGTGGTATCGATCCACTCGAAGCGCCACCACGGAGTTGGGTTGAAGACCGGTGGCAGGGGGCGCGGCGAGGATGAAGGAACTATGACAGCGCTCCGTGGCCGTACCTGCTAGTGACGTTTACGCCGTTCTAGGGTGTCGCTCGCGTTCTCCTCGGTCGTATCGGGCGCGGTTACGGCATGACGGGCAGGATGAGGTGCGATGGGAGTGCCGGGGTGCAGAAGATGCGCTGTGTGGCTTGGATGAAGTCAGCGGGAGTTGCATGGTAGATGCTGGGCACGAACTTCTGCGGATTGCGATCGATGACAGGGAACCAGGTGGACTGGACCTGGACCATGATGCGGTGGTCCTTGAGAAAGACGTGGTCGTGATCGCGCAGCGGGACGCTCCAGAGTATGGGCTGGTTGGGGACGAGCGCGTGAGGATGCGCGTCGCTGGTGAGATAGCGGCCGCGGCGCACCTCCATGGCGATAGGAAGTTCGTACCCGCTCACTGATTTCACATATTGGCCGGGGTCGGGGCCTTCTTCGGGGTCCCAGGCGTTCTTCTGCGCGTCCTGGGGGTAGACGTCGATGAGCTTAACGATGAAGTCGCTGTCGGTGCCAGAGGTGGAGGCGTAGAGCTCGGCGGAGAGGCTGCCGCTGGCGGTGAGGTCATGGTCGAGGGGAGCGCTGAGGTAGGTGAGGACATCGGGGCGGTTGTCGACGAAGCGCTGGTCGGCGGCCTCCCAAGCTCGCCAGTCCCCCGAGGGATAGGTGGGAGAGATGGGACGGGCGCGGTAGGGTACGGGATTGGCTGGGTCGGAGGTGTATTGGCGGAAGTCGTCGGCTTTGACGCCTGGCGCAGTGAAGCTGAGAGTGCCGTCGGTGTTCAGGTACAGGTTGGTGGGTTGAGCTTGTTTCGGGGGCCATACGGGATAGGTGTGCCAGGTGTTGGAGCCGGTCTGGAAGGTGCTGGCCTGCCAGTCGGGTTTGCTGCCGATGCCATGCAGATAGAAGCGGAAGAAGGGCGCTTCGATGTTCCGGCTGAACTCCTGCGAGGTGTTGTGGCCGCCGAAGGGGATGATGCCGAGATGATCTCCATCTGCGCGGTGCCATTCGCCGTGATACCAGGGGCCGGCGACGATGAAATTCGTGTGGCCGGGATCGGACTGCTCGGCGTGGCGGAAGATCTGCCAGGGGCCCCATGGATCTTCCTGGTCCCAGAATCCGGCGACGTTGAGATTGGGCACGGTGGAGGCGTGGAGCTGGTCGATCCAAGCCTCCTTCTTCCAGAATTCGTCATAGTCGGGATGCGCGACGAGGTCGTTCCAGAAGGGGATGGAGCCATGGAGGTACTTTGCGTTCACGTTGGAGAGGGGGCCTAGATTGAGATACCACTGGTAGGTGTCGTAGGTGTCGAACTGGAAGTTAGTGTTCTTGTTCTTGTCGGCCTGTTCGAGCACGGAGTACTCGACGGCGTAGCTTTCGCGCAAGGCCCCGAAGCGGTGCATGTCGTCGTTCTTCCACTGGTCTACTGGGGATGCCTGCTCGCTGATGGCTTTGAGCGCAGGGTGGGGATGAAGCAGGGTGAGCGCAGCGGTGAGGCCGGAGTAGGAGACGCCGATCATGCCGACCTTGCCGGTCGAGTCTTTCACGTTCTTCACCAGCCAATCGATGGTGTCATAGGCGTCGGTAGTTTCATTGACGGCTTTGGCGTCGGTGAGGTCGATGGCGGAGCTGAGCTTGAAGACGCCTTCGGACTTAAAGCGGCCGCGGAGGTTCTGGAAGACGAAGATGTAGCCATCTTGAGTAAGCTGCTGCATGTAGAAGGGCAGAGGATCCGGCATCTTGTCGGGCACACCATAGGGTGTACGGGTCAACAGGATGGGGAGGGGTGCCGGTGGGCCGGCTTGCGGAGCGGGGCTGACGATAACGGTCTGGAGGTGAATGCCGTCCCGCATCGGGATCATGACCTCATGCAGGTCGAAGACCGGCTTGGCGGCTGGCGGCTGCGCGTGGACTGAGGCGGTAAAGAGCAGGGCTAAAAGACAGAGTGCCGGATAGCGCATGGAAGACCTCGGGTGGTTCAGGCGTGTGCGAGGGATCTAGGTGGCTAAGCCAAGACCCAAGTTCCAATCGGTTCTCGCTGACGATGAGTTAACGATCACGAGGGAACCAGGAGTAGGAAGAACTTAGCAACGAATGTTGCACGTGTCAATATCAATGCTGGACAGAAGAAGAGCAGTACGCTCGGGGCCCCTGAGGATACATTGACGCACGAGAGCAACAGGCGTTTCATGATCCGTACGGCAGTTGAACCTGGCTCTTTTTTGTTGAAGTGTCTGTTTGCTGCGGAAAGACCTGGCGAGGAATATCTATGAGTGACCTAGCGGCGATGCCCGGAACAGTCGTGGGAGAGGGTAGGGCGGATCTCGTACGCGAACTCGGGCTTGTCGATGGCACCGCGCTGGTGGTGGGAACGGTAATTGGTTCAGGCATCTTCCTGGTTCCGGGTCCGATTGCCATGCATGTGGAGTCGTTAGGCGCGGTGTTGCTCGTGTGGGCTGTGGGAGGCGTGCTTAGCCTGTCGGGAGCGTTGTCGTTGGGCGAACTGGGCGCGATGTATCCGGGCGCGGGCGGACTATATGTGTACCTGCGTCATGCGTATGGTCGGCCGGTAGCGTTTCTGTACGGCTGGGGATTGCTATCAATGATCCAGACCGGCAGCATTGCGACGCTTGCGGTGGGCTTCAGCTTATATCTTTCGCGAATCGTTCCGCAGACGCGAGGCGAGCAGAAGGCTGCTGCCGTGGTGAGCATTCTGGTGTTGACCGGCGTGAACTGTTTTGGCCTGCGCTTGGGCAAGCTGGTGCAAAACGTGAGCACGGTGAGCAAACTCGCGGGCCTGGCGCTGTTGTTCCTGCTCCTAGTGTGGCGCGGGCACGTGTCTTTGCTGCGCTCCAGCTTCGCGCCGACGGCTTCGGTGGCGCATTCTGTCGTTCCCTTCGGCACGGCGCTGGTGGCGGTGCTGTGGGCGTATGAGGGTTGGCATGCAGTGTCCTTTGCCGGGGGCGAGTTCCGAGCACCCAAACGCGATCTGCCTTTGAGCTTGTTGGTAGGGACGGCAGGTTGCGCGGCCATCTATCTGATGCTGAATCTTGCGTACTACTCCGTGCTGACACCGGCTGCGATGCGCGCTACCGACCATGCGGCGGCGACGGCGGTGCAAACTGCGTATGGCTCCGGCACAACCGTGCTGATCTCTGCCCTAATCCTCACCTCAATTCTGGGCGCGATGAACGGACTGATTCTTACGGGTCCGCGTGTCTACTATGCGATGGCTCGGGATGGCTGCTTTTTCCAGCGGCTTGGCCGGGTGGACCGGCGATTTCACACTCCGGTGTTTGCGATCGTGATCCAAGGTGTGTGGGCGTCGCTCCTCACGTTGGTAGGTTCCTTCCAGCAGCTATTTACGTATGTCATCTTTACGGCGTGGATGTTTTACGGGCTGACGGTGGCTGCGGTGATGGTGCTTCGGATGCGTGAGCCGTGGCGGGAGCGGAGTTTTCGCGTGCCTGCCTACCCATGGCTGCCGATACTTTTTTTGCTTGCAGCGATGGGTATCTTCGTCAGCACGATCGTAAGCGATCCCGTCCATGCGGCCTTCGGCGTTGCGATGATTTTGGCAGGGCTTCCGCTTTATCTCTTTTTAAGAGCAGTGGAGAAACAAGATGAATCTTGATGGACAGCATGCAGCAGGCGAGGCGGTGGCGTCTCCGGGGGGCATTTCAATCGACGTTTGCACTACTCTCGATGAGATGCATGAGTGCGTAGAACTGCAGCGTTCGATATGGAACGGCGCGGAGGAAGATCTTATTCCGACTACTTTGTTTGTCGTGGCGAAGAAGATCGGGGGGCAGGTGCTGCGGGCGCGCGATGGAACGCGGCCGGTTGGGTTTGCTCTGGCGTTTCCGGCGTTTCGCGGGGAGTCGCGCTACTTCCACTCGCACATCCTTGGCATCGCGCCGGAGTACCAGAATCGCGGCTTGGGGCGGCGGATGAAGATGAAGCAGCGCGAACTGGCGCTAGGTGTGCAGGTGCAGGTGATGGAGTGGACGTTCGATCCGCTTGCCATTCGCAATGCCTATTTCAATCTAGTTCGTCTGGGCGCAGTGATACGGAGGTTTCACCCCAACCTCTATGGCGTGACTTCGAGCCCGCTGCATGGAGGATTGCCGACCGACCGGGTGGTGGCGGAGTGGAGAATGTCCTCGAAGCGGGTGGAGAACGCACTTGCGGGAAGGGCACCGGTGGTGGCGCGGAACGCGGTGGAAGTGGTGATTCCGGGGGAGATTGAGGAGTGGAAGAGGTCTGAGCTTGGGCGTGCGGCAGAGTTGCAGGAGCGGCTAAGGGCGGAGTTTGAGGCTAGGTTTGCGCAGGGCCTTATCGTAACCGGATTGAGGATGGAGGGCAGAAGTGGGATCTACCTGTTGGAGCCTGAGGAGAGTGACCGAGATCTCACGTCGTGAGGTTTGACGGACGAGAAAGAGCCAAGGCCTCTACTTCGCGTCGTCTGGTCCACAGATAGAAGGCGCTGGCACCGACGGTGAGCGCGAGGCCGGCACCAAACTCGGTGGTGACGTAGAGGCTCCGGCCAGCGGAGCTTGTCATGCGATCGAAGATGCCCTGGATAAAGAGATTGTGGCTGGCGTGGAGCATCGCCGCGGGCCAGAGACTGCCGGATTTGAGGCGAAACCAGCCGAAGATAAAGGCGTCGCCGATGACCATGAGGGTGAAGCAGCTAAGAGCATAGAGGCGAGGCGTACCTGCGTTATAGTCGGCGAAGAGCAGGAGGGGGTAATGCCAGACAGCCCAGATGCAGCCGCTGAGAAGACAGCCTGCGGTGAAGCCGACACGACCGACCAGACGCGGCAGCAGGAAGCCTCTCCAGCCGATCTCTTCGCCGAGGGCTCGCGTCATGGAACCGATGACGCCCACTGAAGCATAGGCAGGGATGGCCAGCAGCCATGCGGTCAGGCGAGGCGAGTGAGGGAATCCGAAGGCTGTGCTCATCTCTGCGGCGAAGGTAGAGAAGGCAAAGGCGCCGGGGAGAAAGATCCAGGTTCCAAGATAGACAGGGATGCTGTAGAGCAGTGGCACGAAGTAGGCCCACACCTCGTAGCGGGTGGGGCGCCACCGCCAGCCGAGCTTGGCAACATCGATGTCGAAGATGCGGCAGGCCGTGAAGGCGGCGAGGGCGGGGCACCACATGAGGAGGAAGACCATGGTGCCGCTGCCGGTGGCGAGGTGTCCGGTGTGGATGATGAGGGTGTATGGAACGCTGCTGAAGAGGAAGACTAGGACGAGGAAAGTGAGGATCTGCCGGGAGAGGCTTGGGCGGTCCGATGCGATGGGCTGGTGTACCGGATTTGTCGTGGGTGGGGTTGTCGTCTCTGGGGTCATGGTTACTTTGCCGGTCCTGCGGTCGGAGCGGTAGGTGGGAGGAGTGTTGCGGAGGAGGGCGAGGCAGGTGGAGGGGCGGGCTCCTCCTGGCGGTTGAAGCGGGTACCGTCGAACTCGAAGCTGGAGATGTTGCCGTCCGCATCCTGCGCGAAGGTCAGCCGAGTCGGCTCGTCCTGCTCCTGGTCGAGGTGAGCGAGGAAGGTGTCGTACTGGAAGTGTTCGAGCGGCAAGTTGGTTTCGTGGAATCGCAGCGCCAGATGGTCATGATCGACAGTTACGTTACCGGCTCCGTAGAGAGGATTGTTGTAGGCGCCGGCGTATGCGGTGAGATCGTGCGAGGGCAGGGCATCAGCGTTGCGTCTCACCTGCCAAGCGGTGAGCTGCGCCTTCTGCTGCGCGTTACCCTCTGCGTCGAGCGCCTTGAAGTGCGCACTCCAGTCCTGTTCCGGCAGGTGCAGCAGCACGTCGGCCAGGTGGTAGCCGAGTGCCTGGCGGTAGGAGTTGCCGCCCAGGTTGACGAGCACCACGTACCCGGTATGAATTTCAGGAATGAGGACGGTGAGTGCTTCGAAACCGTCGATGTCTCCGGGATGAAGGATCAGTTGATGCCCGCGGTAGTCCTGCACGAACCAGCCCAGACCGTACGATAGCTGCATGGAATCAGGAAAGAACTCGTTGGTGATGCCTCCGGGAGGGACGACGATCTGCGGGCGATGCATCTCCTGAAGATTTTGTGACGAGAGAAGACGTTTGCCGTTGAAGACGCCGTCGTTAAGTTGGAGTGCGACCCATTTGGACATGTCGCGGACGCTGGAGTTGATAGAACCGGCTGGACCGGCATTGTCGATGTTGCGCCACGGGATGGGCTGCACGATCCCGTCGCGGAGAATGTGGGGCATGGCGTAGTCCGGCGATCTCTGCGCGTCGGTGGCGCTCGTATCCGACTCGTTCATGCCGAGCGGGGAAAAGATCCTCTGCTTCACGAAGTCGTCCCAGGAGCCGCCCGACGCGCGACCTACAGCGGCGCCGAGGGCGACATACATGACGTTCTGGTATTGGAAGAGGGTGCGAAAACCGGCGCTGGGTTGGATATAGGCCGCGCGTCGAACGATCTCGTCGCGGGAGATCGGCGCGCCATACCAGATGAGGTCCGCGCCGGGCAGGCCGGTGCGATGGGTAAGAAGATCGCGCAAGGTTACATTTTCATCGGCTATTGGATCGGAGAGGTGAAAGAAGGGGAGGAAGAGGTCGGCCTTGTCGTCCCAGTGCATCTTGCCGTCGTCGACGAGCATGGCAATCGAGGCGGACGTGAACGCTTTGGTGCAGGAACCGATGTCGAATAAGGTATCGGCCGTGACAGGCTGGCTCGTTTGAAGATTGCGAACGCCGTAACCCTTCAGGTAGGCCGGAGCGGCACCCTGGACGATGCCGATGGCAACGCCTGGGACCTTCCAGTCTTTCCTTGTGCTCTCGATGTAGCTGTCGAGCGAGTGGAAGCTCTGCGGGCTTTGGGCGTGACTGGGCAGTGCAGCGGCAAGAAGGAGCAAAGCCTTCGTCACGCAGGATCTACGATGGAACTTCAAGCGGGTTGACATGGTGCTTCGTCCCTTTCTTAGCAGGCGACAGGAGCGGGTAGCACGGCATTTTCATCGATCTGCGGCATCTGGCGTTGAAGTGGACTCACCTGAGATGGGCCACCTCGCTTATTGAACGAACTTTACCAAATCAGCGTGAGTCTCAATACTTTGCGGCGCGGCGGTCACACTTACGGAGTCAGCGGCCTTCCATATCTCCTGGCGAACGGTCAGCTTTTCAATGCGCTGCCGGTTGACGGAGTACCCGAGGCCGGGAGAATCGGGTACACGGATGGAGCCGCCCTGGCTCACCTCTACCGCCGGCTGGATGATGTCTTCCTGCCAATAGCGCTTGCTGGCCGAGATGTCACCGGGCAAAACGAATCCAGGCAGGGAGGATATGGCGATATTGTGCGCGCGGCCGATTCCTGACTCGAGCATGCCGCCGCACCAGACAGGGATGCTGTGCTCCATACAGTAGGCCTGAATCCTGCGCGCTTCGGCGTGGCCGGAGACCCTGCCGAGCTTGATGTTGATCACCCTGCATGCGCCCAGACGAATAGCCGCTTCTGCATCACGCAGGTTGTGGATGCATTCATCGAGACAGATGGGGGTCTTGAGTTGACGCTGCAACTCGGCGTGCTGGTAAATTTCGTTCCACTCGAGCGGCTGTTCGATGTAGGTGAGGTGGAAGGCGTCAAGCTGCCGAAGTAGATCGATATCGCTGAGCCGGTAGGCTGAGTTCGCGTCGACGGTAAGAGCGATATCGGGGAAACGATGGCGGACGGCGCTAACGACCTCGACATCCTGGCCTGGCTTGATCTTCAGCTTCACTCGTCGATAACCGGCGGCAAGCTCGGACTCGATCTTGGCAAGCAGTTCCCCAACATCTTTGTGAATGCCAAGGGAGACGCCACTGACTATGTCCTTTCGGGTGCCCCCAAGAAGCTGGGCCAAGCTGATGGACTGCCGGGTCGCCGAGAGATCCCACAACGCCGTTTCGAGGGCAGCTTTCGCCATCTCGTGGCCGCGGACGGGCTCCATGATGCGGAGAGCGGCGTCGGGGCCATCAAGGGTTTTACCGAGAAGCAGGGGCGCCAAGAAGTTGCGGAGAACAAGCCAGGCGGTGTCCGTAGTCTCGGGATTGTAGAATGGGCCTTCCCCGGCTGTGACTTCGCCCCAGCCGCTGCTCCCGTCCCTAGCGTGAAGCTCCAGCAGCAGAATGCGGCGATCGTAGGTAATCCCGAAGCTGGTCTCGAAAGGAGCGACGAGCTGCATGGTGATCTCGCGCGCGTGGATGGCAACAATTTCCATAAGGCCTCCGATGCAAGCTACGGCTTGTCGCTGAAACGGATGTTTCACAATAGCAGAACGGGCAAGGCGGTGAAGCGGGTGACGCTCGAAAGCTACTCCGATACCTCACTCAGCGTCAACCGTTTATCTCACGATGTGGCTTTGGCCGCTGCCTCTCTACATGTGAAACACTTGACTCAAATGGTATGCAAATGGGATGCCGAGGGCGGAAAAGGCAGCGCGGAAGAGACGAGAGTCGCAGCCTGCGGCCTCACGGCGATCAGGGTCGACCTAGCCGTCAAACCAGCGGAAACCGTGCTTTTGCTCCTCCTCTACCTGGCGCAGCAGCGTCAAGGTGCGCGCCCGTTTGTAGCTTGCGCACGCAACGAGGATGGCGTTGATCAAAGCTAGCGGCGCGACGTACGACGCGCCAAAGGACGGCGCCTCGATCGAAGCCAGGAAGAACTCGTCGGCGTGCTGTGCGAGTGGAGAGAGATAAGTGTCCGTGACTCCGACACAGTAGGAGCCGCCCCGTTTGGCGCGTTGCATTCCCTCGACAGTCTGCCGCAGGCCGCGGCGAAAGCTAATGGCGAAGACAAGGTCGGTTCGCGAAGCGCTGAGCGTGACATAAGCGGCGTGACCGGCAGTGGTTGCGATCTGTACCGGCAGCCCGAGCACAAGCAAGTGGTAATGGAAGTACTGGATGAGGCTCTCGGCCAGGTCGCCGCCGATGAGAAGGATTCTCTTTGCGGCGTAGATGCGCCGCGCGAGACCAGCGACTCTGGCCAGATCCAAGCTGTTCCGCAGGGCATTGAGGTTGTGCATGTCGTTTTCGAGACAATCACGGATCGTGCCGGCGAGGCTTGAATCCTTCGGGCCCGTCTGCATCGTGTCGAGAGACGTGGCGTTAGCGATGGAGAGTTCGTGGAGGTATTGCTGAAATTCCTTATAGCTGGAGAAGCGCATGCTGCGGGCAATGCGGACGATGGTGGCGGGGTCGCTGCCCAGTCGAGACGCCATGTCGCGCACGCTGAGCAGGACGAAGCTGCGTGGGTGGTCGAAGACGGGGCGAATAGTCTCCCGCCGCTTGGGGCTCAACTCGGCCAAGCGCTGGGCGAGAGATTCACGATTTTCGGGCGGCGCCTTCTCCCGCGTTGTTCTTGGCATGGCTAGTAGGAGCATCCTTCGTCCGTATGCGGGTGTCAAGCCCTTCCGGCGGACCACGTAAGGTCAGCAAGGAGCGGCTAGAGTGAAACAAACACATCACTAGGAGTGTGAGCGGAGCATTGACGGATTCCGCCACTATCGCCCGACATGCATAATTCTGTTGACATGTCGCGAAATAGGCGCGAGACTGCTTTCTACTTCCTCACTGTTCGTATGTAACGAATGTTTCTGTGTGTTTCCCAGAGTGGCTTAGCAGCTTCCAACTCAAGATCTTGGAGGATCATCATGAAGCCCTATCGTCCGTTCGGACTGATTGATTTTGTGTTCCTTGTGCTTGGAGCCGTACTGATAAGCTGCCCACTGGTAGCCCAGATCTCAGGGACGGGGGCCATCTCCGGCGTCGTCCGCGACCCTTCAGGAGCGCTCGTCCCAGGAGCTTCCATCACGGCGATCGACTTAGCCACCGGGCTGACGCGCAAGATGGATTCGAGTGCAAAGGGCGATTATGCCATTCAGCTGTTGGAGCCGGGGCACTACCGACTCACGGTGGCAAAGGATGGATTCGCGACCTCGAATTTTGCGGACATCGCGGTCTATGTTACGCAGGTGACGGGCATCAACGTGAATCTCGCACTGGGTTCGACGAGTGAGACGGTGCAGGTGCAGTCCACGGGGCAATTGCTCGAGACGGAGTCGAGCACGCTGGGTTCGGTCGTGACCGGAGATATGCTGCGGAATCTTCCTCTGGTCTCGCGCAACTACACGCAGATCGTCACTTTATCGCCCGGAGTGGCCTCGGACGTGACGGATGCGGGCGCCTTTGGCCGGGGTACGACGACGTTTGTCGCTGCAGGAACGACCTCGACGGAGAACAACTTCCAGATGGATGGAGTGGAAATCAACGACCTGCAGAGCAGCGGGTCCTTTAGCGGCGGCGTTGCTATCCCGAACCCGGACACGATTGCGGAGTTCAAGGTGCAGACCAGCCAATACGATGCGTCGTATGGGCGCAATGCGGGCGCCAACGTAAACGTGGTGACCAAAACGGGCAGTAATCAATTCCACGGCTCGATCTGGGAGTTCTTCCGCAACGAGGCGCTGAATGCGAACAGCTACTTCCTCAAGCAGCAAGGCCAGCCGAGGCCTGTGCTGCGACAGAACCAGCCGGGCTTCACGTTTGGCGGCCCGATCAAGCAGGACAAGGTGTTCTTTTTTACTTCGTACCAGTCCACGCGTCAGCTGAACGGGGTCGACCCGCAGTGTTCGACTTCACTGAACACGCCACCACTGACCAACGATCGCTCCCGTGCGGCGCTGGGTGCGCTCTTTGCCGGGCAGCCGACCTTTTCGCAGGAACTGGGCCTACCTGGCGGCCCGAACGTGCTTCCGGATGGATCCAACATCGCACCGCAGGCTCTGGCGCTGTTCAACCTGAAGCTGGCGAGTGGTCAGTATGCGATTCCTACGCCGCAGCGAATCAATGCTGCGCTGCCGTTTGCTGCACAGGGCGTGAGCACGATCAGCAATCCTTGCCGCTTCAATGAAGACCAGTTCATGACGAACGGAGACTACGACCAGACTGCCGCTACACAATGGCAGGTGCGATTTTTCTTCGCCAATAGCCAGCAGGCCTATACGCTTCCCGGTGCAAACCTCGGAGGCCAGACCGTGCCGGGATTCCCGCAGGATACGCCAAACCACTTCCGCAACTTCTCGATTCTGAATAACCATATCTTCACCCCAAACCTCCTCAACCAGGCCGAGTTCGGATTTCACCGCACCTGGGTCGATACCGCGCAGCAGGAGCAGTTCCAGTATGCCGATCTCGGCGCGACGGTGCCATCGTTCGATACGTTACCCGAGATCAGCTTTCTTGGCGGTATTACGCTCGGCGGCAACGGCCAGTCTGTGGTGCTGGCGCAGGATACCTGGGTGTATCAGGACACGGTTTCCTGGACGCATGGGAGACATGCGTTTCGTTTCGGCGGCGGCGTCACGCGGGTCCATAACAATATCGACAGCTTCCAGTTTCTGAGCGGTGTACTCTTTGGGACCTACCCGGATGCGCTACTGGGCCAGAGCGCCGCGCAGAACGGGACGCCCTTCAGCAACATGTATCTCTCCATCGATCTTCCCGGGGAGTTGGGACGACAGTTTCGCACGCTGGACTATAACGCGTACGCGCAGGACGACTACAAGATCACGTCGCACTTGACGCTAAACCTCGGCTTCCGCTACGACCGGCTTGGGGACATCTCGGATGCGCTTGGGCGCACGTCCAACTTCGACATCAACCATGCCGACCCGAATCCACCTGCGAGCGGAAGCCTGAACGGATTTGTCGTTGGTTCGAACTTCAGCGGAGCGGTACCCGCCGGAGTGACCAAGTCTTCGAGTTTGCTGGCGATCGCGGGGAACGGTCAAAATACCCTCAATCCGCGGGTGGGTTTCGCGTACCAACTGCCGGATGCAGGCCGCGTGGTGTTGCGAGGCGGCTACGGAATTTTCCACGAGACGCCGAGCGGCCAGCCTAATCTTCAACTACTGCTCAATCCGCCGTTCAGCAGTGTGCGTCAGATTCAAGGTGCGGCGAATGCGGCAGCAAACTGGGCCAATCCGCTACCCCCATTCACTGGAACCTTTCCGAGCTTCACGCCGTATTCGCCGACGACGGCGCTCAGCCTGTTCACCTATGCGAATAATTTTCGCCCGGCTGTGATCCAGCACTTCAGCCTGGGAGCGGAGACTTCGCTCACGAAGAGCACATTACTCGAGATTGGCTATTTGGGGACGCGGGGGCAGCACCTGCTGATCGATCGTCTGCCAAACCAGGCGGCTTCTGCAAGTGCGGCGGCGCCCATTCGCGGGCAGACGAACAACACGCAAGCCAACATCGCGCTACGCGTTCCTGTACAAGGCTTTAGCACCAGCACGTTCCAGCAGATCGAGTCGAGCGGCTCCTCGTGGTATCACGCGTTGCTGGTGAACTTCACGCAGCGCTTCAAGGGCGGATCGGAGGCCCAGGTGGCGTATACCTGGTCCCGCAGCCTCTCTGATACGGTCGCTGCTTCCACGGGACCGAATGGAGGAAGCAGGCTGGGCGACCAGAACAATCCGCGGGCGGACTATGGGCCTGACTTCTTTAATCGCCCGCAGCGCCTAATCGCCAACTTTGTGTATCAGATTCCCACTCCATTTCAGAGTACGTCCTTGCTGGGCGAGACCCTGGGAGGGTGGGGAGCGAGCGGCGTGATCACGATCCAGGCCGGGCACAACCTGACCGTCACGAATACGAATGCGTTTAATGCGTTCGGGGTGAGCGGGCAGGAACAGGACTTCGCTTCGATTGCCCCTGGGTGCCGAACCGATCAGTTGGGAACTAGAGGATCGGTTACCAGTAAGCTGAATAACTACTTCAACAAGACTTGTTTTACGCCTCCTCCGGTCATCGGAGCAGAGGAGGCTGCAGGAACGTGCGCGGTCCCGCTGGCTGATGGCAATTGCCCTGCGATTGCTACTGGGTTCGGCAACTCAAAGCCCGGCCTTCTGCGAGGCCCTGCGCAAAACAACGTGGATTTCGCGCTGCAGAAAAGATTTTCCCTCAAGATTCGCGGAGAGCAGACCTATGGCGAGTTTCGCGTGGAATCGTTCAACACCTTTAACACACCCCAATTCAGCGATCCAACATTGAGCGGCACTGCCTTCTCAGCTTACGATTCGCCAAGCTTTGGCGTGATCAACACAGTCTCAGTTGCTCCGAGAATCCTACAGCTCGCTGTGAAGCTAAGTTTCTGAAACAGGTAACTCTGTCGTCGTCTATGGACGAGGTGCGAGCCGCAGACGATGTACTCTTTGCCGGAGCGAAAGACGAAAATGTCCAGGCGAAATCTAGACTTTCTTGGAGAACCGTTGCGATGAAGAGGCGACTTCTGCGGGCTATTTCGGAGGTTCAGGTGTATCAACGGTTCTTAGCGATTCTCGTCTTTTGTTCCGTGTGCGTAGGGGCTTATGCGCAGACTGAGCAGCCGCTATTGATGCAGCAGCCGACGCTGAATGCCGGGCAGATTGTGTTTGCCTATGCGGGATTCTTGTGGAGCGTCGATCGCGCGGGAGGGGCGGCCTTGCGGCTGACGAGCGGCCCGGGTGCGGCTTCAAATCCTAAGTTTTCGCCGGACGGCAGATGGATCGCCTTCACCGGCCGATACAACGGGAACCCGAATGTTTATGTCATGCCGGCCCAAGGCGGAGAGGCGCGGCAACTGACTTTCAGCGCCGGGTCGGATCTCGTGGAGGCATGGACGCCGGATGGGAAGAATATCGTCTTTGAATCATTGCGGGACAGCTTTACGGATCGCTACCGGCAGATCTACACGGTGTCGCTCGAAGGCGGATATGCAACTGCGCTGCCCTTGCCGATGGGGTACCAGGCCTCCTACTCGCCCGACGGCAGTCACCTTGCGTACACGCCGCTGCCGCGTGAGATCTTCTTTGGCGGCGGAGACAGCTTCGTCCATACCTACTGGACTCACTATCATGGTGGACTCGCGCCGCAGGTGTGGATTGCCGACATGGCGGACTCAAGCGTCGTGAAGGTGCCCCATGAAAACGCAAGCGACTTCAATCCGATGTGGGTGGGCAACAAGATCTACTTTCTTTCCGCGCGTACAGAGCCGATCTCGCTCTATGTCTACGATGTGGGGACGAAGAGCGTCTCGCAAGTTTTGAAGAACACCGAGGCGGATATGATGTCCGCGTCGGCGGGGTTCGGAGCGATCGTGTACGAACAGTTCGGTTCGCTGCACCTGTATGACCTGGCGACGCAGAAGGAGCACCGGGTGGAGGTTACGATTACGGGGGATTTCCCGGAGGTACGGCCGCACTTTGAGAAGATTGCGGAACATGTCCTGAACTCGGGCATCTCCCCAACTGGCGCGAGAGCGGTGTTTGAATCTCAAGGAGAGATCCTCACCGTGCCGGCGGAGAACGGAAGTATTCGCAATATCACAAACTCGCCCGGGGTAGCGGATCGTTCGCCCGCATGGTCGCCGGATGGCAAGTCGATCGCGTACTTCTCCGATGAGAGCGGCGTGTACGCGCTGCATATCAAGGATCAGGGAGGCATAGGTGCGACGCGTGCGATCGGCCTGGGAACGCCCTCGTCCTACTTCTCGCAATTGAAGTGGTCGCCCGATAGTAAAAAACTGGTTTATATCGATAAGCGCCTGAACGTCTGGTATGTCGATCTTGATCATCCTGTACCACTCAAAATCGATGCAGATGCGTACTTCAACTTCAGCTCAGACTTGGACCCGGATTGGTCGCCGGACAGCCGATGGATCGTATACACGAAGCTGATGAAGAATCGTATGCGGACGGTCTTTGTCTACTCGCTCGAGACGGGTAAGTCGACTATGATCACCGACGGTCTTAGCGATACGCGGCACGCGGTCTTCGATAAGAGCGGCAAGTACCTTTTTTTTACTGCGAGCACCAATGTCGGGCCTGGCACCTTCCTGCTCGATATGAGCAGTGACGCGAACCAGGTGACCCGCAACGTGTATGTGGCGGTGCTGCGCAAAGATCTGCCCTCCCCCCTGGCGCCGAAGACGGACGAGGAGGCGAGTGCTGCAGCCGCGAAGCCGGGGGCCAACAAACAAGCTGTCACGGCGGAGGAGAAGAAGGCAGAAGCCACCCCAGTCCGGATCGACTTTGAAGGAATTGCTCAGCGCATCTTGGCGCTCTCGCTTCAAGCGGAGAACTACACAGACTTGCAGGCGGGCAAGGCGGGAGAGATCTTTCTGCTGCAGGAGATGGCCTCGCACCAGACCTTCACCCTGGTGAAGTTTGACCTAGGAACGCGGCAGTCCACTCCGCTGTTGGCCGGCATTGAAGCCGCGAGCATCTCTTATAACGGAGAAAAGTTCTTATATCAGCAAGGAACGAAGTGGGGGATCGCCTCTACGGCGGCAGCCGTGAAGGTGGGTGACGGGTTGCTGAATACCGACGCCATGCAGGTATGGAGAGTGCCGCGGGCGGAGTGGAAACAGATGTATGAGGAGGCTTGGCGGCTGGAGCGCGACTACTTCTACGCGGCCAACTACGCGGGGTTAGATCTGGACGCGGCAGAGAAAGAGTACAGGCGCTATATCCCGGGTATTGCGAGCAGGGAAGATCTGAACTATCTCTTCCGGGAGATGCTGGGTAAGCTGTCCACGGGGCACACGTTTGTTGGCGGGGGGGATATTCCGAGCATTCCACCTACGAGCGTTGGGTTGCTCGGTGCGGATTACAGCATCGAGAATGGGCGTTATCGCTTTCGTACCATCTACCATGGCGAGAATTGGAATCCGGAGCTGAAGGCGCCTTTGACCGAACCTGGAATCGCGGTCAGTGAGGGCGATTACCTGCTTGCAGTCAATGGCCGCGAACTGCACGGAAATGAGGACGTGTACAGCTTCTTCCTGAACACTGCGGGCGAGCAGGTGGTGCTGAGAGTGGGGCCGCATGCGGACGGTTCTGATGCGCATGAGGTGACGGTCCTTCCGATCGCAAGCGAAATCGCGCTGCGCGGCCGCAACTGGATTTACAGCAATCTGCGGAAGGTGGATGAGCTCAGCGCCGGACGAGTGGCTTATGTTTACCTTCCGAATACCGGGCAGGGCGGATTCACCTCATTTAACCGCTACTTCTTTGCGCAGGTTGGAAAACAGGCCGTCGTCGTCGACGACCGATACAACAGCGGAGGCCAGGCGGCGGATTATATTATTCAGTATCTGCAGCGAAAGCTCTGGAATTACTGGTATACGCCGAATGGGGAAGTATCGACCGAGCCCGGTGAGGCCATCTTCGGACCGAAAGCGATGCTAATCAATGAATATGCAGGCTCGGGTGGCGATTTGATTCCGTGGTTCTTTCGCAACAGCGCGGTAGGAACTCTGGTAGGAGAGAGGACCTGGGGCGGCGAGGTCGGGATTACAGGCTATCCGGCGTTGATCGATGGAGGTACGGTCACTGCGCCGAGTATCGCGTTCTTCAGTAAGGAAGGCAAGTGGGGCATCGAGAACGAAGGCGTCGCTCCGGACGTTGAGATCCCAATCGATCCAGCCGTCTGGCGCCAAGGACGCGACCAGCAGTTAGAGAAGGCTGTACAGGTCGTTCTTGATGAGTTGAAGACGCATCCCTTGCCGGTACCAGTAGTGCCGCCATTCCCTAACTATTCGAACCCGAAGAGCGCCGGAAGATGAATCAAGCGCTATCTGGAACAGCAATAGAGAAACAGGTGTTTGTGCTACGTGAGAGAAGGCTGCCCTTGAATCCTGGCTATCCAAATATGCTTCCTTGCTGCGTGCTGCTGATCGCTTCTTTGACGTTGCAGGCTAACGCGCAGCAGCCCACCAAGCTCTACACCGTTCCCCCTGCCGTACAGACGGGGAACGGAGCGTCCCTTCTGGGCCCGACTGCTTCTACTGCGGCGGCCCTGACTGCTGAGGATCTGAGTGCATTCCTGGACGGGGTCGTTCCGCTTCAACTGAAGAGGGAGAACATTGCGGGCGCCATGGTCATTGTTGTTAAGGATGGCAAGGTTCTTTATGGGAAAGGCTATGGCTACTCCGACGTAGCAGCTGGCAAACCCATGACGATCGACTCTACCCTAACCCGGCCGGGTTCCGTGTCGAAGCTCTTTACTTGGACAGCGGTGATGCAACTCGTCGAACAGGGCAAGATCGATCTGGACCGGGACGTAAACGACTATCTCGACTTTAGCATCCGTTCCACTTATCCAAAGCCCATCACCATGCGGAATCTGATGACGCACACCGCCGGGTTTGAGGAGGTGGTGCAAGGCCTTATCACGTCCAATCAGACGAGCATCCCGTCTCTTCAGGAGTACCTCAAAACTCACCAACCGGAGAGGGTTTCAGCGCCTGGAGCGACGCCGGCATACTCCAACTATGGCGCCAGCCTGGCCGGCTACATTGTGCAGCGGGTCTCTGGAGTGCCATTTGATGAGTACATACAAAAGAATATCTTTGAGCATCTCGACATGCAGCATTCAACGTTTCGCCAGCCTCTGCCAGCGAATCTTAAACCGCTAATGTCGGACGGGTACCGGCTGGCTTCAGCGAAGCCCCAGCCGTATGAGGTCGTCGTGCCGGCTCCAGCCGGTGCTCTGAGTGCCACAGGGAACGATATGTCGCATTTTATGCTGGCGCATCTGGGAGGAGGCGACTACAACGGACACCGCATCCTTACGACCGAGACGGCAAATCTTATGCACTCGCGCCAATATTCGCCTAATACGGCCACGAATGGCATGTGCCTTGGGTTCTATCAGGAGACACGCAACGGCCAGCGCATTATCGGGCACGCTGGCGACACGATCTACTTCCATAGCGATCTGCACCTGATGCTTGACGCCGGAGTCGGCTTCTTTGTCTCGTACAACAGCGCCGGCACTGGAGAGATCAGCGCACGGACTGCTCTGTGGGACCAATTTCTGGATCGCTATTATCCCTATCACATTCCAGCCGCGCATGTGCCATCGAGTGCCATCGAAGATTCAAAGCTGGTCGCTGGTGGATATATCGGAAGCCGCGGAGCGTTTACCAATCTGTTCAGCTTCAGTGGGTTTCTGACAGAACTTACTGTCAGCGCAAAGCCGGATGGGACTATTGTGACGGATGCCATGAAGACGATGGCGGGAGAGCCGAAGCAGTGGCAGGAGATCGCTCCCCTGGTCTATCGGGAGATTGGAAGCCAGGATCTACTTGCCTTCAATCGAAACAGCAGCGGGGACCTGCGTGCCTCGATCGACTTTCCGTTTGAGGTGTATGACCGGGCTTCCTTTCTTAACGGGAAAATGCTCAACATGTTTCTGGTTATCTTCGTGATGTTGGTTACTTTGTTGGCTTTGATCTCCTGGCCGGTCGCAGTATGGGCGCGGCGTCACTATCGTCGTCCCTTGGTACTTACGAAAAGGGAGAGATCGGCTTACCTGGCCATTCGCATCGTCTGCGTGCTCGATCTTGTATTTTTCTTGGCATGGGCATTTCTTATTCAGCAGCTGTTGAATGATCTGCAGGTTGCCAGCTCCAATCTTGTGCCTCTCTTGCGATCGATCGAGGCCGTTGGCTGGCTGGGAAGCTTGGGAACACTGTTGGTTCTTTACTCTATCTTCGAGCTGAGAGCTGTTGAGAACCGCTGGTGGCTGGCAAGGATTGGATATGCGGCGGTGGCGCTGGCATCCGTTTCGTTCTCCTGGCTCCTCTACCACTGGCACTTACTGCACTGGAGTACCAGGTTTTAGAAAGGTCGGGAATGATGAACGATCAAGGACAATCTTTGCTGTTGAGAGTAGCGAGATGCTTGTGTCTGGGGGTTGCCTGCAGTGCCACCGCGGGACCTCTGAGTGCGCAGTCCTTCACTCTCGAGCAGGTCATGAGCGCTCCGTTTCCTCAAGAGCTCACGGCGGCGAGCACGGGATCGATGGTAGCGTGGGTTTTCAATCAAAAGGGTGCGGAGAATGTGTGGATTGCCTCAGGCCCCTCGTTTCGACCACGTCAGATAACGCACTATGAGGGCGACAATGGGCAGCCGATCGCTTCGTTGCAGCTTACCCCTGACGGTAAGACGGTCGTGTATGCACGGGGGACTGAGATCAGCGCCGACGGTCGTTCGGCGAATGCCACAGCGAACCCCCTGCAGCCGCTGCAGCAGGTCTGGGCCCTCAGTGCGGGCAGTGCCACTCCGCGCCTGCTGGGAGATATGGGCTGCGCCTCCGAGGGATGTGAGGACATTCAGATCTCACCCGATAACAAATGGGCGGTGTGGGCTGCAAAACACGAGCTTTGGATTACATCTATCTCCGGCTCGTCCAAGCCGCGCCAACTCACCGATCTGCGAGGAAGTGTTTCAATGGCGCAGTGGTCGCCTGACAGCCGGCGACTGGTAATGGACCTGAATCGGAAGGATCATAGCTTCATCGTGATCGCCGATCTGACAGACGGCGCAGTGCACTCCTACCACTATGTTGCTCCCTCAGTGGATCGCGACCTATTCCCGCATTGGTCGCCGGATGGCAGTTGCATTGTCTTTCTCCGCGTTCCCGGCTACGAAGATAAACGTCCCCTGATTCCGGTGCGGAACCAGCCTTGGAGTCTCTGGATCGGCGATCCGAAGAACTACTCAGCGAAGGCGATCTGGCAAAGCGGTGAAGGATCGCGAGACTCGCTCCCTCATTTTGCTCAGCAGTCACTGCATTTCGCGGCTGGCAATCGCGTTGTCTTCGATTCCGAACAGGACGGTTGGAACCACCTCTATTCGATTGCAGCGTCCGGTGGAGCGCCTGTGCTGCTTACTCCGGGGGAGTTCGATGTAGAAGACGTGTCTCTCACCGCAGATAAGAAGCACGTCCTGTTTTCTTCAAACCAGGCCGACATCGACCGCCGCCATCTCTGGCAGGTAGGTGTCTCAGACGGAGAGCCGCAGACGGCGCTTACCGGAGGTGAGACGATCGAGTGGACGCCCGTACAAACCGGGGATGGCCAAGCGCTGCTGTGCCTCGGATCCACTGCTACGACACCTGCGATGGTCTACCGAGTCGCCGATGGCAACCGGGACCCGATCACAAAAGGCTTAGTTCCGAAGGACTTCCCGAGCGCACAACTCGTCATTCCCAAACAGGTGATCTTCAAGAGCGCTGACGGCTATACCATCCACGGCCAACTGTTTGTACCGAGGGGGCAAGTGAAGCCGGGACCAGGCTTGATCTACATGCATGGAGGGCCGTCCCGGCAGATGCTTCTCGGCTTCAATTACCTGGACTACTATCACGATGCTTACTCCGCGAACCAGTACCTGGCAAGCCTTGGCTTTACCGTGCTCTCGGTGAATTACAGGCTCGGTATCATGTATGGTCATGACTTCCGCATGCCTCCCGATAGTGCGTGGCGCGGATCTTCGGAGTACAGGGACATTCTGGCGGGAGCTCGTTATCTGGAGAACCTGCCCATGGTGAATAGTCAGCGTATTGGATTGTGGGGCGGATCTTACGGCGGCCTCCTGACGGCTCTCGGGCTCGCTCGCAACTCCGATGTCTTTAAAGCCGGTGTCGACTATCATGGGGTCCACGACTGGGACGCTTTTTTGCCGGAGTTGGAAGAGGGTGCGGCCTCCGCTCCGGATTATCAAGCCGCGCAGAAGCTCGCCTGGGAGTCGTCCCCGAACTCTTCGATCGCTCAATGGAAGTCTCCGGTCTTGCTGATCCAGGGAGATGACGACCGCAATGTTCCTTTCAGCCAGACTGTCGATCTTGCACAACGGCTGCGAGAACATCATGTTGCCTTCGAGCAGATCGTCTTCCCTGATGAAATACATGATTTTCTGCTTTGGCGCGATTACATCCGATCTTATGAAGCTACTGCGGAGTTTTTTCAGAAGCACCTGAACTGAGTTCAATAGCGAGTGGACGTCTTACTCCTCAGTACCCTTGCTTCGACATTGCTTGTGAATGATGAGCTTGGCGCATAATTGGTCTGCTTCAACTGCGACCCATGTCACAACGAAACTTCTCGCGTTCGCCTCGTTGTGCTTGCTGCTTTTCCACGTCGCATCAAGCAATTCGGGTTGGAACCGCTAGGAGCTTGTCGAAGAAGCTGATATCTGTGCGCCGTTGCTTTGCTTTTCGGATGATGTACTGTCGAATTTTTGTTTGGAGCGACTTCTAGGAGCTTGTTGAAGAACTCCGCGCCTGCTTGTTTTTGCTGTGCTTTTTGAAGGGTGTAGGGTGTGATTTTGGTTGGAACGGCTTATAGGTAACTTCTTACCGGGCTTGCCAGTGAGTGTAGGAGTTGTTTCCAGGCCCTATTTTCTCGTTCAGGCGCGCTTCTGCCCAAGGCCTTTGGTAGCTTGTTGTGCCATCAGCCTTGGCAGTCGGAGCAGGTTGTGGGCCGCACAACGGAAGACGAAGACGCAGTCCATTTTGTGCAGTCCGCGCACCTTCACCGGACGCACCGGGTCGGTCTGCTTCAGCCAGCCGAAGCTCTTCTCCACCACCCAGCGGCAGCTCAGGCCGATCGCATAGCCTTCGTCCCGGGTTGTCCTACCATCCATGTTCGAGCGGCGGCCCTTGTCGTTCTTGCTGACGCGCGGTGTGACGTTCAGTTTGCGGGCGGCCTGGACGAATCCTTCGAGTCGTAGGCCCGCGCCCACGGTGATGCATGGTTCCACACCGCGTCGTCCATACCCAGGCCGCCGAACCAGCGGAACAGCAGGTTGTAGTCCCACCGCTCAACCATCTGCCGCTCCGAACGCACCGAGTAAAACGCCTGCAACAGCAGCACCGAAGCACATACTCCGGCGCAATCGAAGGCCCCCCAAGGCCGCGTACAGGCTGTCGAACTCCTAATCCAACGACCTCAACACCCGTCCGTCAGCCGCCGAATCTCACGCAGCGGGGCGTCCTGCGGTACCCGCTGCTCCAACGTCACATAGCTGAACATCCCGTCCTGTATCCGCTCGTCTCCGCGCATAACCAATAGACGACCACAGCCTAGGAAAGGCTTAAAAACTGCCAAACTACTGAAACGTATTTCAATCAACCTCCTAGACGAGCCAGATTGCTAGAATCCTCTCGCAACTCAAGCCTCCTCCCCAAAACTCTCCCCAGCAATAGGCTCGATTCGCCCCAGCAGAAACAGATAC
>CAXTPY010000013.1:0-23331 GCA_964246195.1 uncultured Acidobacteriaceae bacterium | reverse complement strand
CATCATCCTGCGCAACAAGAAGTCCCTCGAACAGGTCCAGCTCTGCCTCGGCGTCGAAGCTCCCCCCGTCAACGATCCCCGCCGCTACGGCCTCTTTCTGCTCAACACCATGCTCGGCGGCGGCATGAGCTCCCGCCTCTTCCAGACCATCCGCGAAGACCGCGGCCTCGCCTACTCCATCTACTCCGAGCTCAACCCCTTCCGCGATACCGGCTCCCTCTGCGTCTACGCCGGAGTCGCCGTCGATAAGACCCGCAAGGTCCTCGAGCTCACCCTCGCCGAGCTCCGCCGCCTCAAACAAGAGACCGTCCCCCTCGCCGAACTCAAGCGCGCCAAAGATCAAGTCAAGAGCAACATGGTCATCGCCCTCGAAAGCTCCGGCAGCCGCATGTCCAACCTCGCCCGCCAACAGATGTACTTCGGCCGCTTCTTCGGCGTCGACGAGATCACCGAGTCCATCGAGGCCGTCACTCCCGACCACATCCAGGCCCTCGCCCGCGACCTCTTCCACCCCGAAAAGATCGCCCTCACCCTCCTCGGCAACCTCGGCGAGATGAAGCTAGAGCGCGCCGACCTGGCCTGCTAAGAACATCTCCGCCGCAAGGGGCTACAACCCTCCCCTCGCCCTTCCCTTTCGCTCTCCCGATCCCCGCCTGCAACTCCTGCAAGCCCTAGCACGAGGCCCAGTCCAACCCGCCGTAGCGCGCCGCCCCCTCCCTTTCTTCGGCTGCCCCCCCTAGGAACTCCAACCCTCTCCCAACACCCCAGGTCCGGACCTAAAGTCTCTACTTCGAAGACTTTGGCGCAAAAGTGGGGGGGTGGGGGTAAGTCCACACCTTGCCCGCGCGCCCATTCGGTGTAGCCTATTCCGGTGAAGAAAGAAGAGGCATTCGAGCTCCTCACGGTCGGCGATCGGAACATCCGAATCACCCACCCGGACAAGCTCTACTTCTCCCGCGAGGCGAGGCTCACCAAGCTCGACATCGTGCGGTATTACCTGGCTGTCGCGCCCGGCGCTCTCGCCGGCATCCGAGACCGCCCCATCGTCTTGAAGCGCTTCGTCCATGGCGCGGAGGGCGAGGCCTTCTATCAAAAGCGCGCCCCCGCCGATCTTCCCGCATGGCTGCGCACCGTCACCCTCTCCTTCCCCTCCGGCCGCACCGCCCAGGAACTGGTCGTGGATACGGCGCAGGGCCTCGCATGGATTGTGAATCTTGGCTGCCTCGAGCTTCACCCGCACCCCGTCCGGTCAGCTGACCTTGAACATCCCGACGAGCTGCGTGTGGACCTCGATCCCGGCCCCGGAGTCCCGTGGCACGATGTCCGCAAGGTCGCGCTCGAAGTCCAGGCTGTGCTCGAGCATGCGGGTCTCCAGGGCTGGCCAAAGACCAGCGGCTCGCGCGGCATCCACGTCCAAGTCCGCCTTCAGCCCCGCTGGAGCTTCGTCGAAGTCCGCCGCGCCGCCCTCGCCCTCTCCCGCGCCGTCGAGCGATCCGTACCCGCCCTCGCCAGCTCCAAGTGGTGGAAAGAGGAGCGCCACGGAGTCTTCCTCGACTACAACCAGAACGCCAAGGACCGCACCACCGCCTCAGCCTACTCCGTCAGGCCGCTCCCAGATGCTCGTGTCTCCGCCCCCCTCCACTGGGAGGAGGTCCCCCTATGCGAGCCGGGCGACTTCACCGTATCCACCATGCCGGCCCGCTTCGCCGCCCTAGGAGATCCCCACGCCCCCATGGACAGCGCCGCGGGCTCGCTCGATGCTCTGCTGGAACTTGCCGCCCGCGACGAAGCCGGCGGCCTGGGCGATGCCCCCTGGCCGCCGCACTTCGCGAAGGCCGAGGGCGAGGCGCCACGCGTCGCCCCCTCGCGCGCGAGATCCCCGTCCAAGCCGGTGCAAAGTCCCAGGAAGACACGGCAGAAGAGTCCTCTGATCGTCATCGCCAACTCTGCAGACGAGCAAGCCGCCCAGGCCGGCCTCGAACGCTGGAAGGCACGGCACGCCGATATAGCCCAACTGCTGGCGATCGACGATGTGCTGGTAGACCGCATGCGCGGAAGATCGTCGACATGGACACGCATTCGAATCAATCTGCGGCACATCCCGGAAGCGCAGCGTCCACCGCAGGAGACACCCGATCCAGACGACAACCCTACGCTCCGTTCGCCCCATTGAGCGCACGGTATACCTACAGCAGGGCTTGCCACGCGGGCTCACTGATCCTGCGGGAAGATTGTCATCAGTTCGTGCGGCGGCACTACTTCCAGCTGGGCGTACGTGCAATCGGCCGGGCTCTTATCTAAGCGCCAGCGCCGGAATTGCGCCATATGCCGGAAGCGGTCTCCCTGCATGTGCTCATAGGCCACTTCCACCACCAGCTCCGGACGGAGCGCCTCCCAGCTCAGGTCCTTGCCTTGGCTCCACCGGCTTTGGCCTCCGGGGATGCGCCGGTCTTCCCTGCCCCCACCCGATTCCACTTCCGCCGCCCAGGGATGATGGTTCAAGGCGCCCAGCCGGTACGGAGCAAGGTGCTGGGCCAATTCCAGGCGCTTGGCCTGCGTGAAACTCGCGCAGACGCCTACATGCTGCAAGCTTCCCGCGGCGTCGAAGAGCCCCAGAAGCAGTGACCCCACGACCGTGCCCGGCCCGCTCTTGTGCCAGCGAAACCCCGCCACAACGCACTCGCAGTCGCGCTCGTGCTTGATCTTCAGCATCACGCGCTTGTTCGATTCGTATCCCAGATCCAGGGCTTTTGCCATGACGCCGTCGAGCCCCGCCCCCTCGAAACGGCGAAACCAATCCGTAGCCACCTCCGTGTCCCGCGTAGCCGGTGTGAGATGGAGAGGAGACGAAGCCTGCGCGAGCAGACGAGCCAGGCGCGCCCGTCGCTGCTCAAACGGTTCCTCGCGCGCGTCGCCGTCCTCGTCGCAGAGCAGATCGAAAAACACGATCGCCGCCGGAGTCTGCTGAGAAAGCAGCTTCACCCGCGAAGCCGCCGGATGAACCCTGAGCTGCAGGGCCTCGAAGTCCAGCGCGCCCCCCCTCGCAAGCACGATCTCTCCATCCAGCACGCAGTGCGCAGGCAAGTGAGTTCGTATCGGCTCAAGCAGCTCGGGGAAGTACCTGTTGAGTGACCTGCCATCGCGGCTCTGCAGCAGAATCTCGTCGTCCTGCCGAAATACCAAAACCCGAAACCCATCCCATTTCGGTTCGAAGATCCACCCATCCCCGGCCGGTATCTCCTCAACTCGTTTGGCCAGCATGGGGAGAACGGGCGGGTTCACGGGAAGGTTCACGCGATAATGGTATACCGCCGCCGCGGTCCCCCTCCACGTCGCAGCGAGAGCTCGCCATTGTAGACAGCAAGCCGCTGCGGGACGCCGTCAGCGCAGTCTCCGAGACGACCTGCCGGGATAGTCCGGACCTTCAAACAAACGAACGCTCAATCCTGCGCTGAAGCCATAAGGATGAAAGGCGCCGAAGCTGAACTGCGGCCAGTCCTGATACTCGAAGTCGATCAAGCGCACCGTCAGGCGACCTCGCCATCTGTAATCGATGCCCGCGCCCGGAGCGAGCACGAAGTAGTCCCCCTGAGCGTAGTGAAAGGGGAAATTGAGCCTTCCACCGCCAGCCAGAAACTTCACATAAGGAACTACGCCTTGGGAACGCAGGGAGAGTCGAGGCCCTGCCAGCAGTGTCGACTCCGAGACCGACTCCTGGCTGTGCAGCTGAAGCGTCCGCCCCTCGCCTTCGAAGCCCAGCCGCCATGTCGGATTCGCATCAAAAAAGACGGAGGTTCCACCCAGCACCTGCCTTCCATATTGCGCCTGGTAGATGGAGACGGTGCCCCCCACACCCAGGTATCTACCCGGCCCCGTGGCCGTCGCAAGCGCCTGTCCCTGAGATGGTTGAGATTGTAGAGATAGGATCAGCAACAGCAGCAGCCCTGCCGCTAGATCCCCGAGCAGCGTGCCGGTTTGCCTCACGGTAGGATTCATGGCGTCACCGTAAGAATCATGCTTTGGGCCTGCGAGACGCCGGTCTGCTTCCCAACCGCGGAGATGCGTATGGAGTAGGTGCCCGGCGGCGTGGCATTGATCTGGAGAGAAGAGCATCCCGACAGTTGCAAGGCAAAGGTTGCCATCAAGAACACCATCAGGAGATTCCGCGCGAGCATCTCTCTGGAGCTGCGACGAAGCACAAGAGCGAGCAGCGCGCCGCCAGGCAGGAAGCAGAAGAGCGCCGTATTCGCCTCGGCTCCGGAGCGCCTCACCCTGGCCTGTGCGCCCGCTCCCAGCGGAGAGCCTGTATCCAGCACCACGTGAACTACGGTCGTGCCGTTTGCCTGCAGCGAGACATTGTCCGTGCTGAAGGTGCAGGTGGCCGCGAACGGGAGACCGAGGCAGCCCAGCGAGAGTGTGTCGCTGAACTGCTTCACCGAGGAGATGGTCAGATCGAAGCTCGCATGCTGTCTGGTCTGCAGCGTGAGGCTGAGCGGGTTCGTCTGCATCGTGAACTGAGAGGCCGGCCCACCCGAGATCAAGCTATTCGAGGAGGTTGAACCGGAGTACACCGCGTCTCCCCCATAGCTCGCTAGAATGTCTTCACCCGCCGAGCCCAACACGACTGTAATCGTAGCCACACCCGTAGAATCGACCGGCGCGGTTCCTATCAGATTGCCTCCCGTAGTGAAGGTGACCAGGCCGCCCGGCGTCACCGGACCGTTCCATCGCAGCACCGAGATGAGGGTCGCCTGCTGCCCTCCGCTAAGCGAAGTGGCAGAGGCTGTCAGCGTGTCCGTCGTCGCGCGAAGTAGAACCGACTGGACCAGAGTGCTCGCCACACCTGCATAGTTCGAACTGTCACCGCTATAGCTCGCTACGATGTTGTTGCTTCCGGCACCCAGCGCAGGCACCAGCAGGCTTGCCGTGCCCGTGCCGTCGAGTACGGCCGTCCCAAGTACCACCGGCCCATTCGTGAAGGTGATCTCGCCCGTCGGCGCCTGTCCATTCTGGTTGCTTACCCGCGAAGAGAAAGTTATCGGAGCGAGCGTCAGGACGGGATTAACACTTGAAGCCAACGATACCGACGTGATCTGCTGAACCTGCTCGGCCAGCATCGGCGAGACCGCCGGGCTGTCGCTCGCGTCCCCTGAGTAAAGCGCCTGGATGTTATGTATTCCAGGGATCAACGAAGACATGGTGAGAAGGGCTATACCCCCCGAAGTCACGTTCACCCGTCCTAGAATATTGCTTCCGTCTTCGAAGGTCACCGAGCCACTCACCTGGCCGCCATTGCCGGTCACCGTCGCCCGCAGTTGAAGCTGGGAGCCGAACGTCGATGGGTTCGCCGCCGGCAGGACGACAACTTGTGTCTGCGCCAACGTGACAGACTGCAGCAGCGGTGTGGACGCGACGGCCTCGTAGGACCTGTCGCCAGAGTAAGCAGCCGTGATCGAATGCTGACCGACCGAGAGTGAAGCTGTCGTCATGCTGGCCGTACCCGAGCCATCGATCACCGCGCTCCCAAGCACCACCGATCCATCGACAAACGTGACCAGTCCCGTCGGGGTCACCGATCCCGTTCCGGTAACCTTCGCCGTCAGCGAAAGTGGAACACCTGCGATGGAGGGGTTTTGATTGGAAGCGAGCGAAGCCGAGACGCTCTGGACGACCTGTTCAGCCTCGCTCGCCGAGGAGGAAGACAGATGGTTCGCGTCACCGGAGAATGCCGCGGACAAGGTGTGCGATCCAAGCGTCAGGGCGGAGCTCGTGAGCGAGGCGATGCCTGTGCTGTTCAGTGGAACCGAGCCCAGAGTCACACCTCCATCCAGAAAGGTGACCGTGCCCGTCACGCCACCGCTTCTGCTCGTCACTGTGGCGGTCAACGTAAGTGGCCGCGTCACCACCACCGGGTTCGCGCTGCTCTGCAGCATCGTCGAGCTGGGCGCCTGCTGTACCACAAGCGTGTTCGGTGCCGATGCGCTCGAGGAGTCGTTCGCATCTCCGGAGTAGAACGCGCTAAGAACGTGGGTCCCGAGCGAGAGGCTGCTGCTCTGGTACGTGAAGGCGCCTGTGCCGTTGACCGGCAGCGAACTAAGCACCACACTGCCATCTTTGATCACGATGGTCCCTGTAGGCTGCCCTCCGTTGCCTGTGAGAGTCGCCACGATAACGACCGCGGTTCCCGCGTCCGCGGTATTGGCCGAAAGCGAGAGAGTGACGCCGGTCGCCGCAATGACTGTGGTCTGTTGCAACTGGCTCGATGTGCTCGTAACGTAGTTCGCGTCGCCGTTATACGTCGCGGTGAGGTTGTGAACTCCTACGGAAAGCGCCGAGCTCGTGTAGCTCGCCGCCCCCGTTCCATTGATCGGGCTCTGTGCCAGTACAGCCGTGCCATCACGGAATGTAACCATACCGGTTGCTATACCTCCGGCCGTATTCACCATGGCGGAGAGAGTCACGGGAGTACCCGCCACAGCGTTAGCGTTGCTCGAGGAGAGTACGGTGCTAGTGCTGCTCTGTCTCACCTGCTGCGCCAAGACACTGGAGGTGCTGCTTGCGTTATTGGTGTCGCCGTTGTACACGGCCGTAATCGAGTGTGGGCCGACGGAGAGAGTCGTAATGCTGATCGTCGCGCTGCCTGTCGTGCTCAGCCTTGCTGCGCCAAGACTGTTCGAACCCTCCTGAAACGTAACCAAGCCGGTAGGCACTGCGCCCGTACTCGGGGGATTCGTGTCCACTACCGAGGCCGTGAGGTGCAGCATACTGCCAGCATTCGCCGGATTCGCATCGGAGCTCAGACTGGTGTTGGTCACCAGCTGCTGCACCGTCTCCGTGGTCGCCGGTGAGACACTCTGAGCGTTGTCGGTGTCCCCCATGTAGGTGGCGGATATCCGGTGCACTCCTGGAGTGAGCGTAGAGAGCGTCAGGCTCGCTGTAGAGCTTCCGTTTAAGGAAGCGGTCCCCAATGCGGTCGGGCCATCGTTGAAGGCGACTGCACCCGTTGGCATCGGCCCCCCGTTGCTCGACACCACAGCGGTAAATGTCACGCTGGATTCGACATTGACCACAGGACTGCTCGATGTGACCGATGTTGTAGTCCCCGCTTGTTGCACCACCTGTTGGACGGTGTTGGATGAGCCTGCCGCGTCGCTCGCATCTCCGGCGTACGCAACGGAGAGTGAGTGAGTGCCCACGCTCAAGCTGGAGGTGGAGTAGGTCGCCGTACCGCTCGCGTTCAAGGTTGCACTGTTCAGGGCCACCCCTCCGTCCAGGAACACCACGGCTCCCGTTGGAGTGCCGCTCGCAGCCGAGGCGTTGACCGTCAGCGTAACTGGGCCGGTCACCGTCGCCGGGTTGGAACTGGTCGCGAGCAGCAGGCTGGTCGGCTGCTTGATCGTCTCGGTAAGTGTAGGAGAGGTACTGGAGGCGTTGTTTGCGTCTCCAGAGTAGTTGGCCGTAATCGCGTGCTGCCCCAAGCTCATGGCGGAGACGTTGCAAGCCGCGGATCCGCTCGCGTTGAGCGTAACGCTGCAAAGTTGCGTGGAGCCATCGTCGAAGACGACGGTTCCGGTGCGTGACGTATCTTGACTGGTAACGTTCGCGGTAAACGTAATAGGTGTATTGACCAGGCCGGGATTGGCGCTCGAACTCACCGACACCGTAGTGGGCTCGACGGTGAGCACGGTGCCCGAAAGGCCGATGGTCGCAGGAGAATTGCCCGCATCCGTCCTGAGCACCACAGAGCCGAGCACAGGATTCCCCACCACCGTGGGAGCGAACTCGACGCCCAACGTGCAGAGCGCCGCGGGCGCCAGCGCGCCGACCGCGCACGTTGTGGTCGCGCCATCCAAAGCCGCGTTAGTCAAGCCTATCGAAGCGAGATTCAGAGCGGTGTTGCCCGCATCTTCGAGTGCTTCGAACTGCGGCGGCGAGGTCTTGCTGACCCGCATAGTTGCGTACTGCAACGCCACCGAGGTGCTGCTGATCTCGCGGATCCGGTTGTGGAACAGGTCGCTGATGTACAGGTTGCCGGGGCCGTCCAGGTATAGCGAGTAAGGACCATAGAGGTTCGCCACATTCGCCGGCTGCGTATCGCCGGAAAACTGCGAACTGCCCGTACCCGCAAGAGTCTCGATTACACCCGTGGACGTATTCCTTTGTCGCACGCGATTATTGCCCGAGTCTGCTATATAGAGGTTGCCGGCAGGGTCGAGAACGACGCTAGCCGGAGCGTTCAAATTGGTCGAAGTTGCGGCCAAGCCGTCTCCGTTGAAGCCCGTCGACCCCGTGCCCGCGAGGGTCGAGATCATTCCCCCGGCATCCACCTTACGGATGCGGTTGTTGCTCATATCTGCGATGTAAAACGATCCATCCGGCCACGTGGCAACCCCCCACGGCTGATCGAGTGTTGCAGAGGTCGCTATACCTCCATCGCCGCTAAAGGCCGCCGCTCCCGTGCCCGCGACCGTGCTGATCAAGCCCGTGCCCGCAGCCACCCGTCGGATCACATTGTTTCCAGTGTCTGCGATCAGCAGGTTGAGCGAAGCATCGAGAGCGACATCTTCTGGAACGGTTAGCTTGGCCGAGGTGGCCGCTCCATTGTCCCCCGAGTAGCCTTGGACCGTGCCTGTACCCGCAACCGTGGTGATGATTCCACTGACGCCATCCACCCGCCGAACTGCGCTATTGCCGCTGTCTGCGAAGTAGATATTCCCTGCGCCGTCCAGCAGCAGCCCCGCGGGCGAACTCACCATGGCATTGGTTGCGAGTCCTCCGTCGCCGCTGAAGCCCGGAGTCCCGTTGCCCGCCACCGTAGCAATCACTCCGCTTGTGGCATCCACTCTGCGGACACGATTGTTGTTGGTGTCGGAGAGGTAAAGATTGCCGGCGGCGTCCACCGCCTCTCCCATCGGAAGGAAGATCGGCGATCCCGTCGCCAGCCCGCCATCTCCTCGATAGTTCCACTCGCCATTGCCCGCGATAGTATCGATGGTGCCCGGAACGATCACGGCAAGAGAGCCGTTTGCCTTCCCGGACACAAAGCTGCACGCTAGCAGCGCGCCGTTGCCGTTCTCGACCAGTGCGGCCCCGCGACGCTCACCCGGATATTTGGGCGTGAAGGTAATCTCCAGAGTGCACTGCTGTCCCGCACTGTAACTCTGGTTCGCAGCGCAGGTCCCTCCGCCTGCGTTGGAGAACTCCGCGCCTTCTATCCCTTCTGTGACGACTTTGATAGCTCCTATCGTTCCCGCCTGCGAGAAGGTAAGCGTCACCGGAAGAGGCGTGGACGGCGTGCCCGTGATAGTAGAGCCTGGAAAGAACACGATTGCCTGCGCGCCCACCGCCTTCAGGCCGACCACCATCCACAGCAGCATTGCTAGAGAAAGAAAACGCGAGATCGCTCCACATGCGTTGCTCGTCTCACGGATGCCCAGTAGCGCCAGAGCACGGCAGAGGATGCTTTGTGGACGATAGAAAGCATCACCGATTGCCATCGCACTCGGCTTAGTAACCTGCTTGTAGCTGTTCCGAAGGTGCAGTTTGGACATGAGAACTCTCTCGCCTTCTAGGAGGCTTTGCTCGCTGGTGAGCGGCATCGAAGCCCTGCAACAACTTCTCCACCTGTCAGCGCGGACGAGAAGAGGAATTCGCATGGAACTTGTAATGCCGCTAGCTTGCTCATCGGCATGTAGGCCGACTTGCATTAGCGCGGTCGAGAGTTCTACACGAATCTGCAGTACGTCTTCCGGCAAGAGTTCGCAACCGAGGCCCATGGGGGCATCCGATTCAGCACAGCTGATGAGAACTGCCAGCGACCAATTAAAAGAGGAAGACTTTTATTGCAGCACCTTACAGCTCATCCGGACTGAGCATCTGCAGGTCCCCTTCGGCGAGCGGGCACAGCGCCTATCACTGGCAACAGGCATGAAAAGTATGTACTTAGACGAGTATGTGGTCGAAGCTCCATGGAGCCCGCTCACTCACGCGTCCAAACCTCAGGCCAGATTCCGTCTCTGGTCCATCTTCTGTTTCAGAAATAGGCTGCGCAGCGCCAGGCAGTAGGCTAAGACGCCCTAGGAAAGGTTGTCTCTCGCAATTCAATCGTCAATGGCGTGATGCGATCAGGGTACGACAGCCGGAAATCACGGAACAAAACTTCAAGTTCTCGTGCAATCTCCGTCCCTCGATGATAGCCGAACATGCCAAGCGATCCCGCTAACTTATGGGATGTCGAGGCCGCCTCTTCTCGCTCTTCCCGAGTGATGGAGCCTTTGGAAGCAGCAGCCGCAGCCTGCTCCAGAGATTCCAGCCTCCTCTTGAAGATGTGCCGATTCCGCTGCCACAACTCAGCCAGCAACGCCTCGGTTTGAGCTACTGCGACTTTCATGCTCGATTGATTTCCGTTCATTCTAATAAGAGACCAATGCTTGAATTTGGGTTGGATCGCCATCATCTTGGCTCGGCGGGTTGCTTAGTTCCGCCACCCCAGAGCGCTCGAGATCTGTCCTGCCAGCGTTAAAGGATCGAACGGTTTGAACAGAACACCTGTCACACCGAGTCCTGCGAAACGCCGCTGATCCACACCTTGCACCTTCGCCGTAAGCAACAACACTGGAATATGAGCGATGGCCGGATTCCGCTGCATCTGCGTGAAGGTGGTCGGCCCGTCCGTCCCCGGCATCATGACGTCCATCAGGATTGCGTCGGGCTTTTCGATCGCTGCGAGAGCCATGCCTTCTACGCCGGAGCTGGCTGTGATCACATGCCAGCCAGCCGTCGCCTCTAAAGAAAGCGACGCAACCTCCCGAATATCATCTTCGTCGTCGATGATCAGAATGCGTCGCACGGGTGGGTTCATGTTCTCATATTTCATCGCGCTTACGTTATGCGGCCGATGAGGTGGAAGTAAGCGCGGTGAAATCCGACGCAGGCTTGCTCGAACGTAGCCGCTGAACCATGGTCAAGACCAACTCCTCCACCTCCTGCGGCTGCACCTTTGCTTTCGTCAGGAACTCCGTTGGACCGAGCCGAAGTTTAACCATGTCCTGTTCTGAGATCTCACGTCCGGAATACACCACCAGCGGAAGCGAGCACAAGGCCGGTTGCTGCCGCAGCCACTCCACCAGCGAAAACCCATCACCGTCCGGCAGCGTCAGATCGAGTATCAGCAGGTCTGGGCGCCGCGTGATGCAATGACGGATCGCCATCTGCCGGCTAGATGCGTGCTCTATGTAAATGGCCGCGTCCTCGAAGCTGGCCTTCACCACACTTGCTAGGTCCTCATCGTCTTCTACCAGCAGGACATGAGCGGGCCCCTCGCCCGAATGCAGCACACGGCGAAGCTCAGCGAACAGAAGGCTCTCGTTGAACGGCTTCTGGACCCACCCCTGCGCGTCGCCCGTCAGTTGCGGCCTCAAAGACGAGGACAATACGCTCAGAATGACCACAGGAATATGCGAGGTCTCAGGCGAACTGCGCAGGCGTTGCAGCGTCTCCCAGCCGCTCAGCCCGGGCATATAAAGGTCGAGTAGAATAGCCTCCGGTCTGCGCTCACATGCAAGCGAGATCGCCTGCTCACCGGACGTCGCCTCGATCACCGTGTAGCCCTGCCGCGACAAGTGTTCACCCACGATCGTTCGAATACCTGGATCGTCGTCGCAGACCAGAACGGTTCCTTCGCCCCGCGGAGCCGGCAACTGGACGACCGGCTGATCAGAGGAGCGGCTAGTCCTTGGCAGCATGACGTAGAGTGTAGTGCCAGCACCTAGGTTCCGCTGCGCCCAGATCGAACCCGCGTGCTGCTGCACGATACTCCTGCAGATCGCAAGGCCCAGTCCCGTCCCGCCCTTTTGCCGCGCATCCGAGGGCTCAACCTGCTGAAATCGATCAAAGATCGCATCCAGCTTGTCAGGCGGAATGCCGCGGCCTTCATCGGAGATTTTGAATAGGATCGAGTCGCTCGTCGCTTCCGTGAAGACGCGAACCGTGGAAGCGGACGGAGAAAACTTGATCGCGTTCGATAGAAGATTCGTCAGAACCTGCAAGACACGGTCGGCATCACCATCAAAAAACAGGTCCTCGGGCGAGTTTCGATGCGAAGCGGGGTAGGGTGCCAGCTCAAGATGAACCGTAGCCGCATCCGCCATCGCCGTCATCGTGTCGATGGCCTGCTGTGCGAGCTCGCGCAGCGAACAGCGGCGAATCTGCAGAGGCGCGCGCCCAGACTCCATCCGTTCCAAATCCAGAATGTCGTTGATCAAACGGATGAGCCGATCCGTATTTGTAACCGCGATACGAAGTAGGTTCTGCGCTTTCGCATCCACATCGCCGATCACTCCCGAGGACAGCAGCCCCAGAGCACCCCGGATGCTCGTCAGAGGAGTGCGAAGTTCATGCGAGACAGTCGAGATGAACTCATCCTTCAGCGTGTCCAGCTCCGAACGCTGCGTGAGTTGAATCTTGTCTCGATGTTGCTCCTCCCGTGCATTCGTGAGCTGCGCCGCAAGTTGATGAACCATGCGCTGTGCGCGTAGGAAGCAGAACAGCAGAACCGCGCAGGTTGTGAGGAGCGAAAGGTAGCCGAGGATCGGGAGTGTGCGCATGCGTATCCGGTAACGTGAAGAGTAACCTATAACAGCAGTAAAGTAACTAGCAAAAGATGACTTTTTGCGCAAAGGTCACAATGCGCTCCGAGCCACGGCTCTTCCCTGCCCAGGCTTTGGAGTACACGGAGCTGAGCTTCTTGAGGTTCTTGCCCGGCCTTTCACTTCGATCAGCATGGCAGAGCACAGGGCGGCCTTGGTATAGCACCTCCGTGTGTACCTTGGCAGCCAACAGTTGTATGGTCCGGAAGCTCGGCTTGCAGCAGAAGCACGCCCACTCCTGCTCGGCGCGCCCGTCACCGCGCCGCCTGAGCAATTCAGACCGCCTGCAGTTGGGTCTGCAGTGGGTCGGAGAACACTCTCGCCCAATGTTTTCCTGTTCTATCGCCGTGAGCCGCCTTGTGCAGAGCATATCCGGCGATCAGAGGAAGCGCCATGGTGGCTTCGGCAAAGACCATCTGCTCGAACGTCGTATCCACCTTCCCCCACGAGCTCGCCTCCTTCAAAGTCGACCCTGAAAGCGCGCCATCGCGAGCGTCAGCCACCGTGATCTGAATAGCATACTTGTGCATGGAGGCTTCGACGCCCAGGATATCGGCAGCCACGACGATGTCCTGAGCGAAATTCTTAGGTACGCCGCCACCGATCATCAACAGACCCGTAGACGGATTCGCTATCTTAAGCTGCGTGATCTCGTAAAAGTCTTTGGCGGAGTCGATCGAGACCATCGGCTTGCCGCGCCGTGCATGCTGGTGGGCTACAAGGCCGAAACCTGCCGAGCAATCGGAGAACGCAGGGCAGAAGATTGGCACGTCCTTCTCGTAAGCGGCCAGCACCATCGAGTCGCGCCCACCATTCGTAGACTCCGCTCCAGGAGCCTTTCCATTTCTGGACAAATAGGCACCCATCTCACCTATGAACTCACGCGAGCTGTATGGACGGGGATCAAGCATGTTCGCGATCTCATGCGTCGTCTCGTCACAGATCCGGAGCTCCTCCTCGTCGATGAACGTGTCATAGATCCGATCAATCATCAGCTCTCGCAATTGGGCATCGTTCTGCCCATACTTGTACTCATCGCCCGCGACGTAGTGGTTATAGCCCAGCGCCTCGAAAAAGTCTTGATCGACAATGTTGGCACCCGTGGAGACAATCGCGTCCACCATATTGCTGCGGATAAGATCGACGAAGACCTTCTGCAGCCCCGCAGACACCAGCGAACCAGCCAGGCAGAGAATGACCCCGCATTCCGTATCCCGAAGCATCATCTCGTAGATCTGTGCCGCCCTGGCCGTATCGCGGGAGCTATAGGCCATCTGCGCCATGGCATCCACAAGGGCCACCACGTTGTGCTTCGCAAGGTCGATGTGTTGAATGGGAGTAGAGAGCAGTTGTCTTTTCGTTGGCATCGCTCATCCAGAATACCAAGTTGCGCCTGCACGACACTCTGTGGCTCTACCTGGCGCCCGTTTCAGCTTCAAACCGCAGCTCTGCCACCCACTCATTGCTACTCTGGTGAAAGCTGATGGCGCAAGGCGGTGTGTGTGAACGTGGATTTTGCGGAACGAGCTCATAACCACAATTGGAAGCTGGACCCGATCGTACGGTCGTTGCTCGACACGGACTTCTACAAGCTCCTGATGCTGCAGTTCATCTGGAAGAACTTCCCTTCCGTCCAAGTGACCAGTGAGGTGGTGAACCGGACCGTCAACGTCAAGCTTGCGGAGCGGGTCGGCCGAGCAGCCCTCGTAGAACAGCTGGAGCATGTCCTCCGCCTGCGGTTTCGCCGCAGCGAGATCGTATGGCTGGCGGGCAACACCTTCTACGGCACGCGAAGCATCTTCACGCCAGACTTCCTCGAGTGGCTCGACAAGGACTTCTCCCTGAGCCCGTACGAGGTGCTGGAACAGGATGGCCAACTCCTCGTTCGCTTCAGCGGATCGTGGTCTGCTGTGACCTTGTGGGAGGTCTACGGGCTGGCTATCCTCAGCGAGCTCAAGACCAGGTCGGCGCTTGCCGAGTTGAGCGAACTGGAACTCGACATACTCTATGCTCGCGCGAAGACCAGGCTCTGGGACAAGATCGGCAGACTAAGCGTTGTGAAAGGCCTGCGCGTCTCGGACTTTGGAACGCGGCGCCGCCACAGCTTCTTATGGCAGGAGTACGTGGTTCGGGCGATGCGCGAAGCGCTCAACCAAGGACTCGAAGAGCGTTTCACCGGCACCTCCAACACCTCGCTTGCCTACAAACACGACTTCGAAGCCATCGGCACCAACGCTCATGAGCTGCCCATGGCCTTGGCCGCGATGGCATCCCCGGCCGGAGACGAAGCTCTCAAAGCATCGCAGTACCGCGTGCTCGAGTTGTGGCAGCAGAGCTATGGCGGAGCCCTTCTGGTTATGTTGCCCGACACCTTCGGCACCGCGCAATTCCTCACCGGAGCGCCCGAGTGGGTAGCGGACTGGACCGGGCAGCGTGTGGATTCCAAGGATCCGGTAGCAGCCGGTGAGGAGTACATCGCATGGCTCCAGGCGCGCGGCAAGAATCCGCAGCAGAAACGCCTCATCGCCTCCGATGGTCTCGATGTCGAAGGAATCCTCAATCTGCACCTCTACTTCGAAGGCCGCATACGCTTCAGCGCCGGCTGGGGAACCCTGCTGACCAACGACTTCCGCGGTTGCCATCCCCGCGGCCGGGACACGTTCGACCCTATCAGTCTCGTGTGCAAGCTCATCTCCGTGGACGGACGTCCTGCCGTGAAGCTCAGCGACAACGCTCGCAAATCGCTTGGCCCCCCCGTCGAGGTGGCACGTTACCGCAAGGTCTTCGGCACCCCTGCCCTGGCCGGCGCTGCAGTCGTGGTGTGATAAGCCGCAAGCCAGACCGAAACCACGCCGAGACCAGACCGCGAACCGCCTGACTATACTGCCGTTGTGCCAATCAATCTTGCCTCTCTTCATAGTGCGATCGCCCTGATGCTCCTGCCGCTTCTTCTCGTCGAGCCTTCGCACGCGTGGGGTGGAGACGGTCACGCCATGATCAATCGCCTAGCGGGGCTGGACCTCCCGCCGGATGTGCCTGCCTTCCTGCGTTCCCCGGAGACCGTGAATGCCCTGGCGTATTACGGCCCGGAGCCGGACCGCTGGCGCTCCCCCACAGAGCCCGAGTTGAACGCGGCCCAGGCCCCCGAGCACTTCATCGACCTGGAGTGGGCCGACCTCCTAGGAGAACTTCCCCGCCGCCGTTACGACTACGTGCGCGCGCTCGAAGCCGCCCAGAAGACTCATCCCGACCTGCCGCTCACTCCCGAAAAGATTGGGCTTCAGCCATATGTGACCTCCGAGCTCTGGCAGCGGCTCAAGTCCGCCCTGCGCGACTATCGTGACTTGAAGGCCGCCGGCAAAGATACCAAACCGGTGGAATGTGAGGTCGCCTTTTTGGCTGGCTGGCTGGGCCATTACGTGGCCGATGGTTCCATGCCGCTCCATACCAGCTTCCAGTACAACGGCTGGACCGGCCCCAACCCAAACGGCTACACCACCGCGCACCACATTCACTCACTCTTCGAGAACGACTTCGTCTCGGCAAACGTGAAGCTGGCCGACGTGGCCCCCCTGGCAGATTCCCAGCCGGTCGTCCTGCAGGATGTCTTCACAGACTATCTCGCCTATCTGCGCCATTCGCATTCGCTTGTGGAGGAGACCTACAAGCTCGAGAAAGCCGGCGCGTTTGCCGGGGCTGGCACGCCACAGGGCAAGGCGTTCGTCGAGGAGCGTCTCGCCGCCGGCGCTACGGAGCTGCGAAACATGATCTACACAGCCTGGATCAGGAGCGGCGACCCTGTGCCGGCTCGCAAGTAAGGCCGAACTCACCACCTGCTCCCATCCACAAGCCCATAGCATCACTTCCCCCCGCGCACCAAGCTCAAACCATCTGCGGAATCAAAGCCCGCAGTAGCCCGCTGAGCCGTCGTTCGGCTCCCCGCCCCGTCTCCATCACCTCTTCGTGGTTGACGGCCTGGTCCGTAACCCCAGCCGCCATGTTTGTCACGAGCGACAGCCCGAGAACCTCGATCCCCATGTGGCGGGCAACGATCACCTCATGCACGGTGGACATGCCGACCAGGTCCGCCCCCAGTATGCGGAAGGCGCGAATCTCCGCCGGCGTCTCGAACGAAGGACCCAGCACCGCAAGATAGACGCCCTCCACCAGGGTCAGTTGCTGCCGCGCCGCTACGGCAACCGCCAGCCTCCGCAGCCTGGGTGAGTACGCCGACGACATGTCGAAAAAGCGCTCTCCAGCCCCCGGACTTAGCCCGAACCGCGCCTCGTTCGGCCCCAGCGCCGCATTCGTTCCCGTCAGATTGATGTGGTCCGCAAGCACCACCAGCTGACCCTGCCGGTAACCCGGATCGATACCTCCCGCAGCATTGGTAACGATCAAAGTACGGCAGCCGAGCAGTCCTAGCACACGCGTCGGAAACGTGACTTCAGCGAGCGTGTAGCCTTCGTACGCGTGAACCCTGCCCTGCATCACCGCCACCGGAACCTCTGCGACCTTACCGAGCACAAGATTGCCGGAGTGCCCTACCACCGTGGACCGCGGGAATTTGGGGATGTCACTGTAAGGGATAGAGACCGCATCCTCGATGTGGGAAGCGAAGTTGCCAAGGCCCGAGCCCAGGATGATGCCAAGCCGCGGCATCAAGGCCGTCCGCGTCCTGATGTGAGCGAGAGCTGCTTGCGCTTGCGCGTAAATTTCGGTCATGTCCGCATAAGGCCGCGATCCGGCAGACTTCTATTTCTACCACCGCTCGCGAACTCACTTGCAAAATTGAAATGCAGTCGGGCAGACTTATGCCGGGCCATCAAAGATACATGCAAGAGGAGTGTAAGCGATGAGCAATGTAAGGCTACTGGTAGGAACCAGGAAGGGAGCGTTCGTGCTTAGCTCCGACGGCAAGCGCAGCACCTGGAAGGTGGAAGGACCGCACTTCGCGGGCTGGGAGATCTACCACATGAAGGGTTCGCCCGTGGTCCCAGACCGCATCTACTGTTCGCAGTCCAGCGCGTGGTTCGGCCAGGTGATTCAGCGCTCGGACGATGGCGGCGTCACTTGGACGCCCATGGGCAACTCCTTCCTCTACGACGGCGTCGCCGGTACGCATCAGTGGTACGACGGAACGCCGCATCCCTGGGAGTTCAAGCGCGTCTGGCATCTCGAGCCTTCGCTCACGGACGCCGAGACCGTCTATGCGGGCGCGGAGGACGCTGCCCTCTTCCACTCCTCCGACGGTGGCGCAAATTGGACGGAGCTGTCCGGTTTGAGGCGTCACGGCTCCGGCCCGGCCTGGGCACCGGGTGCCGGAGGCATGTGCCTCCACACCATCCTTCTGGATCCAAAGACCGCGGGCAGGATGTTCGTGGCGATCTCCGCCGCCGGAGCCTTTCGTTCCGACGATAGCGGCCTCACATGGAAGCCCGTGAACAAAGGTCTACGCTCCCTCCACATTCCCGCCGCAGATGCCGAGGTGGGCCACTGCGTACACCGTCTCGCCATGCATCCCTCCCAACCGGAGACGATCTTCATGCAGAAGCACTGGGATGTCATGCGTACCGACGATGCCGGCGAGTCCTGGCGCGAGGTCAGCGGCGATCTCCCCACCGACTTCGGTTTCGTGATCGATGTGCATGCCCACGAACCCGAGACGGTCTACGTGGTGCCCATCAAGAGCGACTCCGAACACTTCCCCCTCGATGGCAAGCTGCGCGTGTACAGAAGCCGTACCGGAGGCGGTGAGTGGGAACCACTCACCCACGGTTTGCCGCAGAGCGATTGCTACGTGAATGTGCTCCGTGACGCGATGGCCGTCGACCGCATGGACCAGTGCGGCGTCTACTTCGGCACGACCGGCGGCCAGGTATACGGATCGGCGAACGGAGGAGACAACTGGAGCACCATCGTCCGCGACCTCCCCGCCGTCCTCTCGGTCGAAGCCCAGACGCTTCCATGACCGTTCGCGTAGAGCTTCCCGCGCATCTGCGCACGCTGGCCGGAATCTCTGGCGAGCTTCGTCTCAGCGTTGAGTCCGCCACCGTGCGCGCCGTGCTAGATGCCCTGGAGCGCCAGCATCCCACCTTGCGCGGAACGATACGCGACCGTCAGACCGGGCAGAGGAGGGCATTCCTCAGGTTCTTCGCGGAAGGCCGCGATCTGTCGCACGAAGGCGCGGACGCGGCTCTGCCACAACGTGTGCAGGAAGGTGCGGAGCCTCTGCTGGTCATCGGAGCCATCTCCGGCGGCTAGCTCCACTCCCTACCGGATCAGCATGGACACGATAGAAGCCGACATCAGGTTGGCCATAGTCCCCGCCAGCATGGCGCGCAGCCCCAGCCGCGCCAGGTCGTTGCGCCGGTTGGGCACCAGCGCGCCGATGCCTCCGATCTGCATCCCGATGGACCCGAGATTTGCAAAGCCGCACAGAGCGAACGTAGCGATAGAAAAGGTGCGCGGAGCAAGAGCGCGCTTCGCGAGCCCAAGCTGTGTATAGGCGACGAACTCGTTGAGCACGGCGCGGGTGCCGAGCAGGTTGCCGATGGCAGGAGCCTCATGCCACGGAATGCCGATCAACCACGCAATCGGCGCGCAGAAAAATCCCAGCACCGCATTCAACGAGTGCGGAAATGGAATCCGCCCATGCGCCCACGTAAAGTTCGAGATACCTAACATCGTCCCGTTGAGCAGACCCACCAGCGCGATGAAGCTGATCAGCATGATGCCCACGTTGAACGCCAGTCTCCCGCCGTCGATCGTACCCCGCGCGATCGCTCCGATAAAATTCTCATCCTTATGCTCTTCGCTTGGTGGCATATGCACGGTGCCCGCGGTCGCCGGATGCCCCGTCTCCGGAACCAGCATCTTGGCCACGAGAATCGTGCCCGGCGCCGTCATGATCACCGCCGAGAGCAGGTCCTGCGCGTTGATGCCGAAGGAGATGTACGCCGCCATGATCCCCCCCGAGACATGAGCCATGCCCGAGGTCATGATGGTCATCAGCTCGGAGTTCGTAGCCCCCGCCAGGAAGGGCCGGATGGTCAACGGGGCCTCCGTCTGGCCCATGAAGATGCTCGCGGCCACGTTGGTAGACTCCGCCCCGCTCGTCCCCATGGTCCTCTGCATCAGCCACGCCACCACCCTGATAATTCGCTGCATCACTCCTATGTGGTAAAGGATCGCGAAGAACGCCGAGATGAAGATGATGGTCGGCAGCACGGCGAACGCCAGCACCGCCAGCGGATTCCCCGGCGTCCCCAGAGGACCGAAGACCAGCGAAGACCCGTCCACGGAATGAGCGAGCATGGACGTAATCACGCTCGACGCGGAGTGCAGAATTGTCTGGCCGAACGTCCACTTCAGCACCAGGAAGGCGAAGAGGATCTGCAACCCGAGCCCCCAGGCCACGGTGCGCCAGCGTATCGCGCGGCGCTCCGTCGAGAAGACATAGCACAGGCCAAGGAAGGTGACGAGACCCAGAAGTCCGGTGAAACGCGCCAAGGGAGGCTCCTGATTCCATTCAAGGTAGTTCGCTTGAGTGTACCGGGTCGTCTCTGCGCAGGCGTCGAGCGCTCGTTCGCTACCATACTCCCATGCAATCGAGCCGGCATAATCCGCTGGAGCAACGTAGCAAAGGATCTTTGTTGTCTTCCTCGAAGGGAATCTGCGTTTGTTCTTGCTTCTTTACACCACCTGAGAATCCGCTCTAAACACGAAGGGGGCAACCTCTATGAAGGCTCTGAAACCGATCGTGGTCGTCGGAAGCATCAATATGGATCTTGTCGCCCGTGTCGGCCGGCTCCCCCATCCAGGCGAGACCGTCGCCGGTCTCGAGTTCCGAACCCACCCCGGAGGTAAAGGAGCGAACCAGGCCGCTGCCATAGGCCGCCTCGGTTATCCTGCGCAGCTTGTAGGGCGCGTCGGCAACGACAGCTTTGGCCGAGAGTTGAAGAAGCAGCTGCGCTCTTGCAACGTGGATATCTCCGCCGTACAGTCCGCCGAAGGAGCCTCCGGCGTGGCCATCATCCTGGTCTCCGAAGGCGGCGAGAATTCCATCGTTGTCACCCCCGGAGCCAACTCCGCCCTCACACCCTCCGCCCTCGAACTCCATCGCGAGGTCATCCGCGGAGCGGGCATGGTTCTAATGCAATTGGAGATCCCCCTGGATACGGTGGTCTTCGCAGCCCGGATGTGCGAGGAGTATGGCATCCCACTTATGCTGGATCCCGCGCCATCCCAGACCCTACCGCCAAGTCTCATCCAGAGGACCGCGTGGTTCACGCCCAACGAAACCGAAGCGGAGTTCTACGCGCATAGCAAAGACCCCAGATCGATCGTCGAGAGCCTCCGCGCATTGAAAGCAAATGGCATCCTCTTGAAGATGGGTGCAAGAGGCGTCTACGTGAGCGATTCTCAATCCGGAGAGGCCGCGATCGAAGCCTTTCCTGTCACTGCCGTCGATTCGACCGCCGCGGGGGACGCCTTCAATGGAGCCTTCGCGGTTTCGCAGTTGCTCGGCCATAACATTGTGCGTAGCGCTCGGTTCGCTTCCGCTGCGGCGGCCATCTCGGTGACGAGATTCGGCGCGCAGCCTTCGATGCCGGCAAGAAAAGAGACAGAAATATTTCTGCGCCAAAGGCTACTCGCCGCCAAGGCACAGACGCGCTTGCGCGGAGTACCTAGTGGTACTCCGCGCAAGAAACCTTCACCAACTTAGGTACCCTTTCGTCGCCTGTTACCTGATGAAGTTAGGGCTGCTTAGGCGGCGTCATCGTCTTCCAGTTCTTTGAAATGACGAAATACTTAGACACCGTATGCACAAAGTGCTGCGCATTGGCAGGCGCCTTCACACTGCCATGGAGCACAGCGTCGTCTTGCACGTTCGCGCCGTATTCCGCGCGTACATCCTCGTTGTTGGCTTCGAGCACATCGCCGCTCAGATCCAGCCCGGCAAACAATCCTTTGGCGCGAGAATAGGTAAGAAACTCCGCGTTCAGCAGCACATCGGTCGCCGCCTGCGCATTGCGTCCCACCGGCCCCGCCGCCGCCGAGGCGTCCGCGCCCAGCTTCACTTTGCTGTGCAGCATATCCTGCGCGCTCTTCTCGTTCATCCCGAGCAGCACCAGATCCGTCGCCTGTCCGCCAATCTGCAGACCGAAGCTCACACCTCCAAGCTTCACGAACACCGGAGCGCTCCAGCCATGGCCCGTGCGGCACGTCGCCACCCCTTGACCATACTGTGCGCCGATTCCGAACGCCGCCTTCTTCTCTGACGGAATCACAATGACGCAATGCGCGCCGCCCAGCACCGTCTCTGGAATCGCATGATCCGGCGCCGCCATCACCTGCTCGATAACTAAGGCAGCAGCGTTCAATCGCTGGTCCATCTTTGCCCTGTCCTGTGCCTGCGCGGCGGGAATGACGCCAGCGCTCGCCAGCACCACGCCACAAACCGTCCCTATTAACTTCTTCATCGGATTACCTTTCCTCTCAACTTCAATATTTGGTCGTACACGAAGAAGACACTCGCGACGCCGAAAGCTTCTCCCGACCGCGTACACTGCCTTCACCTTCCAGTATAGCGATCAATCCGGCCATCCCCAGGTAAATGAGCACGCGATGCTCAAACGGCATTACTGGCTCACCGAGGCGCCTCTACCTGTGCCGCAAGCCGGCTCTCGCGAGAACGTCGCAACCGGTCGCTTGTCCTTCCCTTCCCTAGCGGAGAGCGGCACGAGCGAAGCTCTTCCCTAGGCCCAGCTCGACGACCACACCAGGTTGCCGACGTTCTCGTTCTGCTTCAACAAGTTCGCGCGAACCTCCACCATGCGTGTGTTCATGCCGCCACCTCAAGGTACGTAACCTGAATCTCTCGCCCGGTAGCGATCCTCTGGCCAGGGAGTTTCGTTCTCCTCGCGCCACATAGCGGAAGCGTACAAAGCCGGGGCGGAGAGGTTCGGCCGGACCGCGCGCCGGGCGAGACCGGGCACTCACCGGGAGGGCGAGTGAATGCTGCTTACAACGGCACAGGGAAACGGGTGCGAGACCTGCCTATCACCCTGCACGAGACGTTAAGAAAAGTTCTGAGCAAGCTCTGCATACGGATGTTGTAGCGGTCACACCCGTGGCGTCTTGGCTAGCGAGCCGCGCGAAACGCCTCAACTTCGAAACGGCTTAGTTTTTGGGTTTGAATTACTTCCAACTCCAATTCGGCATGTCGGCTCCGGTGCCGGTAAGGGCGCGTTTGCCGGTGCCGTCGGCGAGCATGGTCCAGACCTTCTGGTGGCCGGGGACGCCGTCGGCGGTGTTGGAGTAGGTGATGTGGCGTCCGTCGGGGGACCAGGAGGGGAAGTCGCAGCGTCCTCCGTCGTGGGTGAGCTGGATCCAGCGTTTGGTGGCGATCTCCATGACGTAGATATCCTGTCCTCCGGGGGCTCCGGGACCGTACTTGCGGTTCCAAGCGAAGGCCAGGAACTGGCCGTTGGGGGACCAGGAGGGGGAGGTGGCGTAGCCTCCGTCGGTCATGCGCTGGACGTTGGAGCCGTCGGTATCCATGATGTAGAGCTGGGGGAGGCCGGTGCGCCCGGAGATCCATGCGATCTGGGAGCCGGTCTTGGGGTTGTAGACGGGGGAGACGTCGGGTCCGGCGAAGCTGGTGACCCGGCGCGCCTGC
>CAXTPY010000012.1:0-23691 GCA_964246195.1 uncultured Acidobacteriaceae bacterium | reverse complement strand
AGCCCGAACCCCGCGCTGCTGTGGGCCGGCGGGGGGCCGCAGGGGTGGGAGACAGCCTTGGGCTACCTGGCCAGCCATCCGGCGCCTGGATATCTTGGGGTGGATATCCGCGACGTAAGCGACGAGCAGGCGGGCCGGCTCAAGCTGAAGGAGGCGCGGGGGGCGGAGGTGGTTCGCGTGGATCACGACGGACCCGCCGGTAAGTGTGGGCTGCGCGAGCACGACGTGATCTTGCAGATGAATGGACGCGCTGTACAAGGCCAGGAGCAGCTGCGCGGCATGCTGCGGGACACGCCGGCGGGTCACGAGGCCGTTCTGGTGATCAGCCGGGACGGAGTGCAGCAGACCCTCTCGACGCATCTGGCCAACCGGACCGATGTGGAGCGGGAGGCGTGGCAGCAGCACTTCACCGTTCCGGAACCGGACGCCGCACCGGTGGTCATTCAAGGAAGCGTTGCGACGGGTTCCGCCTCGCCGGCCGGCGCGCCGCCCTCGGCCGAGACCGCTAGGCCTATCGCCAGCAACGGCTTTCTCTCGGGCACGGTTGGTTCGGCGAGCAGCCACACACACAGCTTCATCGGATCCCTGATCTCCGGCTCCGCTTACACCGGGGCGTTGGTCGAGACGATGGGACCGCAACTGGCAGCCTTTCTGGGCGTGGAACAGGGAGGCCTGGTCGTGCATAGCGTGGATGCCAACTCCCCGGCAGCGACAGCGGGGATGCAGCCCGGCGATATCGTCCTGCGCGCCAACACTCTCTCGGTCAATAGCACCTCGCGGTGGATGAAGATCATGCATGAGAACAAGGGAAGGCCCGTTGCGGTTGTGGTTCTGCGGGAGAAGAAGGAGCAGGCACTCACCTTGACACCCGATGCGAAGCGCCGCTCCGCAGCGGAGTCTCCGAGCCATTCCGCTCCGGCGATCCCGGGCTATTCTCTTCGCTGAGGCTCCATCCTGAGGCGGTTGTGCTCTTCTTCCGTGGAGCACGTGCCTGGTCTGGGAAGAGCTATTTGGTTCGGTTCCACGTAAAATAGCTTGATGGAACCGGCGACAGGCACCTCCTCACAGACCTTTTCAAGAGAGCACGGGATGAAGCGTACCTGGAGGGCAGCTTCCCGCAAGGTGCGCGAGCTTGCCTCCATCGGTTCGGCCCTGGTGTCGACTGGGCACCCCTACATGGCGCATATCGTTCCCATGCGTCGCTGCAATCTGGCCTGTACCTATTGCAACGAGTACGACGATGTCTCCGACCCGGTGCCTGTGGAGGAGATGCTGCGCCGGATCGATCAGCTTGGGCGGCTGGGCACCTCGGTCATCACCATCTCGGGCGGGGAGCCGCTGCTGCATCCGGAGCTCGACCAGATCATCGCGCGGATTCGCCAGACCGGTGCGATTGCGGGCATGATCACCAACGGCTATTTGCTGATGCCGGAGCGGATCGAACGGTTGAACGGCGCCGGTCTCGACCACATGCAGATCTCGATCGACAATGTGCAGCCGGACGCGGTCTCGAAGAAGAGCCTCAAGGTGCTGGACAAGAAGCTGCAGATGCTGGCCGAACATGCTCAATTTCACGTTAACATCAACTCGGTGGTGGGTGGAGGAATTGCTAACCCTGAAGATGCGAAGACGGTTAGCGAACGGGCGCTTGGCCTGGGGTTCAGCTCCACCATCGGCATCATTCACGACGGCAGCGGTCAGCTGAAGCCGCTCGGCGATCGCGAGCGCAGGGTGTGGGAGGAGGTTCGCAGACTGACACGGCGAAGCTACTCCCGCTTCAATCATTTTCAGGAGGCGATCGCCAACGGGAAGCCGAACGATTGGCGTTGCCGCGCAGGTGCCCGGTACCTCTACATCTGCGAGTTGGGTCTGGTGCATTATTGCTCTCAGCAGCGAGGCTATCCTGGCGTACCGCTCGCCACGTACAAGACCTCGGACGTGAAGCGCGAGTTTTTGACGGAGAAGAGCTGCTCCCCGAACTGCACTATCAGTTGTGTGCACCAGGTCAGCTACATCGATCACTGGAGAGCGCCGCAGAGCTCGACCATTACTCCGGGCGGTCCGGAACTTGTTCAGATCCGATAAGGAGCGGGGTTGCAGGCGTCTGGGCTTCGGCGTTTCCTTCCTCACATGGGGAATCCGCATCGTATTGGAAGACAGGTGGGTGCTACGCATGCTTGATCTTAGAATTGGTTCCTGGGGCAGGAAGGTGCTTTGTACTGTACCTGCACTGCTGTGCTGCGCAGGCGTGGTACCTGGCCAGACCGGTGCTGGGGTTCAGCGAACGATAGCGAGGGCGAGTACGCAGCTTTCGAGCAGCCCAGCCTCCCAGAGCTCCTCGCCTACCGCTTATCCAGCGGAAACCAGCCGACCGACCAGCACCCCGTACGCGGGTGATCTCTCTATCTTCGAGTACCCGGACCGCGACAAGAAGCTGCAGGTTGGCCGCGTCATGGACCTGCTCGGCATCTCGGAAGGCAAGAGCGTGGCCGATCTTGGGGCGGGCTCAGGCTGGTTCACAGCACGCGCAGCGCGGCGCGTCGGTCCGGGTGGAACCGTCTACGCCGAGGACATCAATCCGAACGCCGTCTCGTACATCGACGCCCGCGTGAAGAAAGAGGGCCTTACGAATGTGCGCGCGGTGCTCGGTTCTCCCGACGATCCAAAGCTGCCTCCCGCCAGTGTCGATGCGGTGCTGTTGCTCAAGGTGTATCACGAGATCGCGCATCCGGTTCAGGTGATGACCAGCGTGAAGGCAGGATTGAAGACCGGAGCCAAGGTGGGAATCATCGATCGCAACGGAAATGGCGTCGATCACGGCCTGGATCTGGTCACGGTGGAGAAAGAGATGACCGCCGCCGGTTACAGATTGACGGGACAGTACGACTTCACCAAGACAGATGGACAGGACTACTTCCTCATCTTCGAGGTCCGTTGAGTTGCTAACTGACCTCGATGGCAGGTTGAGGCGAGCTTTGAAGAGAGGACCGCGGGCCGTAGTTCCTCCTGCTTTCCACATGCCACGTAGAGACGGGCTCGGCCTCGGACGAGGGAAGCGGGAGCCTAGTGCGCAATCCCGGTCTTTTTGGAGTGCCCCGTAGCTGTTGTCTGCTTCGCCTGGGTCTCTGCGAGCGCTGCGTCGATGGTGGCGTAGAGCTGGTTCACATCGGTCACCTGAACCCAGTTCTTGGGCGTCGCGACAAAGATCGTCGGGGTCTGGGTGAGTCCGATCTTCTCACCAAGGGCATAGTCGGCCTGTACCTCTTTGGTGAACTCGCCGGTGGGGTCGATCACAAAGGGCATGGTTCTGCCGTGCTGCTGAAAGTACTTCTGCGTGAAGTTCTGCAGATCTTCCTTGCTGGCAATGGCACTCTGGTTGGCAAAGACGGCGCCACGATAAGCCTCGGCCGCCTCGGGTGAGATCTTGTCCTGGATGTACCGCGCGATGACCGCGGCGTCGAAGCTCCAGACGTGCATCTTCAAAGGAAAATCATGCCGTACAAGGGGTATTTTGTAATGCTCCACGGCGGCATGAACGATCGGAAAAGCTCGCGAGCAAGCTGGACACTCCAGATCTTCAAACTCGTAGATCGCGACTCGAGCTCCCGCCGGAGGCTTCACCATGGAGGTGTCCTTGAAGGTATTCGCCGTGTTGGGTGGCGCCGAGAGCTGAGCGTTCGCAGGCACGGTCAGGACCAACGCGGCGGCAAGGACGATAGCAAATTTCAGGTTCGGTAGGCGCATAGGGTACTCACAGGATATTTTAGCGGACTCCAAGTTCTCCGGCTGGTTCCTCAGCTTCCGCTTCTGGGCGCCGATATAGAAGTGAGGAGCGCTGGCGGCAACGCGCAACAGAAGAGGACCCTAAGTTCTTCCATGCTGGTCTATTTCGCCATCACTCTCACGGTGCTTCTCGGCTTTTGCGGCCTGGCTATCGACGTTGGCCGGCTGGAGCTAAGGACGCTGCAACTGCAAAGCAGCGCCGATGCAGGTGCGATGGAGGCCGCCTCCGAGCAGCAGCGCGGCATGTCCAACTGGCAAGCAGGCGCCCAGGACGCGGTCGCGACCGATGCCACGCTCAATCACCTGCCGCTGCCTGCGTTCACGATCGCCGAGCCGGCTGGGGCAGGCCACTATGCGACCGACTACTCCACAGTGCAGGTTGCCGTCAGCCAGACGGTGCCGACCTTCTTCCTGGGCCTACTCAGCAAGGGAGACTCTTCCGTTGTCGTGTCCGCAAGCGCTACGGCCATGGTCCCTCCCTGCATGTATTTTCTGTCCGATTCGTTACAAGCGGCAGGCACTTCCAGTCTGAACGTAGCTAGCGCAGGCCTGGACACCTCCTGTCCCATCTACTCCCAATATGGAGTGACAGTGGATGGCTTCGCTCACATCGGCGGCGGCCAGACGAAGGTTACAGGCCAGGCAGGCGCATCCAACATCGCCGGCCGGGTAACGCCGGCCGTCCTCTACAGCACACCCGCGCTGCCGGATCCGCTCGCCTATCTGGCCGCGCCTGTTCTCTCCACCTGCAATCACACCAATGCCTCCTACTCGAGCAACGTTACCTTGCAACCAGGGACGTATTGTGGCGGCCTGACCATCACGAACGCCACGGCCACGCTGACTGCGGGGCTGTACGTAGTTACCGGCGGAGCAAACTTCTCGAACGCCATCCTCCAGGGCGATGGGGTCACGCTCTACTTCACTCGCGGCGGCGGCTCGGGGTACGGAACCTTCAAGCTGCAGAACCACTCGCAGATGTATCTGAGCGCGCCTACGGACGCCTCCGCCGGAGGCATTCCCGGCATTCTTCTCTTCGGCGACCGCAATTGGGTGGGAGGAGCACAGGACTTTCAGTTCAATACTTCCACCTTTCGTGGAGACGGCATCATCTACACCACCAACACCGGTATCTACGACTGGAGCACAGACCTCAGAGGCAACGAATACTTCAACATCGTAACTGCCAACATGTATCTCTTCGGAGCCACCTTGACTGCCTCGAACAACTACTCTTCGCTGATCGGCGGAAGCCCGCTGCATGCGCCAGTCGCGCTGGTTCAATGACAAAGACCTCTTATCTCCGTCGCGCCCTGCCGGGGCTGCTTGCCGACCAGAGCGGAAGCGTATTGGTTGAGATGAGCCTGATTCTTCCGGTCCTTGTATTCATGGTGCTCGCCGTGCTCGATGTCGGAATTCTACTCGTGCAGGACATGCGCGTGGCGGATTCCGCACGGAGCGGCGCCGAATACGGAGCTACTCAAAGCACCGCAACCGACTTAGCGGGTATGCAGAACCTCGCGTTCGCCTCAGCCGGCTCCGTGCCGGGTTACAACGCCGTTGCGCAAGATGTCTGTACCTGCGCTCCAGGAACACCAGCGATCTCATGTAGCAGCAGTTGTCCAGCCTATGGCGTACCGGCCCGCTACGCGCAGGTAACTGCGACCGCGACCCTGCCGCTCGTCTTTGGCGTGCGTGGACTTCCGTTAGCCATCCAAGTGCGATCGGTCGCGCGTATACGAACTATTTTGAACGGGAGCAACTAGCGTGCGCTCTCCCCTCCAGCAGCAGACGAATACCTCATCTGGAGCCGGTGTTCCGTGCCGTGCTGGCACGGTAGGCCGCTCGCCATTCCATGCAGCAGGAGCCATCGCGCGCAGCGCCGCTCGCGACGAGTCCGGCTCCAGTCTCATTGAGCTTTCGGTCGTGTTTCCTGTCTTTTTCCTGCTGTTCTTCGGCCTCATCAATTTCGCCCTGGTCATGCTCGGCACCTGCAGCATCACGTATGCGAGCAGGTCAGCCGTTCGCTATGCCAGCCTGCACAGCAGCACAAGCTACGCTCCTGCATCTACCCAGGATTGCATCAATATCGTAACCCCGCTCCTCCTTAGATATCCCAGCAACGTCTTCAATATCTACTTATCTTATTCAAACGGAAACTTTGTGGGCTCGACAGTCACCGTGTCCGTGGATCTAACCTATCGCATCGTTCTTCCGCTCTATACTTACGACGGGCTAAGGCTGCATACCTCGGCATCGGCATTGATTTTGCAGTGAGTGGATCTTCTTTACAGCCAGTGCTTGAGCTTGACGAAATTCGCTTCGGCACGGGTCTGGGCCTTTGTAGGGGGCTCTGCTCTGCACCGTCTTCCGCCTAAGGTTTGCAGGTGCTTCCCTGGCACCGCGTACCATTCCATGCCACAAAAAATAAGTAGGGCGAACCGAGGTCCGCCCTACTTGCAGAGCCAGCATTGCATCAAGATGCAGCGGCTGGTGGAGTTCAAGTTGCCTTGAGCCTCGCGTTGCACAGCAGCCGAACCGCCTTCTTCGGCGTGCTGGAGAAGTCGTGCGGCTGCGCCTCCATCCCGTCGCCGAGGTGGATCGATCGCGCTTCTATCTCGCCCGCTGCGAGCTCGATCACGCTCTGAACCGCCAGGCTTAAGGAGGTCGCGCGGAACGGCTTCAGGTTAGTCCAGAGCCGCACCACGCGCATATGTTTGTCGAGGCCTACGACGTCGATCGAGAACCTCATACCCATCGTATGAACCCCGGAAGAGGGCCTGATCCAAAGTCCTTCTCCAGGTTCGAGGCCCTCTCTTCCGAGCAAACCGAACAGCCTGCTGAAGGAATCTTCAGCGCATTCGATATGCGTGCCCACTTCAGTGCCCGTTGCTTTGTTTCTGATCGTGACCATGCCGTTCGGCCTCGTTTCGTTGACGGAATTTATGCGCCTGTCTTGGCGGTCCTGCGATAGACGATTGCGGAGAGGACGACGGCGGCGAGACCAGCGGCCACCATGCGGACGAGATGAAGATCCATGAGCTTTACCTCCTTTCTCTGTGAAATGGGGTTTAGTAAATCTCTTCGAGAGGGCCTGCGCGGTGGCTGCTGGGAAATACGGCAGTCGCGTGGGGGTGGGTGCCCACTCGTTTCGCGGGTCTCTCTTCCACTGGGGTGCTGCTCTGAAAGAAGGACATAGGCGCGAAGATCAACGTGAATGTTGCCGCCACACTCACTGAGCTCACTAGGATGAAGAAGAAGTTGGCCGGCATTGTCGAACCTCCTATGTGCATTGGTGGCGGTGTGCAGAAGAGCGGACTTCTCCCGTGCAGACGAGCCTTCGAGCTGTAGGTTTCAGGCTCAAGTGTTGTATCGGACAAGGCGAGCAGAACTTTACTTAAATTCCGCAATGCGCGGGTAGGGGTTCTTTGGGTCTTCCGGAACGGACCTGATTAAATCGTCGAATCTGTTGTTGTCTTGTGAATTCCCGCCGATAAGTTACTCAAGTCATGTCATGAGCAAAGGGTAGCTGTACAAACCCGGTCTCCTGGCGCTTCTCTGCACCTTGGCTAGAATCCTGCCTTCGGTTCGATACTCCGTTGGCGCTAACCGTACCTATAAACCAATCTTAAGGAGATCCATTTTGAAGAACTTCACGCGTATCCTCTCGAACTTTGCTAAGGAAGAATCCGGTCAGGATCTGATCGAGTACGCCCTGGTCGCTTCCCTGCTCGGCCTTGGAGCAGTTGCCAGCATGCAGAATCTCTCCGCATACATCCAACAGGCCTTCAACAGAATGTCGATGGCCCTGAACGCCGTTTAGGAGGGAGGGTCCTGCGCCAAGGCGCGGGACCCGCTCGGCCGTTCCATTCGCAGCCTCAATTCCACTCTTCACGATTGCAGATCGACCAAGGTACTCACCGTGCACTTTTCCCCTGAACTCGCGCTTTCAACAGTGGCCATTGTTTGCGCAACATCGGCTGCGATCTTCGACATCGCCCAGCAGCGCATCCCGAATCTTCTCACCGGCAGCGGCGTGTTGCTGGGTCTGACGTTGCACGCCCTCGCCGGTGGATGGAGAGAGTTCGTCCACTCCTTCATCGCACTCGCGATCTGCGGGCTATGCTTCCTCCTCTTCCATATCGCCGGAGGCTTGGGAGCTGGAGACGTGAAGCTGATCGCCGCACAGGGCTGTCTACTTGGGCTTTCGAACGCTGCGGCGCTGCTCACCCTGACCGCCATCGCAGGGGGAGTGCTTGCAATCGTACATGCGGGCCTTCACGGCCGCCTGAGAGAGACGTTCCGCAATCTCCTAAAACTGTTTTCGCATCACGCGGCACGCGGGCTGCGGCCTCATACCGAACTCAACGTTCGCAACAGCCGGACTTTGCGGCTTCCTTACGCGGTCGCAATCGCCGCCGGCTGCATGTTGACTCTCTATCTCGACACAGCGCGGGTGCATCCATGATGGCGCGACGACTCATTCCTGCCCTGCTGCTGGCTCTGCTCACCTCAGGTTTGTTTACCCTGTGGCTCAGCAAGAAGATCGGGTCATCGAGCAGCCGCACCCTTCATCCAGGTGTCCGCGTCTTGGCCGCTTCTCAGGACATTCCGGCCGGTGCGCCTCTGCAACCCTCCGCACTGCATCTCGTAGACTGGCCAGCGGCGCAGCCTTTGAGCGGTTCCTTCCAGAAGCCCGAGGAGATCGCTGGACGTGTGCTGCTCTTCCCCCTCTCGGCAGGCGAGATCGTCCTTGAACATCAGCTTGCAGCCGCGGGTGCAGGCACTGGCCTCACCATGAGGATCCCTGAGGGGATGCGCGCCATCTCCCTGCAATCCGACCAGGTGGCGGGCGTCGCAGGCTTTCTGCTCCCTGGAAGCTTCATCGACGTCCTGGTTACCTGTCGCGCAGTGAACACTTCGGACTTCGTCACCTCCACCGTGCTGCAGGATGCGCGTGTGCTCGCGGCGGGACAGAAGTTCGAGCCCGATCCATCCGGCAAGGCAACCACGACGGACGTAGTGACCCTTCTGGTCACGCCGCAGGATGCGGAGAAGGTGACTCTGGCCAGCACGCTCGGCAAGATCCACTTTGTTCTGCGCAACGGCACGGATCGAACCGAGGTGGTCGACCTCGAGCCACAGATCTCCCTCTCGGCGGCGCCGAAACTTCACGATACCGGAGCCTCCTCGCAGCCGCGCAGGAAGGAGACTGTGGCAGCTCCCGCACGGTACATCGTGCAAACTATCTCGGGTGGCAAATCGACCGAGCAATCCTTCGAGGACGCACGACCGTGAATACACCGACCCTACTTCCCGCGCACCTGGTAAAGCCGCTGGCCGCCCTTGCGCTCTCCTTGACGCTTCTGGGTAGCGCAGAAAGCAACGGCCAGCAACAACACGCCGTAGGCAGTCACAGTGCTGCAGCACCGGTGTCGGGCTTCAGCTTCGCAGGATCTGCGGCCAGCGAGCAGGCCATCCACCTTACCGTGGGGCACCTTATGTTCCTCAATACCACCGCCAGAGTTCGCCGCATTTATGTAGCTAATCCCACCGTCATCGACAGCTATACCGCCAGCCCGAACCAGGTGGTCATCACGGCCAAGGCTCCAGGACTCAGCTCCGTTGTCATCTGGGACCAGAACGACGTCTCCCAGGTCTACATGATCTCCTCGGACCTCGACGTCGAGGCCCTGCGAAATTCGATCCATCAGGCTCTGCCGAACGAGAACGTCCACGTCGAGGGGAGGGAAGGTAAAGTCCTCCTCACTGGTATTGTCGGCACCGATACGATCTCCGACACCGCCTCGAAGCTCGCTACGCTCTATTCGAAGGAGGTCGCAAACTCCGTAGTCGTTAACCCCGCCAGGGTTGGGCAGGTCAAGCTCAAGGTGCGCATCATGGAGGTAGATCGCTCCCGCCTCAATCAGTTTGGCGTCAACCTCTTCAATCCCGGCGGAGGCAGCACCGTCGCGGGAGGCACCACCTCGCAGTTCCCGGTTACCACCAGCCTAACGCCTGGGTCGAGTGGTGGCACCGGAGGCGCCAGCGCCACGGTGGGCGGCAACACCCTCAGTGTGAGCGACCCGCTGAACTTCCTGCTCTACAGCTCCAAGATCAATCTCGGTGTCACCATTCGCGATCTTGAAAACAAGCAGATCCTCCAGATTCTGGCCGAGCCGACCATCTCCACGCTAAGCGGCCAGAAGGCCAACTTCCTGGCCGGCGGAGAGTTTCCTTTCCCAGTGGTCGAAGGCAGCTCGGGCGGCTTCACCTCCGTCACGGTGCAGTTCCGGCCCTACGGCGTCAAGCTGGATTTCACGCCGATGGTCAATGTCGACGGCACCATCACCTTGAAGGTGGCGCCGGAGGTTAGTGCGCTCGACTACACCAACGCCGTCACCATCAGCGGCTACACCATCCCCGCTCTCTCCACCCGCCGCGCCGAGACCCAGGTTGTCCTGCGCAGCGGGCAGAGCTTCGCCATCTCCGGGCTTCTAGACAAGCGCACCACCGATGCCCTCAGCCGCACGCCCGGGATCGCTAGCATTCCTATCCTGGGCCAGCTGTTTCGATCGAAGGGCATCAATCTCTCCACCTCCGAACTCATCGTCGTCGTTACACCAACCATCGTTGACCCCCTCACCGACCCGGTCACCGCGGAAGAGCCGGCAATCGCCCGCCCCTTCATGAAGTCCGAGACCTTCGACAAGGAACTTCCTCCCTCCGAGAAGAACCAGTAATGCACGCCATCCTGCTCCAAGAGGAACCCCAGCCATGACTCCGATCAGCACCTACGCACACGCCACCCTGAAGTTCACCCTCCTGACTGTCAGGGTCGATCAGGAGACCACCGGCCGCTTTCTCGACGTAGCCCAGGACCGGGACTGGACCTTGACCGAGGCCGCGTTCGACCGTTACATCTCCGATCGGCGCCGTCCGTACCTGCCCGAGAACCTCCGCGCAGGAGACGGCTGTATCGCCCTCATCGACTTCGAGGCCGATCCTGAAGAGGCCGCCGAGACGGCTTCGTATCTCGATCGGGTCTTCCCCGGCAAGCTGGTGACTGTCGCGCTGTCGAGACGAAGCGATCCCGAACTCCTGCTGCTCGCCATGCGGGCCGGATGTGCCGAGTTCCTTGCGCTGCCTCTCGATCTCGACAAGCTGGATTCTCTTTGCGCTCGCCTCGAAACTCGTATCCTCGCCCGCTCGGGCGCGCCCGCACCGACGGGCTCCATCATCGCCTTCTTCGGCGCCAAGGGAGGCGTCGGAACTACCACCCTCGCCGTCCATCTCGCCAGCTATCTGGTCCAGAAGCATAAGAAGAAAGTGCTCCTCATCGATAACCACGCCCAGTTCGGCCACGCCTGCATCTATCTCGGCATCGACGGCAGCGGCTATCATTTTCAAGAACTAGTACGCAACGTCAACCGTCTCGATAGCGAACTCCTGCTCGGCTTCCTGGGCAAACATTCCAGCGGTCTCGACGTACTCTCCTCGCCCGATGTAGGCCATGACATGCGCGCGATGGATGCCGCAGACGTCGCCAGCACGCTTGAATTCCTGCGCTCCGAGTACGACTTCGTTCTCGTCGATTGCGCCGCCATGCTCGACGACACCAACCTCGCCGTCATCTCCGCCGCCTCCCAGGTCTACGTCGTCGCCACACCCGAGATCAGCGCCATTCGCGATCTCTCTCGCTATGTGGACGACCTGGCGCGCCTTGAACCCACGTCCCAGAAGGTCAAGGTCGTCCTCAACCGCTTCTCTTCGCAGTTCGCGGTCAGCCTGGCAGAGATCGAGAAAGCTATCCGGCTCCCTGTCGACTTCTGCATCCCTAACAGCTATCTCGAGTTGGTCCGCTCCGTCAATCTCGGCGTTCCGATGTCCTCTGCGCAGAGGTCTGGCTTCAGCGACATCATGACGCGGTGGGCAAACTCTCTCGTCGGGGTCTCCGACTCGCCCGCGCCGAAGCCCTCGAGGATTCTCTCTCTGGAGTTCTGGAAGAACTTCACTCGGCGCCTCTCCGCTCTCGCCAGCATCAGCGCAGCGGCCACCATTGATGCAAAGAGAGGAGCTTGAAATGATGCAGGGATATGCGAACATCGCTCCAAGAGCAGCACAGTCCAACACGCCTGCCGCCCGCATCCCCCGCGGCGTTCCGGAAGACGTCCAGCAGAAGCTCAAGTCTGCCGTCCACAAGGAACTGATCCAGCGGCTGGATTTGGAAAAGCTCGCGGACATCAAGGCCACGCGCGGCGGCCAGCAGCAGCTCTTCAGCACCATCCACCAACTTCTTGGCGAACAGGACATCCCGCTCAGCGCCGCTGAACGCGACCGCCTCGCCCAGGAGGTCCTCAACGAAGTCTTCGGCCTCGGCCCGCTCGAGCCTCTCCTCCACGACCCCACGGTCAGCGATATTCTCGTCAATACGTTCAACTCCATCTATGTCGAACGCGGCGGCTTGCTCAGCAAGACCGACATCACCTTTCGCGACAACCGTCACCTGCTCCAGATCATCGACAAGATCGTCTCGAGCGTAGGCCGCCGCATCGACGAATCTTCTCCCATGGTCGATGCTCGCCTGGCTGACGGCTCCCGCGTCAACGTCATCGTGCCTCCGCTTGCTGTGGACGGCCCCATCCTCTCCATCCGTCGCTTCGGCCGCTCCCCTCTGCAGGCTGAGGATCTTCTTCGCAATCGCATGCTCTCCGAAGCCATGCTCGAACTGCTCAGTGCAGCCGTCAAAGCGCGCATGAACATCGTGGTCTCGGGAGGCACAGGCGCGGGCAAGACAACCCTGCTCAACATTCTCTCCGGCTTCATCTCCGAACGCGAGCGCATCGTCACCATCGAAGACTCCGCCGAACTCCAGCTCAAGCAGGAGCACGTAGTTCGTCTCGAGACCCGGCCGCCGAATATCGAAGGCAAAGGCGCGGTACGCCAGCGCGAACTGGTCATCAACGCCCTCCGCATGCGTCCCGACCGGATCATCCTCGGCGAAGTCCGCGGCGAAGAGACGCTCGACATGCTGCAGGCGATGAACACCGGCCACGACGGCTCCATCACCACCATCCACTCCAACACCCCGCGCGACGCCATCGCCCGCATGGAGACCATGGCGATGATGGGCGAGATCCGCATCGCCGACAAGGCCATACGCGCCCAGATCGCCTCCGCGGTCCACCTCATCGTCCAGGTATCCCGGTTCAGTGACGGAGCGCGCCGCATCACTCACATCACCGAACTTACCGGAGCCTTCTCGGAGGTGATCAGCATGCAGGACATCTTCCTCTTCGAAAGAAAGGGTCTGGACCGCGACCACAAAGTCCGTGGCCGCTTCCATCCCACCGGCGTCATGCCGAAGTTTTGCGACAAGCTCGCCGCGGCTGGCATCGCACTCCGCCCGGGCCTGTTGAACGAGTCATTGGAAGTCTAAGAAAGCGAGTCCGAAGCCATGCTACTGTTTGCAGCCTTCGCTGGCACCTTCACCATCTTGGCCGGTGCCATTCTTCTAGTCTTCCGGCCCAGCACCCAGGAGAGAACCCTCCACCTGCGCATGCGAGGACTTCGCGGCAACTCGCAGCCTGCGTCTGCTACGGCACAGACAGAGGCGTTGCTCAAGCAATCTCAGGGCGAGCTGGACAGTCCCATGCAGAATGCTCTCTCCAGGTTCCCGCTCCTCGCGCGCGTCGAAGCCGGGCTGCATCGACTCGATCCTTCCATGCCGGTGAACAAGCTCCTGCTCCTGTGCTGCGGCAGCGGCATAGGCGGCAGCATGCTGGCCTTCGTTCTCCTTCCCGTTCCCAGCCTCACGCTGCCGGCCGGAGCCGCAGCGACCTGCCTTCCGGTCCTGGTGCTTCTCCTTCGCCGCCGGCGCCGTATCGCTGCCTTCAACGCTACGCTTCCGGACGCGGTCGAGATGATGGCAAGGTCTCTCCGCGCCGGTCACGCGCTGGCGGCCGCCCTCGGCATCGTCGCCGAGCACGCCCCCGAACCCGCCCGCACACAGTTCAGCGAAGTCTTTCGCCAGCAGAACTTCGGCCTTCCGCTGCGCGATGCCATGCTGCAGATGCTCGACCGCGTTCCCTCGCAGGATCTGCGCGTCCTCGTCACCGGCATCCTCGTCCAGAAGGACACTGGAGGAAACCTTGCCGAGATCCTGGACCGCATCGTCTCGGTCATCCGCGAGCGGCTCAAGATACAAGCAGAGATCCGCACCCACACGGCCCAGGGCCGCATGACCGGCTGGATTCTCTGTCTCCTGCCCCTGGTGATGTTCCTGGTGATGAACCTCATTGAACCCGGCTACTTCCGCGCCTTCACCGGCAACGCTCTAGGCGCCAAACTCCTCTACGGTGGCTTCGCTCTGGTGTGCCTCGGCGCCTTTGTCATCCATCGCATCGTCAGTTCCATCGAGGTGTAAGAGCCATGCAGATCGCCTTCTACTTTGCCTTCGCCCTTACCGCTTGCTGCGGGCTCGTCATGCTTGCGCTTCCGGCGCTGTTGCGCCCCACCCGCGAGGCCGAGAGGCTGCTCACTCTGGTCCAGAGCAGCCGCGCGGACCGCAGAACGATCAGCCGCCACGAACGGGTCGCCGCACGGTTCCTCGCTACCGTAGGCAGGGTACGAGGCCTCCTCGGCCTCACCGGCGACACCCGCGTTCTAAGACGCCTTGGCGACGCTGGCATACGACACCGCGCGGCTAATGACCTCTTCTTCTCCGTCCAGTGTGTCGGCACGATCGGAGGCGCGGGCCTGGGAGCGCTAGCTCCCTTCCATCCATTCTTCTGCGCCTCCATCGGCGCGGCCGTTGGCTTCATTGCCCCGAGTATCTGGCTTACCTCCAGAGGCAAACGCCGCCGCGACCGCATCCGGAGAAGCATCCCCGACTCCGTCGACCTGCTCGTCATCTGCGTCGACGCGGGCCTTGGCCTCGACCAGGCCCTCCTGCGCGTGGGAGAAGAGCTGCAGCTCAGCCATCCCGAGATCAACGAGGAGTTCGGCCGAATCAACCTCGAGCAGCGCGCGGGCGTCCCCCGTCTCGACGCCTGGAAGAACCTCGCTGAACGCACCAAGATCGAAGAGTTCGCGGCTTTCGTTACCATGCTCGCCCAGACGGACCGCTTCGGAACGCCTATCGTCAAAGCCCTGAGCACCTTCGCCGCAGACCTCCGCCTCAAACGCCGTCAACACGCCGAGGAGCAGGCCGCCAAGACCAAGATCAAGATCATCTTCCCTCTGGTCTTCTTTATCTTTCCGGCCATCTTCATCGTGCTTCTCGCCCCCGCCCTGCTCAGCATTCTCGACGGCATGAAATCGATGGCAAAGTAGGGGACGACGCGGTAGATGAGAGGGCAGATCTCCGGGTGGGAGGTTCGGGTCTCCCTTCTATAACTCCCGGCAGGCAGTCCGTTGCTCCTCCCTGCGGCGCAGGGTGACGTCGAGCGCGACCTGCTGCTCTTGCCGGTGCTTCCGAATGGCCGGGTTCGACCATAATTTATAGGTCATATGCCTTCGTTCGGGTGTCTTGCAGGTACTCTACCGGACGGTATACATCGCCACCTCTTTGGCCCCGAGCGTCAGCGTGACTTTCGCGTGATTGAGGGTCACAGGAGTCGCGGTGCGCCCAGAAGGTTGAAACTGGGTGCATCCCGCGAGTGCGGTGTCTTTGGAGTCAAGCTCGAGGGTGCGGGGCTGGTCCGCATCGTTGATCGCAACCAGCACACGATCCACCTCCGCGCCGCCGCAGCCGGCCTTCAACTCTTGCGCCCGCAGGTAGACGAGAGCAGTTTCATCGTGAAGTAGGTCCTGCTGGCCGCCCTGGGCGAATACGCTATGCGCGTTGCGGAAGCGCAGCAGCTCCGCGACCCAGTCATGTACCTCGGCCTGCTCGGGCGTACGCCCGCTCGCGGTGAAGGCGTCCTGCTTGTCGGCGTAAAATCCTCCGGGGAAGTCCTGCCGGTTGTCCGGGTCGTCTCCGCCCCGCATTGCAATCTCGTCGCCGGAGTAGATTTGAGGCATTCCGCGCATCGTAAGCAGGATGCCGAACGCGACCTTCAGGTCGGCGACGGACATACCCGGCATGCTCAAGAACCGTGAGGTGTCATGGTTTCCGATAAAAGGAACCAACCGTTCCGGGTGTGGATATAACCAATCATCGCGCCACGTGTCTTCAAGGTGCGACATCGGTAGCCGGTGCGACAGTACCTCCCGCAGCGCGAAATATGTGGGGAAGTCGAAGGGTGTCCACAGTCCCGTATCCACCCCATCGTGCGCGACTCCACCCGCAAAAAACGACGTAATGGTTGGGTCTTGGTTAAACACCTCACCCACTGTGGTCAGCCGCGGATAGAGAGCGTGAATCTGAGCGTGAAACTCCTGCCAGAAGGCTCGGCTAACATATGGAAACGTGTCGATCCGCAATCCATCCAGGGCGCCGGTCTCGATCCACCAGATCGCGTTCTGGATCAGGTATTGGGCCACCAAGGGGTTCTCCTGGTTGAGGTCCGGCAGCACATTGGCGAACCAGCCCTGCCTGGTTTCTTTCTGCTCCTGCCAATCGGCATGGGGATCGACCAGCGAGCTGAAATCACTCTTCGCTGGGTCGTGATGCGCGACGGTACCGTGGAACCAATCGGGCGCGGGAGGATCCTGTGCCCAACGGTTGGCCGCTCCCACATGATTCGGAACCGTGTCGAGGACAAACTTCATTCCGCGTGCGTGGACCGCCTGCACCAGGTGCTGATACTCCTCCAACGTACCGAAGTGCGGGTCGGTGCGATACATATCGGTCGCGCTGTAGCCGTGGTACGCCTGCGCCGCGCCAGAGTTATCGTAGGCAGGTGTAATCCAGATAGTTGTTATACCTAATTGCTGAAGATACTCCAGATGGTCTTCTATGCCCTTGAAATCTCCCCCGTGCCAGCCGCGCGGCAGAGTGCGCTGCGCGAGCTCTGGATGGTTCGCCTTGTCTCCATCCGCGAAGCGATCGGTCATGATTAGGTAGACCGAGTCTGCAGCCGAAAATCCTTGAAAGCCCGCGCCCGCGGATCTGCGCCTCTGTAGCTGGAAGGGAAACACTACGCTTCCCTGCGCATCTGTTACACGCACCTGGATCGTCTGGGGCTTAAGAGCGGCCGTTTTGAGCCAGACGAAGGCATGGTGTCCGTTGGACGAAGACTGTGTTCGCGTCACAGTGACACCTGGACCGTCCACGCTGATCCTCGCATCCATGAGGTTCCGTCCATACAGCAGCAACATGGGGGAAGGCATGGAGGCCCACCAATTGGGCGGATCCACCTTGTCGATACAGGGTGCTGCGGGCCTGGCGACGGCGAGTTCGCAGTCTCGGGAGAGTTGTGCAGGAGACCACGTGGAGGCGGTGGCCACCAGTGCGCCAAGAGCCACGATTCGCCAGAAGAGCGGCATCAAGACTTCCTTTTTCCCGCGAGCACGGGTGGAGATTGGAGTTGCCCTGAGCAGACGGATCGAACATCCGAGAACGGAGCTGTCCGTCCGGGTTTCGATGAGCACGCTGCAACCTTCGCGAGAGGCCAGAGTCGGCCACTCCAGTAGAGTTGCCGACACTAGGGACGAGTTCGGTCACGAAACAATTTAGGTCGCGCCTGGGAGCAGAGGTTAGCGAGTTTTCGTTGCGGAGGCGAAGTTGCTTGCCACCTAGAAGTCGATGCGAGCCGAGATCTGCAGCTGGCGTTGGCTCTGATATTGCGTACCGGTGATCTTGCCGAAGGTGGAGTTATTAAGCGTACTACCGGGGTTGGTGAATTCAGGGGTATTCAAGAGGTTGAAGAGATCTGCGCGCAGATCGAGATTGTAGCGTTCGGTTACATGAATGTCTTTTTGCAGACCGAAGTTGACGTCTCGGTAGCCTGGGCCGAAGACCTGGTTGCGGCGCGCGGTTCCTAAGCGGGTGTAGACGGCCTGCCCGTTAACCTGCGTTGTAGAAGACGCATTGAGGTTGGAGGCGGAGAACGCATTGGGGTTGAACCAGTAGCCGGTGATGCTCTTCGGATAGGTGAGGGTTCCGACCTGGTCGGGCTCGTTGCCATCGTACTGTCCGGTCGCCAGGTCCACCGGCTGCCCGCTCCGCAGGAGTGCGATGAGGTTGGTCTGCCATCCGCCGATCAGCCAATCCACAGGCCGCGACACGTTACCCGCGAACCGTTCTCCACGGCCGAACGGCAGCGTGTAGATGCTCGAAAAGCTGAACACATTACGCTGATCCTGACCTGAATTGCCATAGGTCGCCATCGGGTTGTAGTACAGACACAATGTGCCGCACTGGTTGTCCAGGGTGTGTGACCAGGTGTAGGCGCCCGTCACGACCAGATTTTTGGCCTGATGGTTGTACTGCAGTTGCAGCGCCTGGTAGTTCGAGATGCCGTTGTAGTTCTCGTAGGTTATGCTGCCGAGCGAAGGATAGTTCTGCAGCCCGGCCCCCAGCGGCGAGATCCCTCCACCGTATTGCAAGCCGTTGTACGGATAGTAGTTCGGCAGGTGGTTCACCTTATTGCCCACATACGCGATGTCGACGACATCGTTCTTGGCAAGCTGCTGCTGCAGCTGGAGGTTCCACTCCTGGATGGCGCTCTCCTGGTTGTTCCGGTTCACCGCGATGGTGCTCAGGCCGGAGGGTGGAGCGGCGGCGTTGAAGTTCGGGAACCCGGGTTGTGGAAGAGCCGTGGTCTGGCTCTGGGAAGGAACGCGGCAGCTGCTATAGCTGGAAGTTCCCGGCGCGGGCGTCTGCCCGGTAAGCGAGATGCAGTAGCCCAGCCGGGCCTGATAGTCGACCGACCCGCCGAAGGGCGGCTGCTGCCCAAGCTGGTTGCTGATGCCTCCGTAGCTCGGGAAGTAGTACATGCCATAGCCTCCGCGCAGCGAGGCCGTCCCACTCCCATTCAGTTGATAGGCAAAGCCCAGACGCGGGCTGAAGTACCTGTAGTCCTGATTGACGATGCTTCGCGAAACGCCGTTCTGCCCCGCCAGCAGCACCTTTCCCGTGTTGATATCGAAGGACGCTTGCTGGTTGTGCGACTCATAGGGCCATGTAATCAGGTCCCAACGCACGCCGAGATTCACGGTCAACCTCGGGCGAATGCGCCAGTCGTCCTGCAGGAAGAGAGCGTCTTCCTGGCTGATGTTCGAGAAATAGCCGTTCTGCGCTCCGATGCTGTAGTTGTCGACAAAGGCCGCCAGCAGGTCCGAGACCTCGTAGCCGGTGAAGTCCTGCCCGTTGCCGGAGATATTGAAGAAGCCCTTGCCCGCGATGGGACGGAAGTACTCCAGCTGGCGGCGGATCAGCGTGCCCCCAAATTTAAAGGAGTGATTGCCTTTCACCAGGCTGAACGTGTCGGTGCCCTCGATATTGTTCTGCGGCACGGCATACAGACCGTAGTCGCCGGTGTAGGAGAGCTCGTAGCCATTGCCTCCGATGAGCGCACCTCCGCTGGTCTCGGCGTTGCGGTTCGCATTCACGATTCCGAGATTGGCCGAGACGGGGTCGCCATAGAACGGAGGCTGGTAGCCGTAGTTGTCCCGGTTATAGTTGAGGTGAAACTCATTGACCGCGTTCTGGCTGAAGATGCGTGTGTATCCCAGGTCGTATCCGCGGGCGTGGCTGTAGCTGCTGCCGCTGCCGAAGCCAGCAGGCAGGTTGGGCAGCTGCGAGGTTTTGATCTGCGCCGAGTTGTCGTAGCTGTAACGGAAGAAAAACGTGTTCTTCGCCGAAGCTACCCAGTCCAGGCGAACGTCGAAGTCGTTGTAGTCCAGAACCTGTTGCTGGAACGCCTCGTAGTTGTTATAGATCGTGGTCGTATTGGTAGGTAGAGGAAACGCGTTCAGGTATTTCACGGCCGCCGGATTCAGGCGGGAGGCGGGGATGATGTTGCCCTGAAAGGGCTGGCAGGTGAGAGGATCGAAGATCTGGCCCGTGCCGGCGGCGCCGGCCGGTTGGCATAGGTTGGAATGGTTGAACGGCTTCGGGTTCAGCGCAGGATCGAGCAGCTCCGAAAGATCGCCCGAACGCATCTTCAACGTCGGCACCGTCACGAGCGACCCACCGATCGGCGAGTTCTCCCGCAGCCCCTGATAGTCGCCGAAGATGAAGAGCTTGTCCTTGACGATCGGCAGGCCGATATCCCCACCGAACTGATTCCGGTTATCCGCCGGCTTCGCCGTGAAGGACTCCCCGGGAAAGATGTAGTACGGATTCGCGTTCCACTTCCCACTTCGGTAGTACTCGAAAAGGTTGCCGTGGATGGTGTTCGTTCCGGACTTGATCGAGCTGATGACGATCGCTCCGCCCGCGCGCCCATACTGCGCCGGCGCGACGCTCGTGTTCACCTGGAACTCCTGCGTAGCGTATACCGGTGGAAAGAAGATCAGCGTATTCGTCAGATCGTCATTGTTGTCCACGCCGTCTAGGATGTAGTTGTCGGCGGTCGGTGGCAGGCCGTTCACCGCCAGGGACGCGCTTCCGCTCTGGTTATACCGGAAGCTCTCGGCGTTGCCGGAGACGCCGCTGCTCGGGTTGCCGTACGCGCCGTTGGTCACCCCCGGGGTCAGCAGGGCCAGGTTGGTGAAGTTGAGACCGTTCAACGGAAGATCCGTGATCTGCTTGCCATCGATGGTCTCCCCCATGGTGGCGTTGGTGGTGTCCACCAGAGGCACGGCCGAGGACACATCCACGGTAGTTGAAACCGTCCCCGGCTGCAGCTTGAACAACAGCGTTTGCACCTGCGTGACGTTTAGGGTGAAGCTCTGCGCCTGGCTCTGGAATCCTGGCGCTGTAACCGTTGCCTTGTAGTTGCCTCGCGGAACGGCCAGAACGTTGAACTCCCCGGCCGCGTTCGACGTGCCCGTAAGAACGTTCCCATTGTCTACGTTGGCCACGGTGATCACCGCCCCTGCGATCGATCCCCCACCGGGATCGGCTACGTTCCCCACCACGCGTCCGGTGTCGGTCTGAGCGTGGGCATGGGCAAGAAAGCCGAACGCAAGCAACAAGATCAATCCTAGACGGAAGCTTCGACTAGGTAGAAAGTGAACTTGGATTGTAGATTTCTGCGAGCTCATCGAGTGTAAGACCTCCAGGAATTTGTAGCCAGAGCGCCCCGAGCCTCATTCACCGAGCAAGCAAGGGAGCCTCTCTCTTTGGCAGTGACAACAGTAACCCTCCCGAATTCTGTCCCTCCGGCGCAATAGTCTTCCGGTCGTTTCTTCCTCCTTTGTGGATCATCGGATAAGTCTTTTCGGATCAGCAAGCTGCGGCGTGGTCTCCTCTAGACGGATGGCTCTCCAGGGTGCTAAGGTAGGCCCGGGCACGCGATTTTTTGTATGCAACTGACCGGATCCAGTTCGCGCCTCGCCTTTGGCATGTATCAGGCCGACCTGAACGCCTGCGAGCTTTGGCGCTCGGGGTACCGGGTCAAGCTCCAGAGCCAGCCGTTCAAGGTTTTGGCCATGCTGCTGGAGCGTCCCGGGGAAATCGTTACGCGGAACGAACTGAAGCTCCAGCTATGGGGTAACAACACCACCGTCGATTTCGATCACTCGCTCTCCACGGCCATCAACAAGATCCGGGAAGCCCTGCGCGACTCGGCCGAAAACCCACAGTTCGTCGAGACGCTCGCGAAGCGCGGCTACCGCTTCATCGCCCCGGTCACCCACTTGCAGGAGCACGAGGAGGAGCAGACAGCGGCGACGGGCGGCGAGACTCGGCTCGAGTCGCCACGGACTGCGAACTCCAGTGTCGATCCGGGCCCGGGCCATTTTCCCGACCCGGAGACCTCCGTGCCGACAGCGCCGCCGCCGTATGTCTCGGAAGGGACTTGGCCCGTTCCAGGAGCCCTACCGGGAGCGGCGCAACTTCGCCACGCTGGGTACTTGGGCCTGGCGGCACTGGTTGTCGCTCTGCTTGCCGTCGGCGGGTATCTGCTCGGTGCGGCACACGCGTCTACGAAACCGCCGCACATCGTCCAACTCACCCATTCCGGACACCTCGCCGTGGATATAGGATTGACCGAGACCCTGCCGGCGAGTGTTACGGATGGGTACAGGCTCTTCGTCCCGGTCGTGAATGAGGGACACACAGGCATTGGGACAGTACCTGTATCGGGCGGGTCTCCGGCGGGTATGGATATCCCCGAGGAGGTCGCGAACCCTACGCTGGACGATGTGTCCCCGGACGGCTCCCGGCTCTTGCTGCGCAGCCATCTCTCGAGCGAATCCGAGCAGCCGCTCTGGGTCGTTCCAACCTCGGGAGGCTCTGCCTTGCGCGTGGGCAATGTGCTGGCGCATGACGCCACATGGATGCCCGACGGCGTAGGTATCCTGTATGCCGCGGGCAACGAGCTGTACCTGACTCACCTCGCAGACTCCCGCCGGGCGCTTGTCACCGCCCTGCCAGGCCGTGCGTTCTGGTTGCGTTGGAACCCCACTGGCACCCTGCTGCGCTTCACCATCATCGATCCGATCTCGCATACCGAGTCCCTTTGGCAGCTTTCGGCGGGGGACCGCATACCGCACCGGATTCTTACCAGCTTCACGGACCCGCCCATGGAATGCTGCGGTGTCTGGACCAGCGACGGAAGATGGTTCGTCTTCCAATCGAACCGCGGGGGCAACACAGATCTTTGGCGACTGGCGGGTGAGTCCACTACCAGGCCGGTACGCCTGACCGATGGCCCCCTGCAGTTCGAGGCGCCGGTGGCGGCCCGGTCGGGAGACACCATCTTCTTCCTTGGCGTCGATGACCGGTCAGAGCTGAAGCGACTCACGGCGGGTGGGGAGCTTGCGCCGGAGACGGGGTTTCTGGCCTCCGCGTTCCGTGTGGAACTCTCCCGGGACCGCAAGTGGGTCGCTTGGACGGACAACGCAGGACGTTTGTGGAGGGCCGCGGCGGATGGCACCCACACGCTGCAGCTCACGCCCGATACCCTGGATGTTTTTCTCGCCCAGTGGTCGCCGGATGGTTCCAGGCTGGCCTTCATGGCGCGGGAACCTGGGAGAGCCTGGCGGCTCTACCTCGTGGCCGCGGACGGCGGGGAGATCCAGCCGCTGCTGTCCGAGACGAGGAACGCCGCCGACCCATCCTGGTCGCCGGATGGACAGTCGCTCGTCTTCGGGCGCATCAACGATCCTTTAGGCAAAGAAAACGGTGCGCGCACGCTGCACATTCTGAATCTGCGGACCAAGCAGGTGATCCAGATGCCTGGCTCCAGTGGCCTGTTCAGTCCGCGCTGGTCACCTGACGGAAGGTACATCGCCGCGCTCTCCCTCGATCAGCGCCAGGTCATGCTGTTTGATGTGGCAGCTCAGGTCTGGCATCCACTCCCCGTAACCTCGGGCGCGGACCCGGCGTGGTCCTCCGATAGCCGGTTCCTGTACCTCCATGAGGTGCTGAACCGAGCGCAGCCGATCGACCGGGTGTCGGTGCCGGAGGGCAGGGTGCAGCAACTGGTGCGGCTCTCCGATTCGGCGAAGAACGATGCGGTAGGGTACATCTTCGGGGGGCTCACGCGCGAGGACGAGCCGCTCATTGTAGAGCGCACCTTCACCGGTAACCTGTATTCCCTCCAGATGAACTGACGGTTTACGGCATGGGGGTCTTGGGGGCACCTGAGCATGGAGGACAATAACGCTGTGCCGCCTCGAAACGCAGGTTCCCTTCGGGAATGACGAACAAGAAGACAAACAAAAGGACAGGCGGAAGAGCGGAAGGACATGCGGGTAAGAGGGGAGGCGGCGAAGGTGCATCTGCGGCATATTCCGGAGTTGGACGGCATTCGGGGGATCGCGGTTTTGAGTGTGGTTCTGCTGCACTTCCATGCGCCTTTCGCGGCGGCTGGGCGGCTGGGTGCGTTGTCGTTTGCCATCTCGGGCGGG
>CAXTPY010000011.1:0-26540 GCA_964246195.1 uncultured Acidobacteriaceae bacterium | reverse complement strand
GGCGGAGCATTCCGTGCCCGATGTTTGGGACAGCGGCCGCGTGGCGTCGGAGCAGTCCGTGGACGTTGTCTACAAGGGGCCGGCTCTGAAGGGGCTGACGCGCTACTTCTGGCGGGTGCGCGTGTGGGATAAGGATGGCATGGCGTACCCGCTGAGTGAGGTGCGTTGGTGGGAGACCGGGCTGACGCATCAGGAGGACTGGAGTGCGAAGTGGATCGGTGCCGAGACCGAGGAACATAAGCAGGTGCGGCAGTCGGGCGCGGACTGGATCTGGGGCTCCGGCTCGGGCGTGGCGCCGGTGGGACTCTATGGCTTTCGGCACGAAGTGAAGCTTCCCGAGGGCTTGCGATCTGTGGTCCTGTTCGTGACTGGCATCGATAGTCCGTCGGCGTGGATGAATGGCAAGCAGGTTCTGCAGAAGGAGCCGATGACGGCCTGGGGCCACATGCCCTGGGGGACCTACAAGCGCATCGATGTTACGCGCGAGGCGCACGCGGGCGACAACCTGCTTGCGGTGGGTGTGACGGTGTTGGAGGCACAGAAGGCGGCGATGAGCGCGGTTCTGCTGTGGCAGACAAAGGGCGGTGAGTACCACCTGATTCGCAGCAGGGATGAAGGGTGGCGGGTGGCGAGCTCTCCTGATCAGGATTGGACGAGTGGGGCGTTTCAGGATGCTGGATGGAAGGTTGCTGTGACGGTTGCGCCGGCCGGCGGCAATGCATTCGGCCGCCCTTGGCCGGCTGATTCCATCAATCTGCTACGGCACGACTTCGAGCTGAAGAAGCCGATCCGATCGGTTCGCCTGTATGCGACGGCGCTTGGCTCATATAAGTTTCGGATCAACGGTCAGCCAGCGGGGAAACAGGTGCTCTCTCCTGGATGGACGGATTACCGGGAGACCCTGAACTATCAAACCTACGATGTAACGAGTTTGTTGAAGCAGGGTCGCAATAGGATGGGGGCGACGCTTGCGCCGGGCTGGTACACGACGCCGCTGCAATGGCTGCGGCAGCCGTATGACTACGGCAACACGCCTCCGGCTCTGCGAGCACAACTCCGCATCGAGTTCACGGACGGGTCTGTAACTGTGATTGGTACAGATGAAAGTTGGCAGTCTCATCCTTCGCCGGTGTTGAAGGCGGAGATCTACGACGGCGAGGATTACGACGCCCGCGAGGAGGTTGGCGGCTGGGATCAGGCGAGCGGAGGCTCGTCCGGATGGAAGCCAGTGGATATGATCCGTCCGCGGGAGCCAAAGATCATCCCGCAGAGCTTCCAGGCCGTACGCGAGGAAAAGACGCTGGATGCAACGCGAATTACGAACCCGAAGGCGGGCGTCATGCTCTACGACTTTGGACAGAACCTTGCGGGTGTGGCGCAGCTTCGTGTTCGCGGTGCGGCTGGGATGGAGGTGCAGCTTCGCTTCGGGGAGACGCTGAATCCTGACGGGACGCTGTACACGGAAAATCTCCGCTCGGCGAAGGCGACGGATCACTACACCCTGAAGGGTGGCGGTACGGAGGTCTTCGAGCCGGAGTTTACGTTTCATGGCTTTCGTTACGTTGAAGTCAGCGGGGGTTCGGTGCGGCTCGACAAGAGTTCGGTTCACGCGGTGGTATTTCACACGGCAGCTCCGTTTACGGCGCAGCTCGAGACGGGCAGCCCGATGATTAATAAGTTATGGAGCAATATTCTTTGGGGGCAGAGATCGAATTTTATCAGTGTTCCTACAGACTGCCCGCAACGTGACGAGCGCCTGGGTTGGACGGCGGACGCCCAGGTGTTCTGGCGTACGGCTTCGTACAACATGAACCTTGATGCCTTCACGCAGAAGTACACACGCGATCTACGCGGTACGGCTGGGGAATCGGGGATGTTCGGGATTTACGCGCCCGGCACGCTCACCTCCACGAACGGCATCTCCGCTGGCTGGAGCGACGCTGGGATCATCATTCCGTGGACGGGGTGGCTGCAGTATGGGGACACGCGCACGATCGAGCAGAACTGGGACGACATGGCGAGATATCTGCAGGTGATCGAAGAGGCGAACCCTGATCACCTGTGGCGCAACAAGTCCGGAATAGGGTTCGGCGACTGGCTGGCGCCGGGTAATAAGGCGGCCAATATGCTCACGGCAACGGCTTACTGGGCCTATGACGCGCAGCTGATGATGCAGATGGCGCACGCGCTGAACAAGACTGCCGAAGAGCAACAATATAAGGCCATGTTCGAGGCGGTGCGGACGGCGTTCGAACAGCGATACGTTAAGGCCGACGGTACTGTCACCGGAGGGTCGATTACCCTGCCGCATGGCACCGAATCTGTGGAGCACGCGACGGCGATGGAGGCGGACGACGGGAGGCCTGGACCGGGCACGCAGACGGGCTATGCTCTCGCGCTCTATATGCAACTGGTGCCTGAGAGTCTTCGCGGCGCTGCGGCCACGAAGCTGGCGCAGCTTGTTCACGACAACTCCGACATGCTCGGCACCGGGTTTCTTGGAACGCCGTACATTCTGGCCGTGCTTGCGGACACGGGGCACACGGACCTGGCGTACAAGCTCCTGCTCAACACGCGGTACCCCTCGTGGGGATATGAGGTGGAGCAGGGCGCAACCACGATGTGGGAGCGTTGGAACGGCGACAAGATGATGGGCGATCCGGGGATGAACTCCTTCAACCACTATGCCTATGGAGCTGTGGCGGCATGGATCTATCAGTACGGCGCGGGGATCGACGCGGTGGCGAGCGATCCTGGCTTCCATCGCATTCGTCTGCATCCACACTTCAGCCGCGCGCTGGGGAAGATGGACTTTACTTACCAAACTGCCTATGGGCCTGCGCGCTCGACCTGGACCGCGCCCAGCACGGGTGCGGTGAGCTGGAGTGTGACGCTGCCTCCTAACACGACTGGGTTGCTCTCGCTGGAGCGGTCGGAGGCGAGCCGGTACACGTTCGATGGAAGACCTCTGTTGCAGGTTTCGGCCAGCAGCCAAGGGCTGGCGCAGGAGTTCATGATTCCCGCAGGGACTCATACGTTCAGCGTGGCTCTGCAATTAGAAGACGAGGCTCGCTGAGTTGGCTGGTATTCACGCAGAAGGCCAGGCTCGATCATGTTCTGAACTACAGATGGGCCTGGCTTGCGTTTCTAGGACGCCACTTATACGCGGCGATGGAGTTTTTCCAGAAGAACTTCTGGGAAGCAGCGGTACCTTTCTGGTCGACGTAGCGGCGCACCAGCGCGAGGGTATCGGAATAGGTCGCCAGGTGATCGCTGTTGGGCCAGTCACTGCCGTAGAGAATGCGATCTTCGCCGAAGACGTCCCAGATCACGTTGAGACGGTCGCGGTAGTAGGCTGGATCTTTAGGGACGTGGTGGCCGATGCGAATGGGAATCTCGGAAAGCTTGATAAAGATGTTTGGATTTCCTGCTAGGTGACGCAGGTTTGACTCGTATTCCTTGCGAGCGGCTCCGGGAGGCGGTATAGGAGCCGCAGGCAAGTGATCGATCACGATGCGTAACTCTGAAATCTGGTCTGACAGAGCGACGATCGCGCGAATCAGGCTAGGGTCGGGATTGGCGCTGTCTAATTCCAGGTCATACCTAGAGAGGGTTTTGAGGCCCGACATGAAACCGGGATTCTTCGAATCCAATGCGAGGTCGCGCTTCCAAAGGTTACCGTAACGAATGCCCAGGAAGAGAGGGTTCGCGTGGAGGCGCTCCAATTCTTTGGCGTACGTTGGCGTTCCCGGAATCAGATCCCCCACCACACCTACAATCATGGCGTTACCAGCGGCGGCGCGCAGCATCCAGTCGTTGTCGCTGAGCAAAGGGCTGGCTTCAATGGCGATGGCACCTACTACGCCGAGCGGCGCCGCAATGTTCTTGTAACGGTCTGGAAGCGCGGGTTTATAGATGATGCTGTCGCTCTTCTCTGGCCACGGAACGCCTCCGGGGCGATCAGGATCGAAGAGATGAATATGGGCATCGACGATAGGAAACGGTGGTGCGGGGCCGGCTGCGAGAATCGGGCCGGCTACCCAGGATGCACCTGCCGAGACCGCAAGTTTTAGAAAATTTCTACGCCGCAATGTGCCTTCTCCAGTGCTTGTACATAAGAACAAAACAAGCTGTTTGATCAGAATAAAGTTTGCCCTCGGCGGAACGCTCGGCAGCCTGACCGGATGAACTTCGTGAGATATATGCGCAAGCGATCGAAGCCTGGGTTCTCCAGTTGAGATAGTTGCCCTATTGGTCTTCCGTGTGATATTACAGTGTGGCTTGTGGAAATGGCTGCACGGCGTTCTGGCGTATCGCGAGACCTCCGATGAGGAAACTGAAGTATGCCACGGCCATCCACTGGGAGGACTCATCAGCGATGATCAGAAGCCGATCTACAGCAATCGTCAGTCTTATACTTCTCTGCCTCCCGGCTGTCGACGCCTCGAAGGCGCATGGGCAGGCGGGTCAAGATTCCCTGGGGCGCGACTTCCAAAATCCGCCGAACAGCGCGCGGCCGCGTGTGTGGTGGCACTGGATGAATGGAAATATAACCAAAGAGGGGATCGATCTCGATCTGCACTGGATGAACAGGGTAGGGATCGCGGGATTTCAGACCTTCGACGCCGCTCTGGCAACGCCACAGGTGGTGCCGCACCGATTGGTGTACATGACGCCGGAGTGGAAGGATGCGTTCAAGTACGCGACGACGCTTGCCGGCCAGTTCGGAATGGAAGAGGCGATCGCAGGGTCGCCGGGGTGGAGCGAGACCGGGGGGCCGTGGGTTCCGGCGGCGCAGGGTATGAAGAAATATGTATGGAGCGAGACCGTCGTCGAGGGCGGTAAACCTTTCACTGGTAGGTTGGCGCATCCTCCGGTCAACACCGGTGCATTTCAGGATCTCGGGGTGCGTGATTCGTTGGCGGCGCCGGAAGGTTCGAAGCCTGTTCCGCAGTTCTATGCCGACGCGGTTGTGGTCGCGTACCGCAGGCCTGCGGGCGATATTCCACTCCAATCCCTGCACCCGGTGATCACGTCCAGCGGGGGTAGGCCGGACGCAGCCGTTCTTTCCGATGGAACGTTGCAGAAGACGACGAACATTCCGATTCCGAGCGCGGGCGGCGAGGCCTGGATCCAATATGAATTCTCTGCTCCACAGACGCTACGCGCTGTGACGCTCGCGATGAAAGGCATTACCGGTCTGCCAGCGGTGTTGTCGGGGATCGGCAGTCCTGAGAAGACGCTGGAGATGAGCACCGATGGGGTTACTTACCAGACGGTTACGCAGATTCCAGATGGCGTGTCGCCGGAGTACACTATTTCGTTTCCTCCCGTCACGGCGAGATATTTTCGCGTTGTGTTCAAACGGAAGCTTCCTCCCCCGTTGCCGGATTGGGCGAAGAATCTAGATATCAATTCGCTCGGCATTAAGATCGGACCGCCTCCAACAGAGTACGAGATATCCGAGTTGCAGTTACACGCAGCGGCGCGGGTAAATCACTTCGAGGAAAAGGCGGCATTTGTTCCGGTGCCGGATCTGTATGTGTACGCAACCCCGCCGGTGCCCTCGACGGATGTGGTGCAGAAGCATGACGTTATCGATCTGACCAGCAAGGTGGGTCCGGACGGCACCATGGACTGGACGCCCCCGCCGGGTACATGGGTCGTTCTGCGCTTCGGTTATTCTTTGCTTGGAATTACAAATCATCCTGCGACCGCCGAAGCCACGGGTCTCGAGGTGGACAAACTCAACCGCAATTTCGTCAAGAATTATATGACCAACTACCTAGACAGCTATCAGCAGACGGTGGGTGCGGGGGAGATGGGAAAGCGGGGCATCGAGTATGTGATTACCGATAGCTGGGAGGCGGGAGCGCAGAACTGGACCGACGACATGATTGCGGAGTTCAAGAAGAGACGCGGCTACGACCCGGTGCCTTGGATGCCTGTACTAACCGGGCAGGTTGTCGATAGCGCCGCGGCCAGCGATGGATTTCTATGGGATTTGCGCAAGACCATCGCCGACTTGACGTCGGATGAACACTACGGCCAGGTGGAAGCGTCGCTGAAGGAGCGGGGAATTGGGCATTACGGAGAATCCCACGAGGCAGGCAGAGCCTTTATTGCCGATGGGATGGAGGTGAAGAAGCTCGATGACATTCCGATGGGGGCAATGTGGACCCAGACTCCTGGGGTCAATAATATTCAGTACGATTTCAACGCGGACGATCGAGAATCAGCTTCGGTGGCGCACATATACGGCCAAAACATTGCTGCGGCAGAGTCGATGACGGCAGCTGCCGCACCCTGGGCGTGGTCGCCAGCTACGCTGAAGCCGACCGCGGATCAGGAGTTGCTGAATGGGATCAACCGCTTTTGTATTCACGAATCGGCGCACCAGCCGCTAGTGGGCAAAGCACCAGGTCTGACGCTTGGGCCATTCGGACAATGGTTCAACCGCAACGAGACCTGGGCGGAGGAAGCGGGGCCCTGGATCGATTACATTGCGCGCAGCAGTTACATGTTGCAGCAGGGAAGGTTTGCTGCCGATCTGGTGTACTTCTACGGTGAGGATTCTAACCTGACGGCAATCTTCAATAAGAAATCACCGGAGATACCTGAGGGTTATGGTTTCGATTATATCAATGCCGATGGGTTAATTCATGCTATGACTGTGACCAACGGCCGGATTACTACGAAGAGCGGGATGAGTTATCGCGTGCTGGGGCTTGATCCGTACGCGAAGCATATGTCTCTTCCAGTGCTCCGGGCCATCGACAAGCTGGTTCGAGAGGGCGCCGTAGTCGCCGGGGAGAAGCCGATAGATGACCCCAGTCTGGCGGACGATCAGGTGGAGTTCCGACGATTGGTTGATGCGCTGTTTGGGGATGGTACGGGCGTTCACCACGTCGGGAAGGGCGAGGTGTTTGCCGGACAGAGCCTGAAGGAGGTCTTTATTGCCTTGAAACTGGCTCCGGACTTTGAGTACACGAAGCCAAAGAGCGATACACAGATTCTATTTACCCATCGTAAATTGGTGGATGGGGAGATTTATTTCGTAGATAACCGCACAAACCGAGATGCGTCAGTCGATGCAAGCTTCCGGGTTACGGGTAAGTTGCCCGAGATCTGGCGCGCTGAGACCGGCAAATCGGAGCCGGCATCGTACGCAGTCGCGAATGGCCGCACGACCGTGCCCTTGCATCTTGAGCCATGGGGGACGGCGTTCCTTGTGTTTCGTAGATCTACCAAGGGGGCGTCGCATCAGCTTCCGCCGAAGCACGAAATAAGTGTTGCCACCGTGAGCGGCCCGTGGACTGTGGCTTTTCAGCCGGATCGCGGAGCACCGGCTTCGATCAACCTGGAGAAGCTAATCTCCTGGAGTGACAGTACGAATCAGGGCGTGAAGTATTTCTCCGGTGTCGGAACGTACACAACAACGTTGCAAGCTCAGGCAGGGTGGTTCCAGAGGAACGCGCACCTTTGGATCGATCTCGGCGACGTAAAGAACATGGCGGATGTAACGGTGAACGGCAAGGATCTCGGCATGATCTGGCACGCTCCGTACAGAGTGGATGTTACGGACGCGCTGAAGCCGGGCGCCAACGAGGTCACAATTAAAGTGACCAATGCGTGGGTGAATCGGCTGATCGGTGACGAGCAACCAGGTACAGCGGTGAAATATACCTTCACCGACGTGAAGCCGTATCGTGCAGACTCGCCCTTACTGGCCTCGGGGCTGCTGGGTCCGGTGCGGCTCTCCTCCGTAGCGACACAGTAAGAGGGTGTCAGCGGCAGCGAACCCGGCGGACCAAGCGATCGCGCATGCGAAGCGGCGTCTGGTGCCGTTTTTTCTACTGATGTACGTGGTGTCGTTCCTCGATCGCGCCAATGTTGGATTTGCGAAGCAGGCACTTCAGCAGTCGCTGGGCATCTCTGCTGCGGCTTATGCGCTGGGCGCTGGGCTGTTTTTCGTCACTTATGCGCTGTTTGAGATTCCCAGTAACCTCATCATGCAACGGGTGGGCGCGCGCGTGTGGATGTGCCGCATCATGGTGAGCTGGGGTCTCGTCTCGATGGCCACCATGTTCGTTACCGGCCGAAGCTCTTACTACGTGCTGCGGCTACTGCTTGGAGCTACGGAGGCGGGCTTCTTCCCCGGAGTGCTGCTCTATCTCACCTATTGGTTTCCGAATCGGACGAAAGGCCAGGTGCTTGGTCTTTTTTACTTTGGCGCTCCGCTCGCTCTGGTTTTGGGCGGCCCGGTGTCCGGAGTACTGCTCCAAATTCCCGCTACAAGCGGACTGCAAGGCTGGCAATGGATGTTTCTTATCGAAGGGCTGCTCGCCGTGATCGTCGGAATTTGGGCATTGGTGTACTTACAAGATAAGCCACAGAACGCTATGTGGCTCACGGACGCGCAGAAAGCATGTTTGATCAAGGAGCTTCTCGAGGAGGAGCGTCATCGACGTGTCTGCGACGCCACCGGTCTAAGAGCTTTGCCATTAAATCGACCTTTGCTCTACCACGCGTTTATCTATTTACTTATCCAGATGAGCGTGTATGGCGTGGTCTTCTATCTGCCGACGCTGGTCGCGGCCATGCTGGGCCGGGCGGTAGGGGTGAAGGTGGGTTTTGTGTCTGCTTTACCGTGGGTTTGTGCTCTTGCTGCGACGTACTGGATACCTCGTATCGCTGATAGGAACAGGAATCATCGACTGCTTGCTGGCCTGACTCTTCTGGTTGCTGGGACAGCAAGCGCTATGTTCGCTTCGGGATCGCCGCTTGTAGCTATGCTTGCTTTGTGTTTCGCTGCGTCAGGTTTTATCGCAGTCCAGCCACTGTTCTGGACGCTTCCGATGGGCTATCTGGCCGATGCGGCGGCTGCGGGTGGGCTCGCCTTCATCAATGCAGCGGGCAACGTTGGAGGATTTCTCGCGCCGAATGCCAAGGTGTGGGCTGATCGTCAGTTTGGTTCGCCAAGGGCGGGGCTGTATCTGCTGGCTGGATGTTCTCTCTTAGCTGCAATGCTTATTCTCCGCGTTAGGAAGGGTCGAGATATCGCGTGCGAGTGATCAATCAACGGAGCTGCGGCGTTTCAGCTAGAGCGGGTTAGTTAAAGGTCTCTGCTACTTCGTCTGGCTCGGTAGGTTCACCAGATTCGTGCCGGATTTCAACGGGTACGCTTTCCCGTTCCAATGCAGTGTTCCAGAGAGATCATCAGGCAGGTTCAACTTGGCCTTCACTCCGGTCTCCTGGACGGTATAGTCAGCCGAGATGATTCCACGAGGAGAGGGGTAGGAGACGGCTAGATGGTGTAATAGGCCGAGCCCTGGGGTTACTTCCACGGATGCGAAGTCCGGAGCGCCGGGTGTAATTCCGGCCACTGTCGTGAGGAGATCTATATTCGGATGCGCGCTCCAGGCGTGTGAGTCCGAGCGGGTCGGTTCGGGTTGCTCAGCCCAGGTGGTCAGGCCGTTGTCCAGCATGGTTCGCCAGGGACTGAGGGTATCGAGATAGCGATTGCCCAATCCTGCATGCACAAGGGCTCGCGTGAGGTAGAAGCGAAAGTAGCTCGAAGCGATGGACATTTCTTTCGGCAGGGGCGGGTAGGTGTGAAATGCGGGGTCGGTCGCCGAGTAGATGCGCGTGATGACCTCCGCTTGCCGGCTCCGTGGAATGACATCGAGCCAGACAGCGAGGGCGTTGGCCTGCTGGCTGAAGTGAAGAAGCTGGGGCGTATCGGCGATGAGTCGCTCGTTGGGCGCCCAGAAACGCCGATAGATCGTCTTCTGGAGGCGAGCGGCCTCTTCGGCGTCTTCGCGGCCAAGATTCGCATCACCCAAGGCGCTCTCCAACTGCGCCGCATTGCGCAGCGCCTCGAGGTAGAAGAGACTGCCTGAGGCACTGACACCTTCGAGCGTCGCGGGTGAGTCCCCACGAGGGAAGCCGACGGCCCAGTCGACGAAGGGCCACCAGTCCCGGAGTTCCGGCAGACCCTCGGTGCTTCGGCGGGAACGAAAGTAGCTAAGTTCGCTGCGGATCGCTGGGATCTGCTCGCTGACGAAGGCAGGGTCGTTGCGGTAGAACCAGAAGTCATGCACCATGCCGATCCAGAGTAGAGAGAAGTTCTGAATTACTTGCAGGTGGCGTGAAGGATAGCGGCTTTGGCCGATTCCTTCGGGCAGAAGGGAGCTGCGAAAGGCTTGGATGGCTTGGCGCGCGAGTCGGTCGTCACCGGTATTGGTGTAGGAGATCAGGGACTGGATGCGTGTATCGCCTACGTACTGCAGACGCTCCCAGTAGGGCGTGTCCATGTAGGCATCGTGGGCGCACAATCGCGCGGTGCGCCAGCCCACGTTCCATATGTCTGTGAGGCTCGGGTCATTGCTCTCAAAGCGAGCGCGCTGCTCGAAGGGAAAGGCTGTGAATTTCGCGGTGAGCGCATCCAGGCGCAGGGGTTGAGCCGATGTGGTGACATCGATCTCGAGATATCGCCAGGTGCGCCAGTCCAGCGGTGTGAACTCTCTGCCGGTTGCGCCGTCAGAGAGGAGTAGGTCCGAGACACCGACGAGGTGCTTACCCTCGATCTGATTGCGATTACCTTTGTTTCCTCTCTCGTCGATCAGGGCCTCGGCATAGCGCAGGGTGATTTGGGAGTTTTTTCCTCCTGAGAGGGTAAGCGTTGGGAAGGCGGTGGTGAGGGCTCCGCGGTCGAGGAGTAGGGTGGCATGGGAATGGGGTGGAACTTCGACCGGGGAGGACGGGAATTGCGTGGGGGCTTGGAGGCCGGAAGAGCGGACGACGCGACCGATGGGCGTAGTGCTGTACTCCATCTGCGGCAGTTGATCGGGGATCAGCAGCCAGGAGTTGCGTTCGGAGTTGACTCCACGGTCCACCGCCTTGCCGAGCGATATAGCCGGTCGCCATTGTGGGCCGAGGGGCGCGGCAGGCGGATCGCTCCAGCCCCAATCGAGTGAGGTTGCGTCGAGACGCTCGCCGGGCGAGCCGACATAGTAAAACTCGCGCAGCTCTGGAGGCTTTGGCAGGAAGCTGAAACCCAGATCGCGGTGCGCGAGCCACGAGGTGTCGGTCGCCGCCTCGGCTTCGGTGGGTGTGTCTGGATCGAGCACGAAGCCGAGCCTCGAGCTGATCTGGCGGATGGGAGCTTCGTCGCCAAGGTTCCAGACCGTGGCTGCCAGGATATTGCGCCCCGGGTGGAGGGCCGGCGCAAGATCGTAGGTCTCGTATCGCCAGTGCTGCACGTCGCCGATGGCGGGACCCTGGCCGATTCTGCGGCCGTTGACTACAAGCAGGAACTGGTTGTCGGCCGAGACGTGGACCACGAAGTGAGCTGGAACGGTCGTAAGGTTTAATTGTTTACGCAGATGCAGCACGACAGGATCATGCGCGGGCGCATCCTCCGCGCTGATCCAATCGGCGGTGAAGCTGTGCGCCGACGCGGCGGCTTCCTCGCTTTGCGCATAACCTGCGGCTATAGATACGAGAAGAAAAGCAAGAAGGAGAGCGCCGACTTGGACCATCTCCTGAATTGAAGCCGGTGGTGTGTCCGTTGTCAAGCATCGCCTCCTACGCTGCAGTACAGGGAGTTCTCTGTTGCAGATGCCGTGGGGGATCCTGATGTACAAGGGCGGGGTCGCGCGCGATGTTGTTACAGCAGCCTGCCTTCAGAGAGATCGCGGATGAGGCCGAGGTCCGCGGCGAGGAAGTCGTAGCGTTGCAGTGCGGCGATGGGGGACCAGCGCATGTCGTTGAAGATGCGGTTTTGGAGGGTGCCGAGGAATTCATTGACCTCGAATAACTGGAGATCGATGATGCCTCCGTTGCGGTATTTGTGGCGGATGCGGGCGACACGTTTGCCTATGGTGGCGGTGATGCCGAGTTCCTCGTCGAGTTCGCGTGCGAGGGCGTCTTCCGGGGTCTCGCCGGGCTCGATCTTGCCTCCGGGAAACTCCCACTTGAGGCTCATGGGCTGATCGGGCTTGCGCTGACAGATGAGAACCTCCTGACCGTGCTCCTCGGCGGCACGCAGGATGAGCGCGGCGACGACGAGGCGCAAAGGCTTTGGGGTCTCGCTGGTCCTGCGTGCATCGAGCTTTCGGATGGGCTCTTTCACCTGTCTGGACTTTAGACGGACGGCCGTGCGGAAAGGGCTCAGCGCAGCTCTCGCGGGGTTGCGGAGAGGGGAGCGACTGCGGGGTAGAAGAGGTCCCAGCCCTCGCGCGCGCTGCGTTCGGCGAGTGCGGGACTGGGGTTGATGGGGAAGGCCTGCCGCGCGATCGAGAGCATGGCGGCGTCGTGGACGGAGTTGCCGAAGACGGCGTCGGGGCGGGCGATGCCGGCGCGGGCGAGGGCGGCGACTTTGCCTTCGTCGGTGGGCACGTCGCAGAGCACCTCGGTGACGACGCCGGCGGTGACGGTGACGCAGGCGGCGAGCACGTGGTCGGCGGGGATGTTGAAGCGCTCGACGCCCTCTTCGATGACCCAGTTGTTGGTGGAGCTGACGGCCCAGATCTCGGTGCCGCGGGTTTGCAGATCGGCGATGAGGGCGCGCATGTCGGGGAAGAGGGTGGGCTCGATGCGTTCGCGGAAGAACTGGCGCGCGGCCTGGCGCATCTCGGCTTCGGGGAGACCCTGGTACATCTGGACCATGTGGCCGCAGATGTCGAACTCGGAGAGAGCTCCCCGCTTGTAGGCGCGGTAGCGGGCGTCGATCCAGTCGGTTGTCTCGCGGGAGACGAGGCCGGTCTCGACGGTCCATTGCATGAAGCCGGAGCCGGCGTCGGCGGACCAGAGAGTGCCGTCGCAATCGAAGACGGCGATGGTGGGGGCGAGGAGGTGGACGGCGTCGCGGAACTCTGTTGGGGTAAGAATCTTCGAGGTTAGCAAGGAGGTCATGGGGTGGTTGTCGTTCCTGGAGATCGTTCGTGGGAGATAGGTTTAGCAGAGCGCAGGCGCGGTGGATGGAGGCGCTTCGGGCCAGACTTCATGGTATCGCAGATGCGCGGGTGTCCTGGATGAATGGCGCAAACGCGCCGTGTGCTGGGGGGGACGCGGTGAGTGGGTACGGCATCGTACGGGACGGAGGAGAGTATGAGCGAAGAGAAGCGGCTGAGTGGACGTGAAGGGATGAAGAAGATGGGTGAGTTGGTGAAGGATATCCGGATTGCGATGTTGACGACCTTATCCGCGGATGGATCGATGGACAGCCGTCCCATGGCTACTCAGAAGACGGAATTCGATGGGACGGTGTGGTTTTTGACGCGGCAGGAGTCGGGCAAGGTGCAGGAGATCGCGCAGGATTCTCATGTGTCGCTGCTGTATGCGGATGCCGACGATGCGAAGTATGTCGCGGCGAAGGGACGCGCTAGCGTGAGCCGGGATAAGGCGAAGATTCACGAGCTTTGGAATGCGATGTACAAGGCGTGGTTTCCAGAGGGGGAGGAGGACCCGAGCATCGCGGTGCTGCGGGTGGAGATTACCGAGGCGCAGTATTGGGAGGCTTCGTCGAGCAAGCTGGTGCGTGGAATGAGGTATCTGGCGGCGGCTACGACGGGGGGTAAGGTGGACCTCGGGGAGACGGGGAGAGTCTCTTTGACGTAGAGGCGGCGCGCAGTCGAGGGTCAGATGGGCGGCATGCCGTCGATCACGCTTACCCCGGGGGGCGGGGTAAAGGTGAAGTCGGCGGCTTTGACGAGGACGTTCTCCTGCATGCCGGTGAAGGTGAATTCGGTGATGGAGCCGTCTTGTTCTTCGAGGCGCATGCTTTCTATGACGCCGGCGGAGGTGACGTTCAGGGTAAGGAGTTTGAGGCGTTGTTGCATGCCTTTGGGGACGCCCGAGACGAGAAAGCCGGAGCCGGAGGGGGTGACGGTGAGGTTGTCGAGCTCTTTGCGGAGCTGGGTGTGGCCGAGGAGGAAACGCAGCGGGGAGCGGAGGTCGTCGAGCTGGCGGGCGGGGACGCGCTCGGCCTGGGCGTCCCCGGGGGTGTAGAACCAGGCGAATTTGCCGTCGAGGACGAAGACCTTGCCGAAGGGCTGGTCGTAGATCCAGCGCATGCGGCCTGGTTTTTTTAGGAGGAGGGTGCCGGTCTCCGTGCGGTCCATGCCCATGCCGGTGTAGTGCTCGGCGTAGCGCGCGCGGAGGGAGTTGAGGTGGTTGTAGTGGGCGTCGACGCGGTCGATGATCGCGGGCGTCTGGGCGGGAAGCGCGAAGGCAGAGAAGGCCAGCAGAAGAGCGAGCTGGAACGCGCGCATTACTGGATGGGCTGGGTGCAGTTGGTGCCGCCCGTGGGATCGTAGCGGATGGTGTTGTTCTCGTCGGAGCAGAAGCCGCGATCACCGGACTTCCCGATGGATTGGGGGACGGCGGTGATCTCGTAGGAGGTGAACATGTCCTGGTTGTTGACGGTCACTTTGGTGCAGTTGGTGACGGCGAAGGTGTAGCCGGCCTTCTGCCCGGTGGCCAGGGTCTGGTCGAGCAGCTGAGCGGCCTGAGAGGTGGGGGCACCAGACTTGGGGTCTCCGCCGAGTTGGGCGATGTTGCAGGCGAAGCCGTTGCCGGGGTAGGCGGAGTTGTACTGGAGCTCGGCCTGGCCGATGGTGCGGACGGACTGGATGGCGGAGGTCTCATCGGCCTGTTTGCGGAGCTTGAGAAGCTGCGGCACGGCGAGGGTCATGAGGATGAGCATGACGGACATGACGATCAGCAACTCGATGAGGGTGAAGCCATCCTCGCTTTGTGGTTGCAGGGGGCGCGGCGAAGGCACGTTCATGGAATCTTGGACTCTCCGGGTGCGTTGAAGGCACACGCAATCAATCTAACAGCTAGGCTCGGGACGTGCCATGACACGTTTAGTGAAGGAGGGTGGGGGGGGCATTACGAAGACGACGCATCCGTCGTGCTCCCCTGGTTAAAGTGAGCACCTGCAACTGGGCTTGCCACCCCTTCTTGTCGTAGAGACAATACGTGGATGTCCTCTGCATCCGCTGTCTCCGCATCGCTCTTTCTTGAAATCAAACGAGCTAGTGCCTCAGCGTCTCTGGAGTGCGTCGGGATCGACCTCATTAAAAACGATGCGCAAGCGCGCTTAGGCATGGCGTTGATCCGGGCCTTCCACGACTCGAGCGAGGGATTTATTTACTTTGAGCCATGTACCGCAAGGAGCAGCAGGAAGCCTCCCGACGCAGTCCTCTGCACCAAAGAGCTCGGGGTAGTGGTCATCGAATGCAAAGGCTACTCTCCTGGCATAATCGAACGGGTTCAGGCAGGCACTCTCCACCTCCGCTTATCCGGGCGCCGGCAGCAGCAGAATCCCTTGGATCAGGCTCGCGACGTAATGTTCGATCTTAAGAATGCAACCGAAAGGAAAGTGGCCGCAGGTTTGGGAGCTCCTCTTTTCAGTTACTTCGTTGCGTTGCCCAACTATCCCACAAGTGCGTGGAAAGAGTCGGGGTTTATGGATCACTTTCCTAACCGCGAACTTCTTCTCTCCGAAGACATGGAGCCTCAAGCCCTGGGGAGGAGGATGCTGCGAACAGCGGCAGAAGATCTACGTCGAACTCCTCGTGCTGTGGCAATCACTCCCGCAGAGTTACGGATAGTACGCGGAATCTTTGGCGATAGTGCTCTTCTGAATTCTACCCAGTCTTTTCCTCAGAAGACTGAAAGCAGCTTAGGATCGATGATCGCTGAGTCCATATCTAGCGACAAGGAGTTGTCTGCAGAGCAGCGCCAGATATCAGAGCTTGAAGTTGGAGGCTTTCCGAGACTGGTGCGGGGTGTCGCAGGAAGCGGAAAAAGTGTTGTCTTGGCTATTCAGCTAGCTAGATATCTAACTGCAAATCTTCAACCAAAGCTCTTCAACCAACCCGCACGGAAGATAGCGGCCATTTGTTTCAATCGTTGCTTTGCTCAACTGTTAAAGAGGAAAGTTGAAGAGAGCTATAGTGCAAGAACCCATGAGAGCCTTCCGGAAAATCTGCACGTAACCAACCTCAACAAACTTATGCACCAACTCTCTCATCTGTATAACTGGCCTATTCGGTACATTCCTATCGGCGAGGTTCCTGATGCCGCGGCTAGAGCCGTAGCCTATGTCGATTCCATCGACAGCTTTGCGGCATCTCAACCGGAACTATATGATTCCGTCACGTTTCGCGCGATCTTTGTCGATGAAGGGCAAGACTTCGAACCTGAAGAATATGTGCTTCTGCAACGCCTGATCAGACCGGACCCGGTCACAAAGGAGAGATCTCTCATCATCTTCTACGACGACGCCCAAAACCTCTATGCTAGAAAACGACCTGTCTGGAAGGAACTGGGTATCGATCTAACGGGAGGCCGCTCTCGCGTGATGAGAGAGTGCTTTCGCAACACTCGTGAGATTGTCACGTTCGCATTCAACATGCTGTTAGGTTCACAGTCAGAGAATCCAAGGCTCGTGAAGACGAGAGAGTTCGCTGGACTAGCCGAGCTAAGACAAAACGGTCTTGTCGATGAGGTCCATGGATTGTATGAAGTCAACTTCGCTGAGCGTGAAGGCGAGTGGCCGATTATCAAGACGATGAACACGCGCAAAGAAGAGCTTAGTTGGCTGGTCCGAGAGCTTACCCATCTTATCGTGGAAGAAGAGGTCGAGCCGCACCATCTCCTGGTCCTTTGCCGTTCGCGTGACCTTTGCGACGAGGTAAGAAACGGCGTGTCGGAACTCATGACTCGAAAGATCGTCGGTGACGTTCGTTGTCCATCCGATAAGGAAGAGAAGGACGAATTTATCTTTCATGATGGGCAGCTTACGATCTCGACGGTGAAGTCGGCCAAGGGATATGAGGCGCAGATTGTCTTCATGTTTGGGTCGGACGCATACTCTACGGAAGATGAGGGCCGCGCGGAGTTCTACGTTGGAGCGACACGGGCACAACTACGGCTGTACGTGTCTGGCTTGGCCAAGGCGAACTCGGTATTTCAAGAGGCGGAGCGCCTCAATGCTCGTACAACGGAGCAAGGAGCGCAATAAACTCTATCTCGGCGCCAGGATCTCTACCCCGCCGCCAGGCCGTTGCGGCCTGTCTCGAGCACCATCGCCTCGAACCTTCGTTTCACCTCGAAGCCCATCTCCTCGTAGAGCCGCACCGCCGGACCGTTGGCCTCGGTTACGGTCAGCGTGATCGCCGCATAGCCCGCCTCGGCCAGCCGCATCGCCGTATGCCGCAGTAGCATCTTGCCCAGGCCGTGGCCGCGGTACGCCTTCGCCACGCAGATCTGCGTCACATGCGCCACATCGCCTGCGATCTTCGAACACAGAACGATCGCCACTAGCTGCCCGCTCGCGCGTTCCCGCAGCACCCACGAGTGCTCCGGTTGGAAGACTCCACACCCGGGAAAGCGCACGATGTTATGCAGGAAGCGGAGCGACCCATGCAGCGTCCTGTACTGATCGTTGATCTCCGCATCCAGGTGTCCTACATAGGCCGCATGCACCAGTTCGGCCGAGGCCTGGTAGTCCACAGCCATCCACGGCATCAGCGCGAGGTCGTTCATCAGGGCGCCGCTCCAACTCCTCTGCCCCGCTCCGCCAAATTCCCACTCCATGAAGAGACGCGGATAGGGCCGAAAGCCCACCTCCTCGAAGACCTTCGCAATCTGGCCCGCATCGTGCAGCAGCAGCTGCGACTCGATCCTGCCCACATCGGGCGAGTGCCGCAGAAGCTCCAGCAGATGCCGCAGCAGCATATTCGTCACCTGCATGGCGCGCCCGGGGTCCTCATCCATCGCGAACGCATCGCCCACCACAGCCTTGTGCCCTTCGTGTACGCAGAACGTATATCCGCACACCCGCCCGCGATCGAGCGCGACATATCCGGGCAGAATGCGCGAGTCCAGATACTGCAGCAGAAGCTCGGTGGAGCTCTTGTAATCCCACCGCAGCCGCGCCTGCCAAAGCCGCGCTTCCTCCTCGAGCAGAGGCCGAAGCTGCCGCGCAGCAAAGTGCCGGAGATCCAGTACCTCGACTTGTGCCCCCACCGTCATCCCGCGCAGCTCTCTACCCTGCGTAGCTTACAGTCTCAGCCCATCGCCTGCCTATGCTCACCTGGCTGCCCCCGGGCCGTCAGCGCCCGGCCACCACCGGCAACTCCACAAAGCTCGCCTCTCCAGGCGCGTGGTACACACGCTCCGTCGCTTTCTGGTACGCCCCTGGCTGCGCGAAGAAGATGTTCGGCACGAAGGTCTGCGGATTCCGGTCATACAGCGGAAACCAGCTCGACTGCACCTGCACCATGATCCTGTGCCCGGGGAGAAACACATGGTTCGTCGTAGGCAGAGCAAACCTGTACACCAGCGGCGTATTCGGCGCGATCGCCTTGGCCTCGGATAGGCTCTCCCGATACCGCCCGCGGAAGATGTCCATCGCCACCGCAAGCTGATACCCTCCCAGCTCCGCCTGCCCCGCCACCTCCGGCGGATACACGTCAATCAGCTTCACCACCCAGTCCGCATCGCTGCCCGTCGTCGATGCCACCAGATTCGCGACCGGCTCGCCGCTGATCTTCAACGGCTCCGTCAGCACCTCGCCCGTGAACGCCAGCACATCCGGTCGCCCGGAGAACTCCCGCTGATCGTCCACCAGCCAACGCACCCACGAGAGGTTCGACCCATACCCGATGGGCTGGCTGGGACGCAGACGGAACGGCACCGGCTTCGCAGGATCGGACACATACTCGTCAAACCCAGACCCTCCAGCGGCCGGCGCCGCCAGCCCCAGCTTCTCTCCGGCCTCGAGATACAGCGGTGTCCTCACCGGTTTGCAGTCGTTCTCACACCCCGAAGGCCACACCTTCAGCGACTCCCACCGATTGGTCCCGGTCTCGAACGCCGTCACCGGAGCCACCTCCTGCGGCGGCGCATCGTCCTTCAGATAATGTGCCAGAAACGGTGCCAATATCTTCTCCCGGAAGTACAGCCCCGTATCGCTCCCGAACTTGATCGCCCCCAGCGAACTCGCCTCCTCGATCTCCTGCCCGTGGTGCCACGGCCCAAGCACCAGGAACAGCTTGTCATGCCCCGTATCTTTCGGCTCGAGCGCCTTGTACACCGCCATCGCGCCGTAGATATCCTCCTGGTCCCAAAGCGAATCCACCAGCATCGTAGGCACCGTTAGCGGCTCCTTCGCCAGCACCTGGTCCACCGCCTGGCCGCTCCAGAACGAGTCATAGGACGGGTGCGCCGTCAGCTTCTTCCAGAACCCGATCTGGTCCAATCCGCGCTGCCGACCCAGCTCCCCCGCCGACCCAGCCCTCATATACATGTCGTAGTCGTCGAAGTCGCTCGTCATCCAGCGCGCATCGTTCGATCGCGTCGCCGTCTGCTCGTAGATATACGGAAGATTCTGCTGCCGAAATGCGCCATTATGAAACCAGTCGTCCCCTCGCCACCCGTCCACCATCGGGTTCATCGGCACCGCCACCTTCAGCGCCGGATGCGGATGCACCAGAGGCATCAGCGCCAGGTATCCGTCGTACGAGATCCCCAGCACACCCACCTTCCCATTCGTCTCCGGCACGTTCTTCACCAGCCAGTCGATGCTGTCGTACGTGTCCGTGGATTCATCCACCGGCGTAGGATTCAGCGCCCCATGCACGGGCCGGTTCATCACATAATCCCCTTCGCTCCCATACTTGCCGCGGATATCCTGCACCACCCGAATATATCCTCCGCCAACGATGGTCTCGGTAGCATTGTCGTACCCCCAAAGCGTAGGCCCCAGGTGTGCGCTGTAGCTGTTCGCCGTCTGTGCGCTCGCACTGTATGGCGTCCGCGTCAGCAGAATCCCCGCGCGCTTCGCCCCCTTGGGTACCAGGATCACCGTATGCAGCTTCACCCCATCGCGCATGGCGATCATCGCCTCTCGACGCGTATAGTCCATTCCCGCCACGGGCGCCTGGAACACCGCCGGCGTCTCGCTCGGATACTCCGGATACTTCGCCGCCGTACTTTGCGCTCCCGCCGCGCCGGCGCCCGCCAACACACACACCAGCCCGCAACGCCGCACCCAAGCTCCGTTCAAAACCTCACCTCGACCCAAACGTGGTATCACCGCAAGCTACCACATCTCCGCACCGGCCTTTTGTCCACCTCGCAAACAAAACGCCGTGAACCGCCCGTACTGCGGCGATTCACGGCGCCCATGTCTCGACTTGCGCTTACGACAGATTCGCCGAAGTCGCCGCCGCCGTGCTCATGGTAAGAGCTCCATTTACGCCCGTCGGGAAGAAGCCTCCCTGGCTCGCATTCGCCATCATCCCATACGCAAGGTACAGCACCTGCCCCGGCGTCCTGATCGCCGGCAGCCCGTTGCTCGTATTCAGCGAGAGATACTGCGTCTGGCTCCCGCTGGGGGGAGGAATCAGGTCCGCGCCATCGAGCGCCGCGGTCTGCACGTTCAGCCGCGCAATCTGCGTCCGAATCGTGCCCACATGCTCGGCCTCCGCCGCCAGAATCCGCGCCGCGTACGTAATCACGGCCGAGGTGGTGAGCGAACCCGCCGCACCCGCATAGGCCGAAACACCGATATCCTCGAAGATCCGGGCCAGCTTCAGGAACTCGCTCTCGTTCCCGAATCCGAAGCCCAGCGCGTTCAGGTTAATGTTCGGTTGCGCGATCTTTTGGCCGCCCAGCAAGCCCCGCAGCAGCATCACGTGCGCTCGCTCATCCGCTCCGATCTGCGCGCCAATCTCCGGCGTGAAGACCAGATTGTTCGAGAAGCTCACCTTGCTTCCTCCTATCGTGTACCCGCCCGACGGAGGATTCGACCCGTTCGCAAGACCGTCCAGGCCGATGCCGAAGTTCGTGATATTCGTGCCATAGGCGGCATATGTATAGAACTGAGCTTCAAGATACTCGAGATTGAGCGCGAACTGCAGGATGCTGATCTCAGTCGTCGTCTGCGCCTCCGCAGGCGTGGCGCCGGTCAGCGACATGGCGCCCACCGCTGCGGTGGCCACTCCGATCGTCTTCAGAAAACTGCGGCGGTTTGGCGAGGCTTCAAAGGCATCGTCGATCAATGACTTAGGCATTGTGTTCTCCCGATACTTGGTTGCTGCTGCAAAGTTGTTGAGCTGCGGCTCGACGCGGCGGAGCATACCGCGGCGTCCCTACACAAGCTGACGTCGTCCAAAGACAGCGAAGGCGGCCGCTGCGGGCAGCACAAACAGCCAACTCGGCGGCTCCGGAACAGGCGACGCCGAAGTCACGTTCAGCGCGAAGTTCGAGTTCCGCTGCACGCAGGGCGTTACGTCGGTCTGAAGGAACTGCCCCGATGTGCCGCAGATGGTCCCGGTGAAGCTTGTGTCCGTCCCCGCCAGAAAACCGGCGCTCAGGTTGCCGAGAGCGACGTTCGGGAACTGCGTCAGATCCAGCGTGTATGCCCCCGCCGCGAGGGTCAGAGAGAAATTGGCGTCCTCGCATAGACCGGTTATCGGATCGGCGATCGCCGACCCTTGACACATCGCAGTGCCGCCGCCGAAGCCCAGCGGAGCCCCCGTCGTCGTCGAGAACAACGTAAGCACCGGAACGAATCCGCCCGCTGCCGTGAACGTGCCGTTCGCGTTCATGCCTCCGCCATAGGAGGTCGTGTAGAAGTTGTAGTTCTGTGTGGAAGTGCTGGTGAAGGTGTAGGTAAACACCGAGTTGTCGGCAGCCAAGCTGCCGGTCGCAGTGTACGGCGCTGCCTTGGCTCCAGGAATCGAAGCACAGCAGATCGCCAAAAGGGCAAGAGATCGTTTAAAACACGACGTTGCGGTCATGAGGGGTCTCCGGGATTTTTTGGTCTAGGGCGGGAGCAAGGTCCCAGCGAAACAAGTGTTGCCTACTCTCTCCAGCGTCTGGCACGTACTCTGAAACTTGGCTCACGTTCGTGTCTGGGAGCCTCAGCAGAAGCCACCTTATGCCGAGCGAAATAGGCTGTCCAGGGTGCAGTGGTTAAATTTCTGTTAGTAGTTAGTACATAAGTTAGTTACTCGGTAACTGATAACCGATTACTAACTAAAATGCTGAAGAAAACCCTACTTCCAGGCACAGCCTGGCCGTCCTGACCCCGCCCTCCCACCGGGTCTACCGCCTTCGCGTCACCGGCCGCTTGGCCAGCACGCGGTAGACCTCCAGCCCTTGCGCGTCGTATAGGAAGAGAGGCTCATACACCCGGCCCGCCAGCAGCTCCGGCAGTTTGCCCACATCCCGTGTTCGCAGCACCAGCACATGGGTCTCCGCTGGGACCCCGTCGGTCTCGTAGTGCACCGGCTCCTGGTCCCTGTAGAACGCCAGGCCGTAGTCGATATCCCGGCGCACATCGTCCACCGCCAGCAGCTCCCCGGGTGCCTCCGCCGCAATCTCCCGTGCCAGCGGCCGCGCCGAGTAGTTCAGGTCCAGCTCCTTGCCGTAGAACCCCAGCAGGAACACCAGGCTGCCCAGCACGGGCAGCAGCGTGGCGTAGCAGACCGCGCCTATGCCCCATCTGCGCACCATTGCCACCACCATTACGCCCATGGCTGCCGCGGCGAGGAAGGCTCCCACCAGCCAGCCCTGCGAGGGCACCAGCGTCTCGTACTTCATATGCTGCGGTGCCAGCACCAGCACGAACATCAGCGACGCGCACAGGGCCGCATGCGCCACCAGCAGCCAATGGGGCAATCCCTCCGACCGGATCCGGTTCAGGTAATCCGCCGCCAGAATGGTGATCGGAGGAAGCGAAGGCAGAATGTAACCTGGCAGCTTGGACCCCGAGAAGGAAAAGAACACGATCGGAAAGAGAGCCCATAGCACCAGGAACTCCGGAAATGCGTCCCCCGCCCGCACATGCCCCAGGTAGCGCTGCGGCTTGTGCCGCACCTTCCACTCCGCAATCGAGAGCTGCACCGCGTCCACCAGGGCGCGCAGGGAGATGAACGTCCACGGCATCAACGCGATTACCAGAACCACCAGGTAGTAGTAGGGAGGCTGATGATGCTGGTAACGGTTCGTCGCGAATCGCTCCAGGTTGTGCTCGAGAAAGAACTGCCTGTAGAAGGTGGGATTCTTCTTCTGCACCGCCACGTACCATGGCAGGACCATCGCCATGTACAGGAGAACGCCCGGCATCCAGATGGTCCGCCGCAGCGCCGTCCACTCCTTTCTCAGCCCCAGAAAGAGCACGATGATCGTCAGCGCCAGGAAGGGAGCCACCGGTCCCTTAGCCAGCGTCGCCGTCGCCCCGAAGAAGTACAGGTCGAAGAGCCAGAACTTCTTTCCCGTCTCGTACCACGCATACCAGCCCAGCATCCCGATGCAGAAGGGCGCGGCCAGCTGCATGTCGGTCGAGGCCCCGCGCGCGAACCCCACCATGCCCACGCAGGTAGCCGTGATCAGCGCCGCGTCCAGGTGGCCCCCCGGCCGGAAGCGGCGCATGTGCAGATACACCAGCACCAGCAGCGCGAAGGTAGCGGAGCTTGACGCCAGCCGCGCCGACCAGTCCGAGACGCCGAACTCCTCGAAGAACCCCATGGTTCGCCAGTAGTAGAGCGCGGGCTTCTCCAGCCACGGCCGCCCATACAGAATCGGGGTCACCGTCCCGGTCACCAGGCAATGGTAGGAGGAGGCCAAGGCTGCATGATCCAGGCGCCGCGGCACGATGTCGGCATGGACAGACTGACAGGCCTGGGTGTGCGCCTTCAGCATCTCCCGCGCGATCTGCGCGTAGCGAGGCTCATCCGCGCCTACCAGCCCCAGCCGGTCTCCCCCAAAGAGCGGCACCAGGCCATACAGCAGCACGAAGAACGACACCAGGAACAACACCAGAAGCTCGCGCGCGCTGGCCAGCCTGGGCTCCGTCCACAACCGGACGAACCACCTCGGCGAGGCGTGTTCGCTCCCCCGATCGGCCGTGGCGGATTGCGTGTCATCCATCATTATCTTGGCAAGATCGTGGCAAGCTGAGTTCGGGCAAGCTGAGCCGTCCCAGCCTATCAGAGCCCTGCGGTCAAAACTCCTCGCTCCGGGGTCTAGCCGTCAGTCTGCGCCGAAGCTCGCTCACGATGCGCTCGAGCGCGCTCTCCAGAGGACCCTCGAGCACGCATCCGCTCGCGCTGCGATGTCCTCCGCCTCCAAAACCCTCCGCGACCTCCGCCACATTCACCTTGCCCTTGCTGCGCACGCTCAGCCGAAAGCTCCGCTCGTCGTCCATCTCCCGCAAAAACACCGCGCACTCCACCCCATCGATACCGATCAGGTAGTTCACCACGCCCTCGCAGTCCTCCGTCTCCGCGCGGGCCTCGCGCATCGCCTCCTGCGTTACCCAGCCCCAGGCCACGCCCTCCTCGACGCGCAGCGTCAGCAGCGCCCGGCCCAGCAGGCGCATCTTGCTCTCCGGGTTCGAGAAGTAGAGCTCCCGCGCAATCGCCACGGGGTTCGCTCCACGCCGCGCCAGCTCCCCGGCCATGGCGAAGGTCGCCACGCCCGTGCCGGGATAGGTGAACGATCCGGTATCGGAGAGGACGGCTGTGTAAAGACATGTGGCCATCTCCCGCGTGATCTCGACGCCGGAGGCCACCGCCAGCCTGTACACCATCGCCGCCACCGCGCAGGCGTCGTCGTCGATCCAGTTCAGCGATGCGAAGTTCCGTCCGCTGGCGTGGTGATCGATGTTGATGACCTCTCGCGCGCCGAAGCCGGTCAACCCTGTGCGCTCCGTGCTATCGCACTCGAGAACGACGACAGGTCTCGCGTCCTCACCGAGCGAAGGCCGCACCTGCACACGTCCTACTCCTGGGAGCTTGCGGTAGATGTACGGCACGGGGTCTGCGAGCACGATCTCGGCCTCGCAGCCCAGCTGTTCGAGCACGGCGCCGAGCGCCAGCACGGACCCCACCGCGTCGCCGTCCGGACGCGCATGCGAGGTCACCATCCAGCGTCCGCCGGCGCGCATGGCATCGAGTATTTCCGCCAGCTCCGCAGGGATTGCGGCCTCTCCCGCCGTCGTCTTGTCGCAAGTCTCGATCATCGTCGTTCGATCTTCATCCTTGAAGCTTCATCTCCTGCTTGATCGTCTTTCGAGAGCGAAATCCCGATGCCGGGTTTCAGGTCGTGCGTCTCCGCTCTTCCGCTCCCGCTCTCACATGCCGCGTTCAGGAGGTTGAATTCGTCTGGGCCGGAAGCTGCGCCTCCCGAGTCCTCTCGCGGCTCTTCTCCCGCTTCTTCATTCTGCCCAGCAGCTCCTCCATGCGGCCCGAGACCTTCTGCGAGCGGTCGATGGCAAAGGCCAGCTCGGGGACGTGCCGCACCCCCATGCGCTCGCGCAGCTGCGACCGTATGAAGCCGCGCGCCGTGGTCAGGCCGGCGAGCGTCTCCTCCTCCTCGGCCTCGTCTCCATGCACGGCGACGTAGATCTTGGCGGTCTTGCCTCCGGGCGCGAGGACGACCTCGGTGACGTAGCTGGGGGCGATGCGGGGGTCCGAGAGCTCACCTTCGAGCATGGCCCCGATCTCTTCGGAGAAGGTGTTGGCGACGCGGTTGCGGTGATGGGTTCTGGCGCGGGGTTCCGGCATGTCGTGGCTCTGGTCTGAACTTCCTAGCATAGCAAATGCGCCGCGATGGCCGCACGAAACACCGCATTCTGCACCGCATCCGCGTCCAGGAGGCGGCGAAAAACCCAGGCGATGGGCCGCGGGCTGCACCGTCTACACTCCGTAAAACTCCACGAAAGAGTCCACAACCTCCGCGCCCAGAGCCACGCAAAATTTGCGGACGGCTTTTTCGAGCTCTTCCATCTGGCCCGCTAAGTAGCTGTGGCTGCTGGAGATAGCCACCACCCCCAAGGTCGCTCGGTTCCACGCCACACCCTCATCGAGTTCGGCTATCGAGGCGTTGAACCCGTGCCGTACGCGGTCCTTCACGGAACGCACCACCCGGCGCCTGTCTTTGAGGCTCTGGGCGTGGTGTATCTCTATCTCTACCGTCAGTTGAGCGATAGGCACAAGGTCCTGCCTTCCTGTCTGCCGAGGGTTATGGCAATCCGCCTGATGGTGTAGAGCCTGCAACCGCAGATTTCCTTTGGGAAGGACAACAAAAATCGAGGGCGACTCTTTACCCACTGCGCCGCGGCTCTAGCTGTCCTTGCGATAGAGGAGTTCACGCATGGCTTTTCGCCTGGATTCGTTGGCTTCGGAGGCGGATTTTCGCTCGTCGGCGTCCATTCTCTGCTTGGGGGTGCCGGGTTCGGGGTCTGCTTCTGGGGCGCTGCACTGGGGGCAGCGGTTGGCGAAGCCGGGCTTATCGGGCTTCAATTCAAACTCCTCCGAGCAGAGGGCGCAGGTTTTTATGGGGAACGGCATAGAGGCTCCTGGTTGCGTGCATGATGGCTGGGGACACGGATAGATTGCCTGGGCGGTGGCGCTGCTGGGGTACCCCCCCCACCCCCCTCGATTTCGCGCAAAGTCTTCGAAGTAGATACTTTAGGTCCGGACTTCGGTATTGGCCGCGGTGTATTGGAC
>CAXTPY010000010.1:0-27515 GCA_964246195.1 uncultured Acidobacteriaceae bacterium | reverse complement strand
ACCCTTCCCCTGCCGCCCCGCACCTGCGCAAAACGCCGCCGAACTCCTGCTCCGCAGCTTGCCCAGCGCTTACTTTTCCCTTTATTTTCAATATCATGGAGCCACCGGCAAGCCAGGTCCGTCCACTTCATCCCGGTCCCCGGAAGGCGCGGCCAGCACCGGCGCGGCCACCACTCCCGTCATCCACGAGAGCGTCTCGACCAGATACCCCTTCATCTCCCGCCGCGAAACGATCGCGTCCAGAAATCCATGCTGCAGCAGAAACTCCGACCGCTGGAAGCCCTCCGGCAGCTTCTGGCGGATGGTCTGCTCGATCACCCGCGGCCCCGCAAACCCTATCAGCGCCCCAGGTTCCGCGATATTCAGGTCCCCCAGCATGGCAAAGCTCGCCGTCACCCCGCCCGTCGTCGGGTCGGTCAGAATGGAAATATACGGTATTCCGGCATCGTCCAGCCGCGCCAGACCGCAGGAGATCTTGGCCAACTGCATCAGGCTCGCAATCCCCTCCATCATCCGCGCCCCACCCGAAGCCGCAACGATGACCAGCGGGTGACGCGTCGCCAGGGAACGGTCCACCGCGCGCGCGATCGTCTCCCCCACCACCGCCCCCATGCTGCCTCCTATGAACCCGTATTCCATCACCGAAAGCACCACCTCGTGATGCGCTAACTTGCCGGTAGCATTGACGATAGCGTCGTTCAGCCCGGTCTTCTTCTGAGCCTCCTCCAGCCTGCGCTTGTAGGGCTTCAGGTCGGTGAAGTTCAGCGGGTCGGTCGAGCGGAGCTCCATATCCACAAGCTCATAGCCCGGCTCCAGCAGGCTCGCAATTCGCGCCCGCGCGTCGATGCGGAAGTGGTGTCCGCAGCGTGTGCAAACCTGCAGGTTAGCCTCCAGATCGGCCTTCCAGATCACCTCTTTGCAGCTTTCGCACTTGATCCACAGGCCTTCAGTGCGCACCGTCTTCTCGGAGTCGTTGACGATCCTGTGATCTTCACGTTTAAACCAGGTCATGCGCTTAGGCTACCTCGGCGTGTTTGTCTTCTCATTGTAGCGAGGATGCAGTCTGGCGAGCATCCATGGCGCGGAGGCCTGCTCCCGGCCAGGCCGTCTCCCTCCGCAGATCGGGCATCTCAGGCGTCAGGGCGCAAAGGTCCAGGCATTCCAAGTACAAGCGATTCGTGCCAGCAGCGAACCGGGAGAGCTGTAGGGTGCATCACACTAAACAATATGACCTCCGCTCCGAACGCGCACGGGGTCCCCGACCCCGCGGTCCTGTGTCTCCGGCGATTCGAGAGTGTCTTCGACATGCATCAGGTGCGCACCGGTTCGCCTGAGGCGCTCCATGAATTCCGTGACAAACTCGAGCGCGACGCCTACTTCGCCATGGACTTCTGGGCCTTGGTCGATGCAGCTCCCCAGCAGGGGCGTATGTCGCTTTCCCGACATAAGGCACTGGATACAGCTATACGCTGCGTAAGCGGCCCGGATCTCGCGGACGACGATCCCCGCGCCAGCACCATGCACACGGCGCTCGAAGCCCTGGCTCCCCTCTCGAACGCACCTTCCTCGGCCCTCTCAGCCGCCCCTTCCGATTCCAAGGCAACATCCTCCCGCGGGTTGGATGGGGTCTTCGGAGCTCGCTCCGACGGGATTATCGAGCCGAAGAGTTCGTCGGGGCTTCCGGAAGAGACGGCCTGCGATCCCATCGACGAGGTGACAGACCACGCGACCTCCAGCGTGGACCGGAACGTGGACCGGGAGTTCGAGAGCGGCTCTACCCCATATCAGGGCAATCGGCAGATCGATGAGGCACTCTCCCGCCTGGAGATCAGCGGGCACGAATTGAGACTGCACCTGGGTGAGATCGAGAGCAAGATGGAGAGGATCGAGCCACATCTCGAGCACCTCACCTCCCGGCTGCGAGATTCCTGGCGCAAACCTAAAACCGGGCAGGAGCCTGAGCTACAGCGCCAGGACATCGAGCCCAGCCCAGTTCTACGCCCAGATTCAAGTACAACAGCGCCTCCGGAGATGCCTCTCCCCGGGCCTTCCGTTCCTTCGGCCTCCGAGGGAACGACTGAGGCCTCCTCTGGGCCGGAGACGCCTGCCGATGACAACCGGACCCCCTTCCGCGCATGGTTCGCGGCGAAGGCACGGCCCGCGGCAAGCCCTGCACGAAGCGGGCTGTCCTCCAGTCCACGGCGTCTTCGTCTCGCATCCGGGGCGGGTGCAGAGACCAGTGGAGCGATGGGCGCAGAAGCTGGACGCGGCGACCAGCAAAATGGGAGTTCCCGGCTCCCACGCGGGCTTGACCGAAGGAAGGCATGGATCGCCGCAGTACCTGTACTCCTCGCCCTCTGTGGCGGGGCCATGATCCTGCTGCATCAGGGTGGTGCCACGTCCGACGTTCACGGTCCCAGCCTGGAGCAGCGTAGCGCCCAGACCATGCCCCGAACCCTCAACTTTCCTGCCGACCCTACTCTGCCGCCGTCGCTGCAGCCAGGTATCTCGCAAACCTCGACGCGCTCGGGCGCAAGTACCGCTCAGAGTGGGCGCAGGGTTCAGAACGGCGGTTCTCCAGCCGCCGGAAGCTATGCAAAGCCATCTGCAGGCTCCCAGAAGACGTTCGGCCCCAGTCCCAGCGAGGGTAAGGGTCCTGGTGCCACAGACCTCGGAGGCCAAGGCGCTGGAATTCAAGAAGCGGCTGGTCGAACCGCTGAAGAAGATGGTCTTCAGGCGGAGAACACCGGCCTGGGAACCAGCGAACCACGCCCTGCGAACGCGGGTTCCGCATCTGCGAGGAGTCTCGACCACCGTGGCAGCTCCGCCTTTGCCCCCGATCTCGGCCATGGCACCCCGGGTAGAGCCAATCTGGTCACCGTCTCCTCGGGTGTTATGGCCGCTAACCTCATCGCCTCGACCCCGCCCCACTACCCCCGCATGGCTGGACTCACTCATCTCCAGGGTTCGGTCGTCCTGCAGGCCATTATCTCGAAGCATGGCACCGTCGAGTCCGTACACGTCATCAAGGGCCACTACCTATTGCGGGGCGCCGCCTCCAATGCAGTCCGCAGCTGGCGCTACCGCCCGTACCTCTTGAACGGCCATGCGGTTGAAGTAGCGACCATCGTCACGGTCGACTTCATGCGCAAGTAATCTCCCGAAAAGGGGGCGCGAGGCGAGACGATCAGCCCTTTTTCGTAACTTGCGCCTAGGCTGCTTACGAACGTAATACGAAAAAAAGTTTGCAATTTAGACTTTACGGCTACACTGGCAGGACACTTGCAGAGGAGTCCAAACCAGGGTGCCCCAGGCATTCCAAAAGAGAGGTATTAGAGTCGGCGTGAGCGCTGCCAGGGCGGCGTCGCATGAAGTGTCTCCATCTGCCGTCCACCTTCCGCCAAGTTCCTACCCGATTGAATCCCTCTCCCCGGGCCGGCCCTCCGACCGCTGGAGCGGCGCATGGGATCGGAATACGTGGCGCGGCCCGAACGGGATACGTCTGCTGCTCACTTTGGCTGTCCTCTGCCTCTTCTCTTACCTTGGCATCGCGCTCTCCCGCCAGTCCGAAGGCGTAGCCACCATCTGGCTCACCAACGGCATGCTCTTGGGCTTCATCCTCACCCGGCCGCGACGCGAGTGGCTGGGTTACTTCCTAGCGGGACTCGTCGCGGACACTGCGGCCGACATGTTGTATGGAGATCCCTTCCGCATCGCCATCGGTGTCTCGGGCGCCAATTCCATCGAAGTGACCACCTCCGCAGTCGTCCTGTCAAGTTGGTTCGGCCTGCCCGTGGACCTCTCCAAACGCCGTCCTCTCATCGGCTTTCTCCTCGTCTCCGTAGTCGGGGCAGCCGCGCTCACGAGCGCCCTGGGAGCCCTCTGGACGCTGCTTTTCGTCAACGCAGGCGATTTTCTTACCCTGTTCCGCACCTGGTACCTGGGCGACATGCTGGGCATGGCCATCTTCGCCCCCCTTGTATTCATGCTGCAGCGCCCCGGGTTCTTCACCATGCTGCGCCCCGCCCATCTGCCGCGAACCCTGGCCATGCTAGCCATCCCTACTGTCACCGGCCTGCTGGTCTTCACCCACGAAGCCGACCCGCTCGCCTTCTTCATCTTCCCGGCGCTTCTGCTGGTCATCTTCAGACTCGGATTCCCAGGCACCGTCCTCACCATCTTCATCATCGCTTTCGAGGCAGTCTCGCTTACCATCTCCGGCCACGGCCCGCTCATGCTCATCCCGGGCCAGCATATGCTGCTCCACCGCATCGTCATTGCGCAGATATTTCTCGCTGTTGCCCTCTTCACCAGCTTCCCTGTCGCCGCGCTGCTTGAGGAGCGTACCGCCCTCCAGCACTCTCTCGAAGAGAGTGAAGCTCAGTACCGGCGGCTTGCGAACTGCGACGAACTTACCGGCCTGGCCAATCGCCGCGCCTTCAATGTGACGCTCGAACAGAGCTGGGCCGATGCCAAGGTGCTCCGTCAGCCTCTAGCCTTGATCCTGCTCGACGCGGACCTCTTCAAGAGCTACAACGACATCTACGGTCATGTAGGCGGGGACGAGTGCCTCCGCTGCATCGCCCGCAGCATCACCGATGCCATCGAGTCCACGGCCGGCTTCGCCTCACGATTTGGAGGCGAAGAGTTCGCCGTCATTTCCCCCGGCACGAGCCTTGAAAGCGCCCTCGAGCTCGCCGAGAAGATCCGTGCCAGTGTAGCTGCGATGAGGCTTCCGCACCGCGGCTGCGAACTCGGCGTCCAGACCATCAGCGCTGGCGCAGCCTGCCGCGTGCCCAACGCGGGAGAGCCCGTCATGGAGTTGGTCGCACTCGCCGACCGGGCCCTCTACCGCGCCAAGGATCTTGGACGCAACCGCGTTATCGCCCTTGGGATGCCAGACGCCGGCGAACTCCTCCCTAGCTCCCCCTAGACTCACGCTTGGCGGCGAAAGCCCCTGGTTGGTTAGCGCGCTGTCGTGGCTAGCGGAGCGGCCGTTCTGGGCGCGACGACGACCAGATCCACTCGGCGATTCATGGCGCGTCCCGACGAAGTGGCGTTGTCGGCGACTGGATGGTACGGGCCATACCCGGCGACGGAGAGCTTCACCGCCGGGAAGCCAGTCTGAAGCAGCAAGGAGAGCACGTTCGTGGCGCGCGCGGTGGAAAGCTCCCAGTTGGACTGAAAGGACTGCGTGTGAATCGGTTGATCGTCGGAGTGCCCCTCCACCCTGACCTCGAGGCCGTGCTGCTTCAGAACGTCCGCGGTGCGCCTGAGCTTGTCGGCCGCACCCGGCAGCAGCGTAGCCTTACCGGACTCGAAGAAGCCTAGCTCCCGCAGGCTCACGATCAGACCGTCCGGGGTGGTCTGAAGAACGATCTGCTGTTTGCTGATCGCATCCCCGAGGACAGTCTGAAGCTGACGGCTTAGCTCGGTCGTATCCAGTTGCGAAGGCACTGCGCTGGCCGCCGGAGTACTTTGAGTCGGATTCATCTTCGGGTCTGTAACGGGTAGATTCGGCCGTTGTGCCGGAGCTGCGCTTAGCGAGTCGAAGCCGGAGTGAATTGCTGTCGAGACCCGTCGGATCGAGGGTCCATTTTGCCAAGAAGAAGCAAATAGAACGATGAAGACGGCAAGTAACAACGTCACGAAGTCGGCATAGGAGAGCAGCCAGCGATCCTGCGAAGGCAGGGTCTGCACTCTGCGAGCTGGCCGCCTGCCATAGGTTCTTCTCACCTTGTGGCAACCTCTCGGACGGGCAGTTCCTGAGCTTCGCCACGCTGCTGCACGACATAGGCCTGCAGCCTCTGTCGCAGACCGAGAGAGCCGATGCCTTCGACCATAGCGGTGACAGCCTCAAGCACGATCTCACGTTTCACTTGTCGTTCCCGACTTCGGATACGGAGCTTACCGGCGAGTGGAAGGAAGAGAAGATTCGCCATGCCGATGCCGTATAACGTAGAGACAAACGAAGCCGCAATACCTTTTCCGATTGCGCCGATGTTGTCCATCCGCTGCATCACCTGGATCAATCCAAGAACGGCGCCGACGATCCCAAGCGTGGGAGAGAACCCCCCTGCGGCCTCGAGTACGTGCGGCGCGCACTCCTGCTCTTCTTCCATACGGCAGAGCTCGAGTTCCAGCACCTCTCGTATCTCGCGCGCCTCCACGCCATCGACGGCTAACGTAAGAGCTCTGCGCAGGAATGGGTCCTGCACTTCTTCAAGCTGTGCGTCCAAAGTAAGCATCCCGCGGCGGCGAACCTGTGAGCACAAGGAGACCATCTGCTCTACGACTTCGGAGTTCGTTGTCTCCGATTCGAGCAGCACGTGACGTAGATGCTGTGCGGCCACTAATATGTCTGACATTGGAAACTGAAGTAGCAGCGCGCCAAGGGTGCCGCCGAGCACAATGAGAGCCGCGGTAGGCTGCACGATCTGCGCCAAGGTGCCTCCATCGAGCATCAATCCGGCTGATATTCCGGAGAGTGCTACCAGGAGTCCCAAAAACGTACTCTTATCGATTCTTCGTTTGCTCATGAAGGTGGTACGTCGCTCTTCAAGCGTGCATTTATATGGCCAGAATTTGGGTGGGGATTGGAGTGTAGTCGAGGCAAATTTCGACGGAAAGGCCCCTTTTCTTCGCAACCCTATACGTGAGGTACGGGACGATTCTAAGAATTAGGATTTGATGAGAGCCGGTTGGCTGCGACTCTTGCTGCTCGGTTGCCGTGTGATGCGAAGGGTAGAGGCCCTGCAGGACCTCTATTGAACAAAATCGGGGCTCGTGCCGATAGTGCTAGTACAACAAGCTGACGTGCCCTCAAGAGCGATGCTCGGCGGCGGCAGATGAACTCAGCCATCACGAACGACCAAGGAGCAATAATCATGTCACTGAGCATCTTGAACAACATCTCCGCTCTCCAGGCAGAAAATCAGCTTGCCATCACATCCGCAGCCGCCAACAAGAGTCTGCAACAGCTCTCGACGGGTTCTCGCATCAACTCCGGCGCTGATGATGCGGCGGGCTTGGCCATCTCAAACGGTCTAAATGCCAATGTTGCCGCTCTGGACCAGTCTTCGCTAAACGCCACCAATGCCGTGGGAGGACTGCAGACGGCGGATGGAGCGCTCGCCCAGGTTACGGCCTTGCTAAACCGCTCGATCACTCTGGCAACCGAGGCCTCTAGCTCAGGGCTGAGCACATCCCAGGCCACCGCGATCAATAGTGAGTTTCAGGCGCTGCTGCAGCAGATCGGAAACATCAACACCTCCACCAACTTCAACGGTACGGCCCTCTTCGGCTCCTCAATCTCCGCATTCACGAGCGACGGAACTGCCAATGGAACCATAAACATCGGTACCACTGTGGGCAGCATCAGCACGACGGCACTTGCCTTGAATACTTCTACCCTGACTTCTACGGCCTCGGCTGCAACCGCGCTCACAGCCATCACTGCGGCGATCTCGACCATCTCGCAGGAACGTGGCACGCTCGGCGCTACGGTGGAGCAGCTGCAGGCGGCCTCCACAGTTGACACAAATGAGTCCCAGAACCTGGTCAGCGCGTCGAGCAACATCACCTCGGCTGACATCAGCACGGTGGTCGCCAACGACACCAAGTACAGCATCCTCCAGCAGACCGGTATCTCAGCTCTGCAGCAGTCCAATCAGCAGGCACAGTCCGTGCTCAAGCTGCTCCAGTAAGCGATGACGAGGGCCGCTGCAAGCAAATACAGCGGTCCTCTCCCTTCCACTTAGCTTGCCCGTCAAGCCGGAACCGACAGCCGCTTGTCACTTGTTTCGTTTTCACGGCAGCGTCACCAGCAAGGAGACTTGGCTCGCATGGGTACAACGTCTACACTCAACTCCGTACTGACCGCGCTTGGAGGTTCGACAGGAATCGATGTCACCTCCGCAGTGAATTCGATTCTTTACGCGGATCGCGCACCCGAGAGGGGCTGGCAGGCTCAGCAGACGATTCTGGGGAATCAGACCTCGGCTATTAACCAGCTGCAGACTGAATCCTCGAACTTAAGCGACGCGCTCAATGCGCTCCAGAGTTCCGCCGGCGCTCTCAGCGCCATCTCCGCTACAAGCTCCAACGCTAACCTTCTTACAGCCACAGCAGCCGCTGGTACGAGCCCAGGCAGTCATCTGATCGCGATCAACAATCTCGCATCCACCGGGTCATGGTATAGCGCCACGGAGAGCAGTAGTTCCGCATTACTCCCAGCGGGAAGCTTCAGCCTCACAGCACAAGGAACCACGACCACGATCCAGGTCGGGAGCGGTGTCAATACACTCGATCAGCTTGCGGCTTCCATCAACAGCCGGGCGCTAGGAGTCACTGCCAACGTCATCACCGACAGCAGCGGTGCGCGCCTCTCTCTCGTCTCGAATTCGTCCGGAGCCGCAGGAGACATCTCCGTTACGAACGGCTCCACTCTTGCGTTCTCGCGCGCGAATACAGGTACAGATGCGTCCATCACTGTCGACGGCGTTCCCATTACAAGCGCCTCCAATAGCGTTACCGGCGCAATCAGCGGCGTGACGTTGAACCTCCAAGGTGCTTCGGCTGGCGCTCAGATAGGATTGGCTCTCGCACCGGATACAAACTCGATAACTTCATCGATCGGCAATTTCGTCTCCGCCTACAATACCCTTATCACCGATGTAAACTCGCAGCTCACCTACAATAAGGCGACCAACACAGCGGGAACACTTCAAAATGACAGTACAATTCAAGGCTTGCAAACTCAACTACTTGCCGCATCCAACTATCTGGCAAGCAGTGGAAGTGCTTCTACCTTGACTTCATTGGGGATCTCGACGCAGGCGGACGGAACACTGGTGCTCGATCCAACGGCACTCGGTATTGCGATCCAGACCAACAACAGCGCGGTGATGCAGTTTTTCCAGGGCGTTGCAGGGAATGGCTTCGCGGCTTCGGTCACAGCAGCGCTCAACACCTATACGGACCCAACGCAGGGAGCGTTTACCGTCGACCTTAAAAGCATCAGCAGTGAGAATCAGGACCTCACCAATCAGACAAATACGCTCGAACTGTATCTCACATCGCAACAGACCATCCTGACAGCACAGTACAACGCGGCTGATATCGCGATTCAGCAACTGCCCCAACAACTCAAGCAGATCCAAGCTCTGCTCTATCCCAACATGACCAATCCCACACCGTAACTTATATGACAAGCCAGATTGCATCTCTCGAGTACAGGCGTTCGGTGACGCAACAAGCGTCGGTCGTCGGGTTGGTAGTCGCACTGCACGACTGCCTTATCGGCGATCTCAGGAGAGCTGCCGAAGCGATGGAAAAGAACGACATTCAGACCCGTTGCGATCGCCTGATCCATGGCTTGAAAGTCTTGCAGCAGCTGGATGCGATGCTCGATATGGAGAACGGGGGCGAGACGGCCAACCAGACCCGCCGCTTCTACACGCATGTGCGAGGGCAGATTCTTCAAGCACAATTCAAGCTTTCGCCGCAGAGCCTGCGCAATCAATGCCAAGCCGTGTTCGAGGTTCGTCAAGCCTGGGAGCAGATTGATAGCTCGCTGGCGGAGCGCTCCGGAAAAGATGCTTCCAACTCTTCCGCAGCCTCACCGAAAGACAGCGAACTGAAGACCGCAGTGGAGCGATCGAATTTCTCCTGCTCGATGTAGCATTTCTAGCCGACCAACCACACCTTTGGTATCGCTCGCGAATAAGCCGGGGACGCAGGCGCTCCTCGTGTGTGAAGTACGGGCGGAGCACTGCGTGTAGGCCGAGGAAAGTGGTACATGAACGGGAGAGGCCCGTTCGTCCCTGCATGTTGTACCAGGCCAATTTACTTCAAATAGGTTAGCAAGCTGTTCTGCAGTACCTTGGCTGCGGCGGCGAAGAGTGCGGTATTACTGGTCTCGGCTTGGCTAAGGTTCTCTGCAGCCGTAGCTGCATCGATTCCCACGAGCGAACTCTGTTGCGAGGTCAACGTAATCTTCTCCTGCGAGAGGAATGACTCTTGGGAATTGAGCTGGTTGATAGTATTGCCGTATACAACATGCTGTTGCGCAACGTAGTTGAGTGCGGCCGTTACGGCGGTTGTGGCAGTTCCAATGGTAGCGCTGGTTCCGCTCGTAAGTGCGGATGCAAGATTACTAAGCGCTCCAAGTACGCTTGCATTGCTGTTGGTAAACAGCGTATTGCCCGGGATGCTCGCCGGAACGCTCAAGGAGTCCCCCACCGAAACCTGGTTAACGTTGCTATTGCCCTGGTAGGTATAGCCGGTTGGGGAAGACGGGTTGGCGGTGAACGCTGCCGTGCCGCTCACCGTGCCGCCGAAGAGCGAGACGCCCTGCAACGTGGTGTTCGCAAGCGAGACAACGTTCGATAGGATTCCTTGAACGCTCGCTGTGATGGACGCCCGGCTGGCGGTCGAACTTGTACTGTTTGCGCCTTCAACACCAAGTGTGATCGCCTGATTCAGCAGAGAAACCACGGACGAAAGCACCGAATCCGCGCTTTGCGCCTGTGAAAGCGCGGAGTTTGCATTGGTGGTGTACTGATCCACATTCGCGGACTGAGCTTGCAGTTGAAGAAGGGCAGCTGAAGCTGCCGGATTATCGGAGGGAAGATTCACCTTCTGACCGGTTGAAACCTGCTGCAACGCAGTCTGCACGTTCTGGTCACTTTGCTGGATATCGTTGACGATCGTAGCATTGAAGTTCGGATTGAAGCGCATAGTGCTCCCGCCTTAGTTGATCATGTTGATGGTTGTGTCTATAAGGGTCTGGATCGTGGTTACGATCTTCGCCGCCGCCTGGTAGGCCTGCTGAAACTGGACGAGGTTTGCGGACTCCTGGTCGATGGACACCCCGGAGACGGAGCCTTGTTGATTGTTCAGAGCCAGCAGACTTGAGCCGATCGAACTCGACTCCGCGGTCGCGTTCGCGGTAAGGCTGCCGATCTGATACACCAGATTGGAGGACATGCTTGTGGCGCTTTGCCCAGAGGCCAACGCTGAGTTTTGGAGTGCAGTGAGGTTCGCAAGATTGCCGTTGCTTCCCGATGACCCGTCAGAACTGACCGCAATTGCGGAAGGGTCTGTGGTTGCGAGGGCGATGCCGGCGGCCGAGCCGCTTACCGCCGTAGGTATGGTAAACAGCGCCGTACCGGGAGTGCCGTTCTGGTTGTAGCCAGTCGCCTGAGCTGCATTGAACGCTGTGGCGAATTGGTTAGCTAGAAGATCCAAATTGCTTTGGAGCGCCGGGATCTGCGAGTCACGCACCTGCAACGTCCCACCCAGGTCCCCGCCGGATATTGTGGCGCCCACGTTCGTTCCGTTGGAATCAAGCACCTGCAACTGTCCGCCGACACCGGTGGCTGTTTGCAGCGAATAGCTCTGGGTACCAAGAACAAGTGGAGTGCCGTTCCCGGTGGTGAGTGAATCTCCCTGATTCGTGTGCGTGACCGAGAGGTTCGTCAAAGCAGCCAGCTTCACCTCCACCAGATTGAGTTGGTCGCCGACAGTGCCTGTGTCAGTTCCGGCGGCGCGCTGCTGCACAAGCTGCTGGTTCAAGCCGGCGGCTTGGGCGCTGAGTTGATTGATTTGCGCGACGTCCGTCTTGACGTTCGTGTCCAAACCGCTCGTCGGACCGCTCAAGCCTGCGGCGATCGAGTTGAACTGCTGAACAAGGGTCTGTGCAGCCGATATGACGGTCTGTCGGTCTGCAATGCTTGTCGGAGCGGTGGAGAGTGCGGACAGACTGGTGAAGAATGAAGACAGGCCGGTGGACAGGCTGGCACCGGTAGTCGGAAAGAGAGTTTGGATCTGACTAAGCGCGCTGACCTGAGCCTGTGCGCTACTCTGCTGCGAGGTCTGCTGTTGAATGCGTATCGTCAAGAGTTGATCGCGCAGGGATTGTATGCCCTGCACGTTCACGCCGTTACCTACACTTACGGCTCCGCTTTGCGTGGGGCTGGCTTCAGCAAGGCTCACCGTCTCGCGGGTGTAGCCGGGTGTATTCGCATTTGCGATGTTGTTGCTGGTCACCTGGAGTTCCAGCTCCTGTGCGAGCAGGGATTGGGTTGCCACAGAAAGGCTCGTATTTAAACTGGACATTGGAGGCACTCTCCTTCAGAGTTCGCAGGACCATGTACTAAGGTTGTTCTGTGCGCCGTTGCCAACGTGCGAGGGTGGGCCGCCGTACCCGCGGAAGAGTCCTGAGAGAACTCTCAGATTTTCGCCGGAGTGTCTCAGGAGCAAAGAGTAGCGCTGATTCAGCCGACCCAGCTCCCGTGCTGCAGCGGCGAGGCGGTCGGCGAGATCCTGATTTATAGGATCGCCCGGGGTCGCCGCATGTTTCTCCTTACGCTCGGCATAGTGCCTTCCGATATGGGTCAACTTGGCGCAGGATGTCCTTTGCCGAGAGAGGCTCTCCTCAAACTGCGGCAGCGAGCCGGCCACGATAGCCTCCATTGCCCGGTCAAGCTCCTGTCCAAGCGCCTGCAGATTCTCGATATACTCCTCGGCGTCACGCGTTGGGTTGTTTAGCTCGGAAGCTTTGTTCTGCATGTGTTCTTCCATTGTTAACGATGCACTCTGTCCCTCTTGACACAATATCTATACGTCTGCGCTCGAGATTGCCTGGGCTATCTTGGCGGAGTCCAGTGGATACTGAGCGCTATTGACGGCTTGCTTCAGCATTGAGACCTTGGCGCTTCTCGCACTAGAAGCTCCCAATGCGGTGGTGGCCAACGCCTGCACAGAATCGGCGCCATAGGAGAGTGTTGCCTGGTCCTGGGTAGCGCTCTGTGTGTTGAACTGACTCTTGGGCCCTGCAGATTTGGCAAGGGTGGTGGTTTGCAGCTCCTTTGTCGACTCCGTATTGGCTGACCCGTAAAGATCGATCTTCATAACGGACCTCCTTCAGAACGAATACTCTATCGGCAGCTCCGATAGATCTGTTCAGCGGAAGAGATCGATTTCTCAGGTTTCTCTAAGCAGGTGTGGAACTCGCGTCTTATTTCACCTCTTTCGGCGCCGCCGATGGCTCAGCGGGCTGCTTGGGTGAGGCGGAGCGGAGGTGCGCGGTGATCATTTTGGCGATCCCGATCCCGCCTGAGGCTGTTAGGGAACCGGCCAGCGCCTGCATGGCTATGCCCTGGAACTGGTCCTTGCCCGAATCATCATCGTCATCGTCGCCGTCGCCTCCGGGAACCTTGGCGAAGCTCTGTTCTGCCTGCTGCAGCCAGGTCCCGAGCAGGATGGACTCGAAGTCCTTACCGGCCTTGGCTACTTTGGCTACCTCCTGGGCCGCAGCGCGCGGCGCAGAGGCCTCCGACTTTGCGAGGGTCAGAAGCCTCTGCGTCTGGGCGTCGGAAGCTCCGGCCTGCGCTACCTGCCCGCTAGCTCCGGTGTCGATGGTCACTAGATCACCTCCAAATCGGCCTGCAAGCCTCCGGAGGCTTTGATCGCCTGCAGGATGGCTACGATGTCGTGCGAGGTGGCACCGATGGCGTGAAGCCCCCGAATCAGGTCGTCTACGTTGGCACCGTTCTCGAGGCGGATGGACTGAGCGGGAAGATCGTTCACGGCCACCGAGGTGTTTGCTACAGGCTGGGTGGTACCACCGGAGCTGAATGCCGTGGGCTGCGAAATAGCATACGTTGTCTCGACCTCGATGCTCAGGCTGCCGTGCAGTACGGAGACGGGCGACAGGGTTACACTGCCACCCATAACGATGGTGCCGGTCCGTTCGTTGATGACGACCTTGGCGGGAGGGTGAAACCTGATGGCGAGTCCCTGGACACGGGAGATGAGCAAGGGAACAGACTCAGCGCCGGAGGCAGCGACATCGATCTGCACGGTACGATCGTCCAACGTGGTCGCAACTGCTTGCTGAAAGGACTTGTTGATCACATCGGCCATGTCTCGAGCGGCGGTGAAGTCGGCATTGCGCAGGACCAGATCGACCATCTTGAACCGGCTCAGATCGACGGAAGTAGCCCTTTCGACGATAGCGCCTTCGGGCACGCGACCTACCGTGGGGTGATTGACCTGCCTCAGGTTTCCGGGGACGCCCTCGGTGTAGCCGCCGAGCGCGAGCGGACCCTGGCTGACGGCATATACCTGTCCATCAGGTCCTCGCAGGGAGGTCATCAGCAAGACTCCCCCTTGAAGACTCTTCGCGTCTCCGGCCGAGGAGACAGTTACGTCAAGCTTCATGCCGGGCCGGGAGAAAGCAGGCAGGGAGGCGGTGACGAAGACCGCTGCGACGTTCTTCACGACAACCTGTACGGGGGAGATCTGAACTCCCATACGTTTCATGGCATTAGCCAGGGTCTGCACGGTGAAGTAGGTCTGCTGGCTGTCCCCGGTCGAGTGCAACCCGACCACCAGACCGTAGCCTACCAACTGGTTGTCACGCACACCTTCTACATCGGTGATGTCGCGCAGCAGAACCGTTCGATCAGGAGTACCGGCTGGCGCATACAGCACGAGCAGGAGGGCGATCAAGGCAAGCCGGAGAGCTTGCGTCAGACTGTAGCGAACGCCGCGAGATGATTTGGACGAGAGGTGCATCGGGTTCAGAATCCGAAGAGCCAGAGGACGGCGCGGGTGAGTGGGTTGGGGGAGCGGGTGCTGTCGGAGATGATGCCTTTGCCCTTCATCTCGATCTCAAGATTGCCGAGTGCGGCGGAGGGGATAGTGTTGTTGGAACTGATGTCCCCCGGCCTCACGATGCCTCGAATAACCAGGTCTTCGTGCTGGTTGTTCATCACAATCTGCCGCTCGGCCTCGACGACCAGGTTTCCATTCGCCAGCACGGCGATGATCTGGCCCGTCAGGCTGGTAAGAAAGGTGGTGTTCGAGGAGGTCTGTCCCTGACCCTTCAGGCTGGTCGCCGAGTTCGCGTTGAGCAGAGGATTGGTGCCGTGCGTCGCAATTCCACCCACGATACCGGAGATCCCGGACGTGGTCGCGAAGGTGCGCTGGCTGTTGACATTGCCGGACTGGGCAGCCGTGGTCTGCACGGAGACCTGCACGACGATCGTGTCATTCACGTTCTGTGCCTTGTAGTCGGAGGAGAGGTCGCCGAGAGCATTCTCTGCCGACCACAGGCTGCCGACGGTTCGCGCCTCGGGCGGCGGCATGTACTCTTCCTGCAAGTGCATGAGGTAGTCGGCGCGAAGCTCCTGCGTGGTCTTCCTGGGTGGTTTTATTCCGGCAAAGGTCGTATCTTCGCCCAGCATGGGCAGCAACAGTAGCAGGCTGAGGAGGACAGGAAGCGGCGTGGTCTGCTTCATCTCAGAGCCGCCCTTTCAACAATGTGGGTGTGAGGATCTCCGCCCTATAGGTCTGCTTGCGATCGCGGCTCGCGACACGAATCAAGTCTCCGGTGGACCCGCTCTGCAGGCAGACTACCTGCAGGCTGATGTGAATGCGTCCGCCTTCCAGCGTCAGAGTGGCAGGCGATCCCGGCCGAACCGATTCGCCCGCTGCCGGGCTTCCGCCTAGCGCTGCTCCGGAGCCGGGGACCGGGTTTGCGGCGTTGCTTGAGACCGATGGAAGCACGGAGCCGGAGACGCTTCCGTCCAGCATGGAAGGGGACGGAGGCCCACCCGCCCGCTCCGGCCAGACGACCGAAGCCAGAAACGGTAGACACTCCGCGCGAAGTCGGCACGCCACCCGCAGACGTGCCTGATGCGGAGCCAGCACGGAGACAGACTGTACCTCCAGCTGCGGGTTGGCGACGGAGGACGTGATCGACGGCATAGCCACCTGCACACCGTCTATTGACCATTGCCGAGCCTGCATGGCTGAGAGCACCTGCTTGGGCGCCACCGGAAAACGCTCCGCAGCCTGCGCGCGCGCGGGAGTGGCGAGAAGCGCCGAGCCGCAAAGACACGCCGTCGCGAACGCCCGCCGCCAAAAATCTGCTGCCGTTGATCTGTTGAGAAGCCTGCTCCAGATGGTGTTCAAGGGTATCCCTGCTTCGTTATATTTGTGCTTATTGCGCGAGTTGATTGAGCTGCTGCAGCATCTCATCGGCAGCTTTCACGACGCGTGAGTTCGACTCGTACGAGCGCTGTGCGACGATCATCTGTACGAACTGATCCACCACGCTTACGTTCGACTGCTCCAGCATGCCTTGCTGAATGGTTCCGAGGCCTTCCTGCCCTCCGGGGGTCCCAATGATCGGATCGCCCGAGGCAATGGTCGCCAGGTAGATGTTGTTGCCCACGCTGTTGAGGCCTCCGGGATTGATGAAGAGCGCCATCTGCAGGTTGCCGATCTGGGTGGCCTGCGGCTGCCCAGGTTGCGTGACGCTTACCGTTCCATCACTTCCAATAGTGATGTTGGTTGCGTTGGGCGGTATCGTAATCGCCGGCTGTACCGGGTTCCCGTCGCCGGTTACCACGTTGCCCTGGGCATCCATATGGAAAGATCCAGAACGTGAATACCCGGTCTGGCCGTTCGGTAGCAGGATCTGGAAGAATCCCGCCCCGGAGATGGCGAGGTCAAGCGGATTGCCTGTGGTGTTGAAGTCGCCCTGTGTCTGAATGGTCTCGGTGGTGGTGGGACGTACACCGAGGCCCACCTGCAGCCCCGCAGCATTGATGGTCTGTTGCGTGGCTGCCGAGCCGGGCATCACGGCATTCTGGTACAGCATGTCGGAGAAGGCGAGGCGCCGCTGTTGAAAGCCCGCGGTGCTGGAGTTGGACAGATTGTTGGCTATGTTGTCCAGGTTCAGTTGCTGGGCAGTCATGCCGCTGGCGGCTGTGTACAGGGCGCGAATCATTTCAGGCCTTTCGTCAATCTACAAACCTCGGTTAGCCGACACGCGGCAGATCCTGCGCCGCCGTCTTATCGATTTGGGAGTCGATCATGGTGAGCGCATGGCGCATCCCCTCCGCCGCTCTCTGTGCGTTGATCAACTCGATGACGCTCGAGACCGGATTCACGTTCGATCCTTCCAGCATCCCTTGCCGCAGGTGGGACGTTGGCGAGGCGAGCGCGTCCTTGGGCGCAACACTGTAATAACTTCCACCCAGGCTCTTCGGATCGGCGCCGGCGCTAAATTCGATCACCTGGAGCTTGCCAGCAACGGCTCCATCGGCAGAGACGGTACCGTCCGGGCTGATCGTGACCGCAGAGCCGCGCGGAATGTTGATCGGACCACCCTGCCCCAGGACAGGATCTCCGGCAGATGTTGTAAGCTGCCCGCGGGAGGATATCTGCAGGCTTCCGCTGCGCGTGTAAGCCGTTCCGCGTGCTGTGGTCACGACCAGAAAGCCGGGCCCGTCGATACCCACATCGAGCGCTCCCGCCGTAGGTTCGAGCGAGCCTGGCTGCATATCCAGGTGCGACCCTCCGAGCAGCCCGTAGCTGTTGGTCGCCCGGTTCAACTGCGAGCCGAGAGGATGTCCCGAGCCGGCCAGAACCGAGCTGAAGGTCGTATGCCGCCCACGAAATCCGCTTGTGCTGCTGTTGGCCAGATTGTTCGCAATCGTGTCCAGGGCATCCGTGCGCGCCATCAGAGCTGTGCAGGCTGCGTAAAGTCCGCTATCCATGAGGAACCTCGAGGATAAGACTTTGCAACAGAGAGGCCAATCGAAGCGGCAGATCTTGCCCAGTTTTCCTACAACTAAAGTTGAAGCCGAGCTGACTTATCTGAGAAGAGAGTGAGAAGGGTAGCAGTTTTGCGCTTCAACTTGTACATCACTCTCTAATGGACGCTGCGAAAGCCAGCAATCCGATCCCGCGGCCCCGTCGCTTCGACGCGAGCTGAGCCTGGATTGCGCAAGGCGCCTTCTACGCAGCGTTGTCTAGATGGTGCTGTTCATCAAGCTACCCTGCAGGATGTTCTCTCACGCTTCTGCCATATGACGGGCTAACTGTAGAATTCGCGCCCAGCGTGAAGCGCCGCCCGGCTCCTGCTGCTCTTCGATCGCGGAGAGCAGATAGTCCGGAAGATGCCACTGGTTCGCCAGCATCACGCCCAGGTCCCGGTACTCGTCACAAGGCGTATCGGCAAGCTTCCAGCCCAACAGATGAGGAAATTCTCCCAATCTGTAGAGAAGTCCCACGAGGTACGCCTCTTCCGGTGAGAACCCGTCCACGCACCGAGCCACCTCTCGGGCACATTCCGCGACACGCCGGCACTGCTTCCACTCCGCTACAAGCGGACCGCTCTCTGGCATGGGTGAGGTACACACAGCTTCATACCATCCTTCCATGTCCAAGCTCACGATGCAGTCTTCAATGCGAGTCGGCCGGTCCTCACCCTCGCGATACTCCTCCCCCGCCAGCCTCAGGATCTGCAGGGTCGCGCCCGCATCCGACAAGATTACCTCGGAGACGGCTCTAAGATCGACGCAGGAATCCTGTAGCAACAGCGCCAGCTGGAGCCGTGTAGCAAGCATCGCAGGAATCCTCGGAAGCGGACGATCGAGCGCAAGCATGGAAGCTGTCGCAAAGACTGTTGGCGCGTATCCGGCTGCAACTTGAGGAGATCGAGGCTGGTATTGCATAAGCAGAGTCTGCCTCCTTCTGGAGTAACTCTGCTATCGGCAACATGCCTCTTGTCTTTCAATCCCTGGGCGAGAAAGGCCGAAGCAAGACCCCCACTTCAAGGCAGTACACGCGAAAGCACCTGGGTGATTCGCATTCCGTAGTTGCCATCGATGATCACAGCCTCGCCTCGCGCGACGATGCGGCCATCGAGGATCAGTTCCACGGGCTCCTCCACTTGGCGGTCAAGCTCCACCACGGAACCGCTGGTAAGCTCGAGGACCTCACGCAGGGAGAGTCTCCGCTCACCGAAACGAAGCGTCGCGTTCAACTCCACATCCAGAACCAGGTCTAGGTTCTCCGTGGGAGCTTTGCCGTTGGATGGAGAGGAGAGATCGCTCCGCCTGGACAGTTCAACAGAAGCTACAAGCGTGCGACTGAGATGCAGGAAGACCGGAACATGGGCCTTGCCGTCGGTGTGCGCCCGAAGCTCCACGCAGGTCGTATCGGACGGACCCGAATCCTTCTCCCGCTGCATCCGTATGCTCACCGCTCCAGGCTTACCCAGGAGCTCCGGCAGGAGGGACGCTACCTCCTGCAGAGCTCCAAGCAAACCCGCCGCCTGCGCATCCCCGGCCGCGCCCGTCGCCAGATCGCGAAGTCCCAGCGTGAGGATATCCACTTGCCTCAGGCTGAGCCAGGCATCGCCCTCGATCGCGCCGTTGAAGCTGAACCGGAAGCGCGCGGCGTCCTCATCGGAGGGGACCGCCGTTGCCTGCTCCTCGACAAGCTCCGCCTGCCACACCGGGTCGCAGACTCCAGCTAGCGCCTGCGTGACCACGCGGCAGAAGATGAGCCCAAGGAACGTCTTCGGATTGTCGCCTTCACGTTGCATGCTGCTATCCCTCAAGGGTCCGGCTTTCCGCTTCCGGAGCCGCTACGGCGCTTAGAAGCTGCATTGCCTTTTGATTACCCTGGCGCACAGGAAGGGCCTCAAAGTACGTCCTTCCTTCAAGCGTCAGCTTGCCCGAGGCGTCGACCGGCGCAGAAAGCATCAGCACGCTTCCAGGCCGGATCTGTGCCAGGTCTCTCACCGACACCCTCAGATTAGGGAGATCACCCGATACGCCAAATCTGCATTCGAGGATCCTCGTCCGCAAACTCGGCAACTGCGCATAGCTCGAACCGTTTCTTCCATGGGAGTGATCGGCCCTGATACTCCGTACGAGGTGACCTGCCAGCGCGGCTTGAAACGAGACGAACAGAGCGCCCGTCATGCCCGCTACACTGGCGTCGAAGCGGATTCGCAAGATCTTTTCGCTTGCGGGAAAGACTCTATGCGCCACGTTCGGCTTCACGCACTTCCCCGGGGTCAGGGCATAGCCCACAGCCTGCCAGACCCGCTCGATCTGCTGAGCCACCAGCGAACCTACCCCTTCCATAATCTCTTCGTCGATCTCAGTCAACTCCCGGACAGTCTCCAACTTCGCGCCGGATCCGCCCAGCAGCAGATCGATCATCGTGAACATCAGCGGGTTGTCCATCTCGAGCAGAACCGTGCCCGCAGCAGGCCGCGTCGCACAAGGCAGCATGTATCCACCCAGGAGGCACTTCGCGCGAAACTCCTCCATCGTAAGCTGCTCGAGAGCCGCGAGCCGCACGTCCAGGCCCGTGCCCAGATAGACATCCAGTGAGTTCGTCAGGTTTCGTGCCAGCACCTCGTGCAGGCTCGTCAGCGCGCGCGCGCTCTCATTCGAAAGCCGGCCGGCCGAGCGAAAGTTGCAGGGCAGCACCGTCGGCTCCGCACCCGTCGGCCGGTTGAATCGCGTTCCTTCGATCGTCCTCAAGATACCTTCCTCACGCTCTGGGCAGGAGTCGGACCCGTCTCCGTCAGTCCCAGTGCAATCTTCAACTTCAGCAAGGCCGCCGCATGAATCTGCGACACCCGAGACACCGCGAGACTCACCACCTCTGCCACCTCCTTCATGGTCAGCTCTTCCCGGTAATAGAGAGAAAGAATCAGCTGTTCCCGTTCCGAAAGCTCGGAGACAGCCTGGATCAGTTGAGCCTTCGTCTCTGCCTTGCAGTAACTTTCGAAGGGATTATCCCAGCTACTCGGGGCCGATTCGATCAGGTCGTGCGCCGTTTCGTCGCCAAAGTAAGACGCTGTCTCCTGCCCGGCCAGATGCAAACCGTTCAAATCCGTCTGGAGCTCGTTCAAAGTGCCGATGCTGATCTTCATCTCCGCGGCGATCTCTTCCTTCTCTGGCGTGCGCCCCAGCTCCGCCTCCAGCTTCAACTCCGCCTTCGAGATCTCGCGAGCTTTGCCCCGTATGCTGCGAGAACCCCAATCCAGCGCTCGCAGGCTATCTAGAATCGCTCCCTTGATACGAAACTTTGCGAACGTCTTGAACTGTGCGTTCTTGCCGTGGTCGAAGGTTCGATAGGCCTCAAGCAAACCCACCACGCCGGCCTGAACCAGATCGTGCAGCTCGATATGCTGCGGGAGCCGTTCCAGCATCCGCGACGCGATGTAATGCACCTGCGGCAACTCCTGCAGGATGAGCTCATTGCGTTCCTCCAGTAAGCCGTCCTCCTGTGCCATCATCTTGTAGGTTGTGTGCGCTGTTGCCATCTCTCTCCAAGTGCAGGCTGCTTGTACTCGAAAGCAATTACCGGACCACTCCTACGGATTGCACCATCGTCGCCGGAGGTATCTCGCCCGGCGAGATCACCACAATCTTCGGCAAAAACGGCTCCAGCAAACGCCGCAGGTAAAAGCGTCCAGGAGAGGAACAAAGGAGCACCGGAGGAGCCTCTCCAATCTGCTCACCAAATGAGCCTCGAAGACTGTCAAGCACGCGTCGTGCCACAGAGATCTGCAGCGCGCTCGAAGACAACTGACCGCCATGAAGATTCGCCGCCTTCATGCATTCTTCCTCGATTCCACCATCCAGCGTCACCACCTTGAGCTCTCCTCGAACATCGAGAAGAGGCCGAATCAAAGCACGTCCGAGTGCCTGCCGCGCACCCTCCACCAACGCCACAAGATTCTTGTTGGTCGCCGCCGTATCCACCAAGGACTCGAGAATCGTTCCCATATCCCTAATCGAGACCTGTTCCCGCAAGAGCTGCTGCAGCACCTTCTGCACCTCACCCAGGCTCATCAACTTGGGAATCAACTCCTCGACCAGCTTTGGATGAGAATCATTAAGCCGGTCGATCAGCCGCTTGGTCTCATGCCGTGAGAGCAGCTCGTACGCATTTCGCTTGATCAGCTCCGCCAGGTGCGCCGCCAGCACCGAGGTCGAGTCCACCACCGCGCATCCTGCCGCTATCCCCTGCGCCTGCAACTCCCGCCCGATCCACTTGGCGGGTACGTCGAAGGCAGGTTCGCGCGTCTCCTCCCCAGGCAGGTTTGGCATGCCCGCATCCGAGCTGATGGCCAGCAGCATCCCTTGCCGCAGCTCCCACCGGGCGATCTCGACGCCCCGCAGATGAACCACATACTCTCCCTCCCGGAGAGACAGGTTGTCGGTAATGTGAATCGAAGGCACCAGGAAGCCAAGCTGCTGGGCTAGATTCTTGCGCAGCGCCTTCACGCGCACCAGCAGCTGGCCTCCCTGTTTCGCGTCGACGAGCGGCACCAGCCCCAGGCCCACCTCGAGCATCAGTTCGTCCAACTTCAGCACCGAATCGATCGCATCGGCATTCGCCGGCGCCGCGCCAGCAGCTTTACTGGCGAGCGCCGCCGGAGCCGCATCGAGCTCCGGATCGCCCGGTACCTTCTCCGTCTTGACCTTGTAAGCCGCATACATCAGTACACCCGCCACGCTGAAAAATGCCAGCTTGGGCAGTCCCGGAATCAATCCCAGCGCTGCCAGCACACCCCCGCCGATCCACATCAGCCGCGGGCTCCCCAGGATCTGCTTCCGGACATTCACCCCCAGAGACTCACTCGACGCGGCACGCGTGACCACGATGCCTCCCGCGACCGACACCAGCAGAGAGGGAAGAATCGAAACGAGCCCGTCGCCGACCGTCAGGATGGTGTACGTCTTCAAAGCCTCCTGGAACGGGATACCCTGCTGGAAGACACCGATCAGGAAGCCCGCGATAATGTTAATCGCCATGATCAGGATCGTGGCCAGGGAATCGCGTTGCGAGAAGCGCGCCGCCCCATCCATCGCGCCACAGAACTCCGCCTCCCGCGACACATTCTCGCGCCTCTTCCGTGCCTGCTGCTCGGTGATCAGCCCGGCGTTCAGGTCAGCATCGATCGCCATCTGCTTGCCCGGCATCGCATCGAGCGTAAACCGCGCCGTTACCTCTGCCGTCCTCACCGCTCCATGGCTCACCACCAGGTACTGAATCGCTATGAGCGCAAGGAATAGAACGAATCCCACGATGTAGTTTCCGCCCACCACGAATTGCCCAAACGCCTCGATCACCCTGCCCGCCGCCGAGGCTCCCTCGTTGCCATGCAGCAGAATCCGCCGTGTACTTGCCAGATCCAGCGAAAGCCGCAGCAATGTCAGCAGAAGCAACAGGCTCGGAAACACCGAAAACTCGACCGGCTTCAAGATCTGCACCGCGGTGAGGAGTACAAGCACTGACGCGGTAATGCTCACCGTCAGCATCAGGTCTAGCAGGAAGCTGGGCAGCGGAACAAGCATCACAAAGACCATCGAGACCGCCGCCATCGGAACGATCCACTCACCCGACGCGCTGAACAGCTTCATGATCCCACCCGGCTGCTTCATCTCCTCACCAACTCTCCCGATGCGTTACGGCTGCGGCGCATCGCCTCCCGCTGGCGAACCTCGGCTTGCGCCCGGAAGACGATCACCAGAATGTCCGCGACCGCTTGATAGAGTGCCGATGGAATGGCCTCCCCCACCTCCACACTCTTGTAGAGCGCCTGGGCCAAAGGCTTGTTCTCGAGGATCAAAATGCCATTCTCGGCGGCCAGCGCCTTGATTTGCTGTGCCAGCAGGTTCATGCCCTTCGAAACAACCTGCGGCGCTGTCATGTCCGGCGTGTAGCGCAAGGCGACTGCATAGTGCGTTGGATTCGTGACGATCACGGTCGCCGTAGCGGCAGCCGCCAGAGCCTGCTTCTTCCTCATGCGCCGACGCAAACGGCGAATCCTGGACTTGATCAGCGGATTTCCATCGTTCTGCTTGGACTCTTCCTTGACCTCCTCCTTAGTCATCTTCAGGTCGCCCTCCATCTTCATCCAGGTCAGCAGGTAGTCCACGCCCGACCACACCGCCAGCACCAGGCATCCCTTCCATCCAACCTCTAAAATCATGTCCGCGAGGATCATAACCAGCTCGCGAAACCCCAACGACGATGCCCGCACCAGGACACCCCAGTGCATGCGAATGCAGTCTTCACCGACCCATGCGATCGCTGCGAAGGGCAACAACGACTTCAGCATGTTGTTCAGGCCGGCAAGAGAGAAGATCTGGCCAAGCTTGCTCGCCGGATTGAAACGATCGAACTTCAGCGCCAGAGCCTCCGGTGCCACGCTGAACCCTCCCTGAGCCAATCCCGCTGCCACCGACAAAAACATCGCGGCAGACAGCACAGGCAGCACCCAACGGAGCACCTCGACCGAACCCCAGAAGAGAATGGGCCCATTGCTATCGAAGTCGCCTGCCGACGCCGAATCCAGCATGTTGCGATAGAAGGTCGTCCAATGCGTGATCGCGCCTTGCGACATCAGGTACAGCGCGCTCACGGCCCCGAGCATGGCCAGCACGTTCGGCAACTCGCGCGAACGAGCCACCTGGCCCTGTTCGCGCGCCTTCTGCCTGCGCTTCGGCGTCGCTTGCTCTGTCTTACTGGAGTCTGCCATGGTCCTTTAGCGCGCCAAGTGAAGGAGCCGATCGGCATAGCCCATCGAGTCGAGAAACAGTCTGCGAAACATGTCCGGCCAGTACTTCAAAGCGGAAAATAAAATCGCGAGTCCCAGAAGGCTCTTGACGGCTGGGCCGAGAATCATCAAGGGAAGTTGTGGAGAAGCCTTGCCGAGCAGACCGAGCACAAGATCGGTCAACAACGTTGCGGAAAGCACAGGTGCCGCGATCTGCACACCGGTCGACAGAATCGCAGCGCCAGCCCCGATCAGGCTTGCGGTGAACGGCCGTGATAGCTGTGCGGCCCCTGGCGGCAGGTACGCGAAGCTATTGCCAATAGCGCGCACCAGCCAGAGATGCACGTCCAATCGCAGGAAGATCAGCATGGCGATCAGCTGGTGAAACATGGCCACCACCGTGGTATCGACCTGCGTGTTCGGATCCAGAATATTGACCAGCGAATAGCCCATCTGAACGCTCAGTATCTGTCCGGCCATCTGCACCGCCTCGAAGACGACGGAGGTCGCGATGCCCAACGCCACCCCCACCAGCAGCTCACGAAAGACAAGCAGCGGCCACTCTTCCAACGGCAGCCGCGGCCAGCTGCGGGAGAGAGCCGGGTACAGCACGAACGTCAGGCCGAGCACAAGCACCGCCTTGATCCGCGCCGGAATCACCACGCTGCCCAGAAACGGTGCGAAGAGCATGAGCCCGGAGAGCCTGACGCCGATCGCCAGCAGCGCCTGAAGTACATCCGCGAAGGGTATCTGCATCATTCCAGCACCTTGTGAAAGTCCGAGAACATCTGCACCGTGTACGTGATCAGGTGCCTCCACATCCAGGGCATCAGCAGGAACAGGGCAGCGCCCGTCGCCAACAGGCGCGGCACAGTGGAGAGCGTCTGGTCCTGCAGCGAGGTCAGCACCTGCACGATATTCACCATCAGGCTCACCGCAATCGCGACCAGCAGGATCGGAGCCGTCAGGATGATGACCTCCTCCAGCATCAGCCTTCCCATCGCCACCACGGCATCGGCGCCCATTACTGGAAACTCCTCATCAAAGACCCGATCAATAGGTGCCAGCCGTCCACCATCAGGAAGAGCAATAGCTTCAAAGGCGTCGAGATCACGACGGGAGGAAGTTGCATCATCCCGACCGAAGTCGTAATCGAAGCCACCACCATGTCCACCACCAGGAACGGCAGAAACAGTACCGTGCCGATCTGAAAACCGGCCTTCAACTCCGACAGAATGTACGAGGGCAGCAGAACGCGGAACGAGAGATCCTGGACGTTCCGAGGCCGCGGCTCCTTGGCGAGCTCGAGAAAGAGCGCCACATCCTTCTCGCGAACGTAGTGCGCCATGAACTGCCGCATCGGTCCGCCCGCCCGTTCGAGCGCCTGTAGCGGTGTGATCCTCCCCGTCTCGAGCGGCACCATGGCTGTGTCATAAATGACCGCGCCGACAGGCTGCATCAGGAAGAAGGTCAGGATCATCGAGAGCCCGATCAGCGTCTGGTTCGAAGGCGTAGTCTGCAGCCCAAGCGCCTGCCGCAGAAAGTGAAAGACGATCAGCAGACGCGCAAACGGCGTGATGCACAGCAGCAGGGAAGGGATCAGCGAAAGGAAGGTCAGCAGGACAACGATGGTCCAAGGCGCCGATGCGCCTCCCAGTCCAGTGATCTGCAACCCACTCGCATTTGCCGCAACGCCTCCCGGAGACTGCAGCAGCGCCGCGCCCAGCATCGCGATCGGCATCAGGAGAGACTCCCGTCTGCGCGAAACGCCGGCGTGGAGTCACCTTGTTGTCTATCTAGAGAAGCAAGCAATTGAATATTCCCGCTGGAGCCGCCGATTAGAAACTGTGACCCATCTACCTGAACGATCGACAGGAATCGTTTGTCTCCTAGAGAGAGCGTCTCCCTCACCCGAAGCCGTCGTGCGGCCAGTTGCGCAGTCCGCCGTGCTTCCAACCATCGCCACGCGCAACGCAGCCATCCTAGAAGGGGACCCAGCATCGGGGTGGAGGCCGTGCTCCGGGCCGTACTCCAGGCCGTGCTCCAGGTCGGGCGATGGTTGGAGATGCCGCCGTTGCGAAGCGGTCCCGCGTTCCCGAAGCTGCCGCCTAAGCTGGGTTGCTCATCCGTTCTCGAAACGGCTTGCCACACGCTCATACCATGTCCGTGATGCGAGCCGCCAAGCGCTCTCCGACCACTTCGAACTCCGTCCATGCCATCAGGACTCCGTTCACCTGCAGCGGAATGTCCGAACTCTGATGGCACGAGGTCTGCACCAGCGAGCCTGATCTTAGCTTCAACAGTGAGCCCACCGTGAAGCCTACGACGGGAACCTCCAGGGCTAGAACGCAAGGCAGCCAGGGCAGCAGTTCCGCAGCATCCCGGGCTCGCGTCGGCCCGGCGATCGCCGCCTCGGGCTGGATCATCTGCTTGGTTGCCGGAACGAAAGACGTACTTCCCACGAGGCCCCTTGTGCCCACGACAGCGGCGGCCTCCTTCATCTCCGTACCGTGCAGGGCGACGCCCTTGGCAGAGTGCGAAGACAGGAGGTACCCTGCCAACTGCAACTAGGCTGCCAAACCCTCTGTGTCTTTCGTTCCTCCGTGTCTTTCGTTAGAGAAGCCTCCCAAAATCCCCTGCAATCTCCGCTCTGCCCTCCACTCGCGGGCAAAGCGCGTCGCAGAGAGCCAACTCTGCGACGCCTCCATGAGTACAGGTGAGGAAAAATCGGCTGCTCCCTCCCACCACGAGAGCAGCACCCTCTCATCGTTTCCTCATCCTGCGAGCGACCTCAGTTCTACGGGCCCATCATCGCAATCGTCGCCTGAGAGATCTGGTTCAGCGTCGTCACAGTCTTCGCGTTCGCCTGGTACGCCTGTTGCGCCACGATCATCTTCGCGAATTCCGAGGCTACGTTCACATTCGAGCTCTCAATCGAGCCTCCCGTAATCACCCCACGTCCTCCCGTTCCCGCGGTACCGATCACCCCTGTGCCCGAGGCGGCCGTCACCTGGTATTCGTTGTTTCCCGTCTGCAGCAGGCCCTGCGTATTGGCGAAGGTGGCTACAGACACCTGGCCTAGAGCGCTGGTCTGCCCATTCGAGTAGGTCCCCTGGAT
>CAXTPY010000009.1:0-28080 GCA_964246195.1 uncultured Acidobacteriaceae bacterium | reverse complement strand
ATGTTAGGGACGCCGAGGACCCAGAAGGCGAGGCCGGCGAGGACTCCCTGAACGAGGGCGATGGTGAGGCGGCCGAGGGCAGTGGCGAAGATGGTGTTGCTGACGCGGTCCATGAGTTCGCCGGTCTCGTCCGGGTTGAGTGGAAGCAGCGAGCGGAGGGTCGTGATGGCGAGGGCGCGATCGCGGTAGAAGAAAAAAAGGAGGAAGAGCATGACGACCAATTCGGTGATGAGGTGCACCGAACCGCCAACGATCAGGGCGGCTTTGCTGCCGGCGTAGGCAGCGGTGGAGCGGGCGGCGTTGTTGGCGTCGATCGAGGCCGACATGGTTTCGATCTGGTCGGCGAGCGCGGGATGGTCGCCGATGTAGTCGCTGATGCGTCCGCGGGTGGCCTCGCTGCGAAGCGTGGCGACGGCACTGAAGAGCTGGCCGCTGATACTTCTAGCGAGGAAGAAACCGGGAACCAGTATGGCCAGCAGGACGAGGCTGAGGGCGGCCGAGGCGCAGAGCGTTCGGTTGCGCATTCGCGCGGTGAGCCAGTTGTAGGGGTGCTGGGTGATGACGGCGAGGATGACCGCCCCGACGATAGCAGAGAAGAAAGGGCGCAGCAGGAGCGAGCAGAGGAAGAGGACGCCGAGCGTGAGGAGGAAGAAGGCGATCTGCTTCCAGGGCAGGCCGGGGCTTTCCTGCATCTTTGGCTCCTTTGACTCCACGGGCTGAGTGGCTAGGTCGATGTGGCGTTGTCCTCTGCTTTCCATTATGGCCCGGATGCAGCTGGTGCGATGCGGCCTGGATGCAGGATAATTGCGCTGCGAGGCGCGCTCTGGAGGGCAGGAATGCACTCGAAATGAGGTTGACCAGGTTGACCAACCGGGCTATCTTGAGGCTGAGGTGCGGAGATGGCGACGTACAACATCTATGAGGCGAAGACGAGCTTTTCGAAGCTGGTGGAGCAGGCCACACATGGCGAAGAGGTAGTGATCGCGAGAGCGGGTGTGCCTGTAGTGCGCATGGTGCCGATGATGAGGGAGAAGACGGCGGCGAAGCGAAAGTTCGGGCAGAATTTCTTAGGGATTACCTATCTCGCGCCGGACTTCCACGATGATCTGCCGCTGGACATGTTCGAGGTGATGCGGGATGACCCGGAGGAAGAGAAGTGACCGAAGCAGGCCGCTCGTACTTGCTGGATACGCACGTGCTGATCTGGCTGAGTTCGGAGCTCAGCCGCATTCCGCGCGCCGTGCTGGAGGTGCTGGAAGACCCTGATGCGAGGCTCTGGTGCAGCACAGTGTCTTTCTGGGAGCTTGCAGTGAAGCAGAATTTGGGAAAGATCGACGCGATGATCCGGTTCGATCAGATGGAGAAAACCCACAGGATTTTAGAATTGACGGTCAGTTCCAAGTACACGCAGGAGTTGCGGACACTGCCGCTGCTGCATGCCGACCCGTTCGACCGGATGCTGGTTGCACAGGCGAGGGTGGAGGGCATGGTGCTGGTGACGGCGGACCGCAGGCTGGCGGGGTATCCGGTGGCGGTGTTGCAGGTTTGAGGAGAGGGGCGCGATCATCCTTTGAACGACGTGCAAAACAAATCGCAAAATGGGCTCAGTGGGGTGTGACATTTGCGTCCCTCTACGAGGAATGCGATACATTCGTTTAGAGGATTGGCTAAATAATGTCCACAATAGATTTCTTGAGACCAGATACCGCTCAAATCCGACACCAGATCAGGGGTATTCTCGACAGCTATAGCCACGAATGGGATTTGTTGTCCTAGCTAGCTCAAAACTCAATAGATGCCATCCGGGAGTCAGGAGTTGAAAAAGGACGGATCGAACTCTCAATAAATGCGCTTACGCGACGCATTACGCTTACTGATAACGGCACTGGAATCGATCCGTCGGACGTAGAGAAGCTGCTTCGTCCCTTTGGATCTGGGAAAGTCGGGAAGCCGAACCAGATCGGCGAAAAAGGCGTTGGTCTCAAGTTCGTCATTTTCTCGAGTTCTTCATTTCGGCTCACTACTAACTCTGCGAAGGGATATTGCACGGCATGCATTGATGGGGCTGCCGGATGGGTACAGTCTGAGTCGACAGATTCGTTGAACTTGGAGTTAGACGCAACTGGTGCTTCTCAAGAGAAGAAGCTAGGGACGAGCATCGAAATGACGGCGAACGACTCCAATCATCCTATATTTGGATATTCCGTCGACGAATTGATGTTCTTCATGCGCACCAAAACTGCGCTTGGTGATACTGGCTATATTTGGGATACCCCGCTAATCGCAGATGTTTCGTTTTCACATGTGGATGGCGGAGGTAAGGAGTCCAAGAAAGTCTTCGATTGTAAGTATCTTCTTCCAATTGATCCGTTAAGAGGAAACGACACCGAAGAAATAGTTGCGTTCAATGAATGGCTCAAGTCGCAGGACCGCTCAGATCAAGAAAAGCGTAAGAAGCTAATGAATAAGGTAGTTTGGACTAAGTGTAAGACTCAGCAGAGTGGCAGAACAATCCGATATTGGTCTTGCTTTGTTCCAAAGCGTGAGTATTGGAAGAGAATGTCTCAGTCCGTAGGACTGTCAAACGCAGACGAGGAACAAACGCCGACAGAAGATCTTCCCGGGGTTGCTTTTACAGGCGGCCTGCAAACTTCCACAAAAGGAATGCCGACGGGGATTTCGCTAGAACTGCGTCCGCGCGGATCGGCGGGCTACGTACCAAACTTCTTCATCATAGTCGATGATCCTTCATTAAAGTTCGATATCGGTCGAAAGTCAATTCACGGCCGGCAACAAGGCTTATTGCGGGAAGTTGCATATAAAAGCTTCCGGGAGTACCTAAACACGGCGCGCAAGTATATGGGCGGTGATCTTGACCCTGAGTTGCTTGATTGGAATCGGGATGAACTCTTCGAAGAGATAGAAGGGCTACCCAATCTCGATAGTCAACTGTCTAGATTTCTAAAAAGACCTAATAGCCAAGAGGCAACAGTCGCTGCAATGTTCTTCGAACTTTTAGGTAAGGGACGATTTGCTGACATAAAGCCAATCATTTCTGGGTACAAGGGCAGGTACGATCTCTACGCGAAATGGAAGATGAGAAGAGTGGTATTGGAGTTTAAGTTCGACCTTTCTGGCTTGTTCAAAGATTTCAATGAAGAGCGAAAGATGTTCAATGAGATCAATGCGGTCGTTATTTGGGAAATCACAGAGTCAGATCGTATTCAGGCAGAGCGAAGAGGTATTGGGATCGATAAGATACAACTTTCAGCTCTCGTCGAGTCCGTTAGCTTTCCTGAATCTTCACATCGACTCACGCTTGGTGACGTAAGCCCTATATATGTAGTCGAGCTAAGGCCCCTAATCGACTAGGGGTTTGCGACTGCCTCGGAAAGAGTGCAGCAGAACTAAAACACTCTGGCGAATTAATGGGATGGCTTGGATCTGGGTTCGGCGGCCAGGTCGAGGATGAGGCGTTCGAGGACTAGGAGTTTGTTGGCGGGGGAGCTGCGGAGTTCGAGGTCAGCGCGGGCTACGAGGCGGAGAGCGCGGTTGAGATCGCGGCGGGATCTATAGCGACGGGCTTGCTGGATGAGGTCGTCGGCGGCGAAGGGGGGCATGCGGAAGCCTTGCCAGAGGGCCTGCCAGATGGCCCGGCTGTCGCGCACGTTTCTCTCCGAGATGATGAGCATCTGGCGGAACGTGCGGGCGAGCATGTAGAGGTGGCCGATGGCGGCGGCCTCTCCTCCTTCGGAGGCATTGAGCAGGCCGTGCAGCAGGGCGAGGGCGCGGGGGCGGTCCTTGGCGGAGATGGCGTCGGTGAGCTCGTAGAGGGAGCGCTGCTTGGCGGCCAGGACCAAGGTCTCGACGTCGGCGAGCGCGACGCGGCCTCGAGCCTGGACGTAGAGCAGGAGCTTGTCGAGCTCGCTGGCGATGAGCATCATGTCGGTGCCGAGCGCGTCGGCGAGCTCGCGCGCGGCGTCGGGGTCGAAGCGGACGTTGCGCGACTCGGCGGTGGAGACGATCCAGCGCACGGCGTCCGACTCCTCGACGCGGGCCAGCTCGACGATGCCGCACCACTCGCCGAGGGTCTCGCGCATGCGGTCGAAGCGCTCTTTGTCCTGGAAGTCCATCTTGCGAAGGTCGGCGGGGAGGCGGAGATGGTCGGCGACGAAGAGCAGGAGCGACTGGGGGTTGGGAGAGCGGAAGTACGCGTCGATGGCCGCGAACTCCTGCTTCTTGCCGCCGCGTCCGTAGAGGGCTTTGACGTTGCGCAGGAAGAAGACCTGGAAGGGGGCCATGAGGGAGGGGGTCTGGGCTTGGTTGAGGGCATCGAAGACGCTGGTCTCGGCGAGGTCGAGGTCGTGGAGGCAGAAGTCGCGGAGGCCCGGGGGGACCAGGGTGTCGAGGACGGCCTGGCGGCAGCGGGTGTAGAGGAAGGCCTCATCTCCGGCCAGGAGGTAGCCGGGGCGGAGCGTGGAGGAGCTGGAGATCTCGGCGAGGAAGCGGTCGGAGGAGGCGAAGCTGCGCAGGGCGGCCATTTAGAAGGACTCCAGCATATCGCTGACGGCGGCTTGGGCGAAGTCCCGCGCGATGCGGCGCACGGCGGGAGTGTCCTCCTGGATGAAGCCGGAGAGGTCGACGGTGGACTGGTACTGCTCGTGGAAGGGGAAGGCGTCGTTCTCGTAGAGGATGCGTCCATCCTGGGCGGTGAGGATGAGCTTGGCGGTGATGGTGATGAGGTAGCTGGAGGTCTGGCCGCTGGTGGAGTCGTAGGTGAGGGGGGCGGTGGTCTCGGCGAGGATGGTGCCGTGGAGGGTGGCGTCGGCCGAGGGGGTGGCGGAGTTGAGGATGCGGTAGCGGGTGCGTGTGTCGAGCTCGCGGATGAGCGCCTGGGTGAAGAAGAGCTCGGTGTGGAAGGCCTGCACGTGGGTGGTGAAGATGGGGACGGCGAGGGTGCGGATGTCCGCGGGCAGGTGGGTCGCGGCGCCGGCCTGGTGGTAGCCGCAGCCGGTGAGGGGGAGCGCCAGCCAAGGGAGCAGGAGGCAGGCCGTGAAGGAGGTTCGCATGAGCTTGCCTTATTTTCGCATCACCTCGAGGAAACGAGCGAAACCCTTGTAGAAGGCGGTTTAGCCAGCATCCAACGATGTGTGGTTTGCACGTACAAGATGCGGGAGGGTAGAGCATGTATCACCATGTGAAGCGACTGATGTATACGGTGAATATCGGGCAGCCGGATGTGCGGTTCGGCGGGATGCTGCTGGAGCAGTTCGGAGGAGCGAACGGCGAACTGGCCGCGGCGATGCAGTACACGATTCAAGGGTGGAGCTGTGTGGACGACCTGGCCCGGCGCGACCTGCTGCTGGATATTGGAACCGAGGAGTTGAGCCATCTAGAGGTGGTGGGGGCGTTGATACGGATGCACCTGAAGCCTTTGAAGACGGAGCGTGAGGCTGCCGAGGCGGACCCCTTGGTTGCCATCGCCGGCGGCGGAGGGCTGAACCTGTTCAACTCGGCGGGAAACCCCTGGACGGCGGACTACCTGAAGATCTCGGGGGAGATGGATGTCGATCTGCGCAGCAACATCGCCGCGGAGGCCCGAGCCAAGATCGTGTACGAGCGGCTGATCGACCATACCGACGATCCCGGTTCGATCGACACGCTGCAGTTCCTGATGACGCGGGAGATCACGCACCTGAAGGCGTTCACCGCGGCGCTCGAGAGCATGGAGAAGTCGCCCTTCTCGATCGGCAGGCTGAAGCCCACGCCGGGCCTGGTCGATGAGTACCTGAACGCTTCGACCGGCGATGGCAACGAGGGCGACACCGATGTGAAGGGTCCATGGACGAACTCCTTCGGGCTCCATTCGGTGGAGACCAACCTGGACGGCGGGCCCGGGCTCTCGGTCGGCGACGTGAACGGGAAGATCGCCGGGGAAGAGCGCGGCAAGCAGGATAGCGGGATCAAGGCTACGACGGCGCCGGGAAGGTCGGCGACCGGGTTCGGCGCCTTGGGTGAGAACCACGGGCAGCCTAGTGCCAGGGGAGCACGCAGCAGCCGTACCGTTACGAAGAAGGTTTCGGTCTAGGCTGGAGCCGTCGAGCTAAAAAGAAGAAGCGCAGCCGCTTGGCTGCGCTTCTTTTCTTGGTGCGATGACGATTTGCTCGTGGAGGGGGATCAGGCGGGCGAAGGCTGACCTTCTCCGAAGCCGGGCTTGCGGCCGTTCTCGGGTTTGAGCACCTTTTGGATCTCGCCGGTGGAGTCTCCTCCGGCCTGGGCGAGAGCGGACTTGACGACGGAGAGCTCCTTGCCTTCGATGATCAGCTTGATCTCGGCCGCGTCCAGGGTCTCGCGTTCGAGCAGGGCGGCGGCCATGCGGTGCATGATGTCCTGGTTGCTCTCGAGGAGGATGTAGGCCTTCTTGTGGGCGGAGTCCACGAAGCGCCGGACCTCGGAGTCGATCTGCTTGGCGGTGTCGTCGGAGAAGTCGCGGTGCTGCTGGATCTCGCGGCCCAGGAAGATCTGCTCCTCTTTCTTGCCGTAGGTCATGGGTCCCAGGGCCGACATGCCGTACTCGCAGACCATCTTGCGGCTGAGCTCGGTGGCTCGCTCGATGTCGTTGCCTGCGCCTGTGGTCATCTGCTTGAGGAAGATCTCCTCGGCGCAGCGTCCTCCCATGAGGGTGGCGAGCCGGGTCTCGAGATAGTCCTTGGTGACGGTGTGCTGGTCTTCTTCAGGAAGATAGACGGTGACGCCGAGGGCCATCCCGCGGGGGATGATGGTGACCTTGTGCAGGGGGTCGGAGTGATCGCTGAGCGCGGAGACCAGCGTGTGGCCGGCCTCGTGGTAGGCGGTGACGCGCTTCTCGTCGTCGGTGAGCAGCATGGACTTGCGTTCGGCGCCCATCATCACTTTGTCCTTCGCTACCTCGAAGTCGTACATGTGGACGGACTTCCGGTTGTAGCGCGCGGCGGTGAGGGCTGCCTCGTTGACCATGTTGGCGAGATCCGCCCCGGAGAAGCCCGGGGTGCCGCGCGCGAGGATGTTCAGGTTCACGTCCTCGGCCATGGGCACCTTCTTCGAGTGGACCTTCAGCACCTCCTCGCGTCCGCGGATGTCGGGGCGGTCCACGATCACGCGGCGATCGAAGCGTCCCGGACGCAGCAGGGCGGGGTCGAGCACGTCGGGGCGGTTGGTGGCGGCGACCAGGATGACGCCGTCGTTGGATTCGAATCCGTCCATCTCGACCAGGAGCTGGTTGAGGGTCTGTTCGCGTTCGTCGTGTCCTCCACCGAGGCCCGCGCCGCGATGGCGTCCGACGGCATCGATCTCGTCGATGAAGATGATGCAGGGAGCGTTCTTCTTGCCCTGTTCGAAGAGGTCGCGGACGCGGCTGGCACCCACGCCGACGAACATCTCGACGAAGTCGGAGCCGGAGATGGAGAAGAAGGGCACGTTGGCTTCGCCGGCGACTGCGCGCGCGAGCAGGGTCTTGCCTGTGCCCGGAGGTCCGACGAGCAGGACGCCCTTGGGGATGCGGCCCCCAAGACGCTGGAACTTCTGCGCCTCGCGGAGGAACTCGATGATCTCCTTGAGCTCTTCCTTGGCTTCATCGACGCCGGCGACATCCTTGAAGGTGATCTTCTTCTGCTGCATGGAGAGCAGGCGGGCGCGGGACTTGCCGAAGCTCATGGCCTTGTTGCCGCCGGACTGCATCTGGCGCAGCAGGAAGAACCAGAGGCCGAGCAGCAGGGCGAACGGGGCCAAGTTGATGAGCAAGCCCACCCAGGCGTTCGAGTTCTGGTCCTTGATGTTGATATTCACGCCGTGCTCGCGCAGCGTCTTGTACATGTCGGGATAGTTGGCCGGGATGGTGGTGTGGAACTGGGCGTTGCCTTCCCTGTATTTCCCCGTGACCTCGGCTCCGTTGACGGTCACCTCGCCGATCTTGCCGGCGTCGGCGTCGTTCAGCAGTTGCGTCAAGCTGATGGGTTTGTCCTGGCTGGTGCCTGTGCCTTTGACGACGAACTGCCACAGGAAGACCAGGCAGGTGATCATGAAGACCCAGATGAGAATCTGTTTGACGGTCGAGTTCAAGCGGCTTCCTCTTTTTCCGGCCCCGGGGGTGGCCGGGACACCCGGCTGAAGCACAGTGCGTGCCGCAGCCTCAGAACTTTAGACGAGTGGGTTGCAGGAAGGTGCCGGGAGACAGGAAGCTAGGTCCCGGCGTTACGGTCCCACGCCGTCACGTGATGAGATTCTACTCCGTCCCGTGGGGATTCAGGGGGGAAGAATTTGCCTTTCGACCGAACTTCCGTGGGATGCCGCGCTGAATCGGTTCGGTGGAGGGGGCGAGCGAGAGTCTCAGCTCCCGCGGAGAGCGGCGGGCGAGCAATCCGCCGGAGAGGTGGAGCACGGTGCTGGGCTGGGCGGCGACCGTGGGATCGTCGCGAAAGCCGCAGAGCGCGAGCATGCGCGAGGTCTCGTCGAAGTTCAGGCGGACCCCGAGCTGGCCCGCGGCGGCGCGCAGCACGCGTCTTCGCAAGGCGTTGTCCAGGGGACGTAGACGCTCGGTTTCGAGCGAGATGGCCTGCGCGCCGGGCTGGGTGGAGACGCTTCGTCCACCGCCCCGGACGGGCGCGCCGGGGAGCAGGATCTGGGGCAGCAGACGGTCGAGCTCGGTCTGCCAGCGGGCCTGCTCTTCGCGGGCGAGCTCGGCGAGGTTGGCCAGGGTACGGTCGATCGAGGGGTTCTCCTGGCGCAGAAGAGGAAGAAGGGTGTGGCGGATGCGGTTGCGGGTGAAGGCCGGGTCGGAGTTCGTGGCGTCCTCGCGCCAGGGCTGGCGCAGGTCGTGGAGGTAGCTCTCGACGGCGGATCGCGTGGTGTCGAGCAGGGGCCGGAGGATCTTGCCTCCCCGGCCGCCCGGCGTCGCGACCGCCAGCACCGGGTGGATGCCTCCCAGGCCCTCGGTCCAGGCGCCGCGCAGAAGCTTCATCAGCACCGTCTCCGCCTGGTCGTTCAACGTGTGCGCGGTGAGGACGGCGTCGGCTTCGCCTGAGCCTAGAAGCTCATGGAAGACCTGGTAGCGGAGGTGGCGCGCCGCCTCTTCAACACCTTCCTCGAGCGCCGCTCTGCGGGCGTTCACGTCGACACGGCGGAGGTGCAGGGGAGTGTCGAGACGCCTGCAGAGCTCCTGGACGAACTGCTGGTCGAGATCGGCTTCGGCGCCGCGCAGGCCGTGGTGGACATGTACGGCGGAGAGGCCGACGCCCAGGGCCTTCCGCTGCTGGTGGAGGCTGAGCAGGAGAGCGACGGAGTCCGCGCCCCCGGAGACGGCCGCGCAGATCCGGTCGCCGGGAAGGATGGATACGGTCTTCAGCGAGAGAGCGGCGGGCGCGGGCATGGACGGCTCTATGGTAGCGGGTGGCACGGAGCCGGCTGGTTCGCCGAGGGCGGATGAAGGCGGACGAGGGCAGATGAAGGCTTCGAAGCGCGGGGTGCGGGGTCTCACCAGCTCTGGGCGAGCATGTTGCGGAGCAGGTCGCTATAGCTCCAGCCAAGGGCGCGGGCGGCGATGCCGGTGAGGGAGTCCTGGGCGTCGCGTCCAGGGCGGCCGGAGCCGGTGAGGCTGGGCTTCATGTTGAAGTCGAAGAGCAGGTAGGGAGTGCCGGAGGCGGCGCGGCGGCAGTCGATGCGAACGGGGGCGCGCGCGGCGACGAGCTGCGCGGCTCGGACACAGGCTTGGGTGACGGCTTCGAAGGCCGGCAGCAGGCGCTCGTCGGGTGGGATGGCGACGCTGTTCTCGGAGACGGGCACGAGGCCGTTGTAGGGCAGCACCTCCTGGCGGTGCCCGGTGCGGCGCACGGGCGGGAGCGCCCAGGGCTCCGCGAAGCCGCGAGGGCCGGAGGGGAGACGGTATGCGCCCGGCGGCAGGATGGTGAGGGTGATCTCCTCTCCGGACAAGTACTCTTCCAGCATGAAGACGGAGCCATAGAGCGGAGAGCTTTGGCTGGCGATGGTCTCCGTCTCCCCCAACATGCGATGCGCGGAGGCGCGCAGATCGTCGAGCGAGGAGACCAGGACCACGCCCTGGCTGCCGCGGCCGCGGACGGGCTTGAGCATCAGGGGGAGTTCGAGGCCGCGTTGGCGTAGGGCGTCCTCGGTGAGGCGTTCGAGCGAAAGAGTCCCGTCTGCGGGATGCTCGGCGACCAGGACGGAGCAGGCGACGGGGAGGCCGACGGCGCGCAGCCTGCGGTTGGTCGCATACTTGTCGTCGACGAGCTCCATCTCGGCGGGGATTTGGCCGACGATCCGCGGCCGGGAGGGTTGCGCGGCCAGGGCTTCGAGGGGATGGCCGGCGAAGAGGGTGGTGTTGGCCCAGAGGACGGTTGCGCCTTGCGCGATGGCGCGGTCGATGCCGGGTCGATCGTCAGCGAAGACCCAGTCGAGCGGGCGCGTGGGATGGGGCTCGGACGCGGGCGTCAGGACCTCGACGCCGGAGTGGCGGAGAGCGAAGGCGATGTCCGCGCCGCCGTCGGAGTAGCCGCCGGGCTTCATGGGTTTTGCCAGGCCCTCCCGGACGGGCGGCTTGGCGGCCTGGTAGAGCACGGCCACACGCTCGTCGTTGCCCGCCGGAGGGGTGGCCATGCGAGCCAGTTTATCGCAGCCGGAGGGGAGCAGAAGGGCCGCTGGCGAGCGCGCCGCCGGCAGCCCGGAGGGGTCTTGCTATACTTCGCTGGCGATGCGAGTGTTTGTAATTCTTCCGGCGGCAGGCATGGGGACGCGGATGGCGGCGGCAAACGCATCCTCCGGCGCGCCCAAGCAGTTTCTCGAGATCGCGGGCGTCCCCGTGCTGGTGCGCGCGGTGCAGGCGTTTCTGGCGGTGGCGCGGGTGGACGCGGTGTGCATCGCGGTGCGGGGACAGGAGCGCGAGCGGGTGGAGGCGCAGAGGGAGGCCTTCCGGCTCGGCTCGCGCGTTCACCTGGTGGAGGGCGGGGATAACCGTCAGCATTCCGTGGGCAACGCGCTGGCTGCGCTCGAGTGCGCGGAGGACGATGTGGTGCTGGTACACGATGCGGTGCGTCCCCTGATCGATGCGGCGACCATCGAACGCACCATCGACGCGGTGGCGCGGTACGGGGCGGCGATCGTGGGGCTGCCGGCGGTGGATACGGTGAAGCAGGTGGAGCGGACGGCGGAGGGAGCGATCGTGACGGCGACCATACCGCGGGAGCGCGTGGTGCATGCGCAGACTCCGCAGGGGGCGCGCTTCGGCCTGCTGCGGAGGGCGTTCGCGGAGGCGGAGGCGGACGAGTTCGCGGGCACGGATGAGGCCAGCCTGCTCGAGCGCGCCGGCATCGAGGTGGCGGTGGTGGCGGGTTCGCCGCGCAACTTCAAGATCACCCAGCCGGGAGACCTGGAGCTGGCCGAGTTCTACCTGCGGAGAGGGTAGCGTGGTTCGCGGCGAGCGGTCGGAGACGAAGCCGCTCGCGCGCAAGTTGGCGCGGCGCAAAGCCGGTAAATCGGTGACAATCGGTAGCAGCCCAACTCAGGCTTTTCGATAGGCTGGAGAGACACATGATGAGAATTGGTTATGGCTTCGATTCGCATGCGTTCAAGGCGGGTGTTCCGCTGATCCTCGGGGGGCTGGCGATGGAGCATAGCGAGGGCTTGGCGGGGCACTCGGATGGGGATGTGCTGCTGCACGCCATCACGGATGCTCTGCTGGGCGCGGTGTCGGCGGGAGACATCGGCACCTTCTTCCCTCCGAGCGATCCGCGCTGGAAGGGAGCGGACTCGAGCGTGTTCCTGAAGACGGCGCTCGAAGAGGTGGCGACGGCCGGCTACCAGATCGTGAACGTGGACACGGTGCTGGTGATGGCGCGGCCGAAGATCGTTCCTATCGCGAACGAGATGCGCGAGCGGGTGGCGCATCTGCTGGGCGTGAAGCCCGGGGAGGTCGGGATCAAGGCCAAGACGCCGGAGGGCTTGAACCAGGACAATGTGGCCGTGGCGCATGCGATGGTGCTGCTCGAGAGCATCGCGATCCCGCTCGAAGTGGGCCGCATGTCGGCGTCTGCGGAGGTAGACGACCTGGGCGTGGTCGTCGAGGAGTTTGCCGGGAGCAGGCGGGACGTGTCGGCGCTGGGGCGGAAGCTGCCCACGTTCGATACGGACGATTTGACCTGATCGCGCTGGGGCTTGGGGAGGGCTGCGGTGCGGGGGAGAGCGGTGTGTCGCGGGAGAGGCGGAGGCGAGGTTTGAGGCTGGTTACTTTGAGGCTGGCTACATGGATCGGCGGCCTGGCGGGGTTCGTCGCAGGCCTGGCGGCGCCTGGTTTCGCGCCGGCGCAGGGCATGGCATCGAGCGGATGCGCCTCCGCGGGCGCGGCCGGAGTGTGGGCCACGCCCGCCGAGGCGAGCTGCTACCAGACGACTCCGAGCTACACGATGACCATGGAGTACTTGCGCAAGCTGCAGGAGGCGGCTCCGAAGCAGGTGAAGATCGAGACCTTCGGCAAGACCGGGGAGGGGCGCGACCTGTACCTGGTGATCGCCTCCGCCGACGGGAACTTCGCTCCGGCCTCGCTGCACGCGGCCAGGCGCCCCATCGTGCTGGTGCAGAACGCGATCCACGCCGGGGAGATGGACGGCAAAGATGCCTGCCTGGCGCTGCTGCGCGACATGGTCATCACCAAGACCAAGGCCAGCCTGCTCGAGCGCGCGGTGTTCGTGTTCATACCCATCTACAACGCGGATGGACATGAGCGGCGAGGCGCCTACAACCGCATCAACCAGAACGGTCCGGACGAGATGGGCTGGCGCGGCAACGGCACCAACCTGAACCTGAACCGGGACTACATGAAGGCCGATGCGCCGGAGACGAGGGCGTTCCTGGCGATGTTTCACCGCTGGCTGCCGGACTTCTTCGTGGACGACCACGTCACCGACGGCGCGGACTTCCAATACGATGTGACGTTCAGCATCGACGATGGGCCGAACGTCGCGCCGGCCACGGCGAAGTGGGTGGATGAGGTGGCGACGCCTACGCTCGAGAAGTATGTGAACGGGGAAGAGCACCTGGCCGCGCCCACCTACATCACGTTGGCTAACGAGAACGATCCCAAGCAGGGGCTTGGCTTCAACGACGATCCGCCGCGTTTTTCGACCGGGTACATGGTGCTTGAAGGGCGTCCGGGCATGCTGGTCGAGATGCACATGCTCAAGGATTACAGGACCCGCGTCACCGGGAACTACCAGATCCTCGCGGGGTTGATGGAGCTGCTCAACCGCGAGGCGGACAACCTGCTGGCGCTGAACGCCGCGGCGGACAGGCAGGCCGAGGCGCTGGGCGCGCATCCAGCGAGTGCCGCGAAGTTCCCCCTGGCGCTGGGTTGGGGAGGCGAGACCGAGCCTTTCCTCTTCCGCGGGTATAAATACGAGTCCACGCTGAGCGATGTCTCGGGCGCCACCTGGGTGAAGTACACGCACGATCCCTGGGACGTCTCGCTGCCCCGGCAGACGGGGTTCAAGGTGACCGCGCAGACGACGCCTCCGGCCGCCTACATCGTTCCCGCGCAGTGGAAGAGCGTCCTCGACGTTCTGCAGATGCACCAGGTGAAGGTGGAACATACGTCGTCTGCATGGACGGGAGAGGTGGCGACGTACCGCTGCGGGGGCATGACCTGGCAGGAGCCTCCGTTCGAGGGACGGCACCCGACCTTCGATGGCGAGGCGACGCATCGCGCGGGGAAGTTCGGGCGCTGCGCGATGCAGCACGAGAGGCTCACCTATCCGGCGGGTTCGGCGGTGGTTCGGCTGAACCAGAGGCTATCGCGTGTGGCGGTGCAGTGGCTGGAGCCGGCGGGTCCCGATTCGGCGCTGCAGTGGGGCTTCTTCGACTCCATCTTCGAGCAGAAGGAGTATGGCGAAAGCTACGTGCTCGAAAAGCTGGCGCGGGAGATGCTCGCGAAGGACCCCAAGCTGAAGGCTGAGTTCGACAGGAGGGTAGCGTCCGATCCTGCCTTCGCGGCCAGCGCCAGCGCGCGGCTGGCGTTCTTCTACGATCGCTCGCCGTGGGCTGCGGCGAACCGGGTCGGGCAGTATCCCGTGGGCCGGCTGGACAGTCTGCAGGGCGTGCCCCTGGCGCGTTGAGCTGGCCCTCGCCTCCGCCTTCCGCTCACCAGATGTGTACACGTTCGCTAGGGCTGAGGTAGAGCTTGTCCGTAGGCTCGATGGGAAAGGTCTTGTACCAGGCGTCCACGTTGCGTACGGTGTCGGCTCGATACTGGGCCGGCGCGTGTGGATCCGTCAGAACCTGCTGACGGAGCGCGCTGTCACGCAGGACGGTGCCCCAGTTCTGTCCGAAGGCGATGAAGAACTGCTGGTCTCCTGTGTAGGTGGAGGTCCCGGCGGTGAGGGCGGGAGCCTGCTCGCCATGGAGTGAGGCGTGGTAGCCGTCCAGCGCGGCCGCGATGCCGGCGACGTCGGCGATGCTCTCCCCCAGGGTCTGCCGTCCCTTCACGGCCAGGTCGGGGAAGGGCTTGTAAGCGTCGTACTGCGCGGCGAGGGCGGCGGTGGCGGCCTCGAAGTGGGCCAGGTCTTCCCGAGTCCACCAGTTGCGCACCCGGCCTTTGGAGTCGAAGGCCGCACCCTCGGAGTCGAAGGTGTGGCTGATCTCGTGTCCGATGATGGTGCCGATGGCGCCGTAGTTGACGGCGGCCGGCGCCTTGGGATCGAAGAAGGGAGGCTGTAGGATGGCCGCGGGAAAGTTCAGGCCGTTATCCAGGGGAAGGTTGACGGCGTTGATGGTCTGCGGCTGCAGCACCCACTCCCGGCGGTCGACCGGCTTGCCGATGCGCTGGACCGCGTCGCGGTATTGGAAGAGATCGGCGCGCCAGAGATTGCCGAAGAGATCGTCGGGCCTCACCTCGAGCGCGGCGTAGCTGTGCCAGCGGTCCGGATAGCCGATGCCTACCTGCAGGCTTGCGAGCTTGGCGAGAGCCTGGGCCTTGGTCGCGGGCGTCATCCAGGTGAGCGCTTCGAGACGATGCTGAAAGGCCGTGACCAGGGTGGCGACCAGAGCCTGCGCCTGGGCCTTCGCCTGCGGCGAGAAGAAGCGTGCGACGTAGATCTCGCCGACGGCGTCCCCAAGCAGCCCTGAGACCAGCGCATCGCCCCGAAAGCTCCGCGGACGCTGCTCGGGCGTGCCGGACAGGACCTTGCCGAAGAACGCGAAACGCTCGTCGGCCAGCTGCTTCGACGAGCCTGCCGCGTAGGCCTCGATCAGGTGGTAGGCGAGCAGGTCCTTCCAGGCGGAGAGCGATTGCGAGATCACCAGCCAGGTCTCGCCGATGAAGGCGCCAGGCTGCCAGACGATGAAGCTGGGCTGTCGCTCCAGGCCCGCGCCGCGGAAGAACTCCTGCCAGTCCAGGCCCGGCGCATGGGTCGCGAAGTCCTGCCGGGTCCAGGTGTTGTTGGCTTTATGGATGTCTTCGCTGTCGGCCAGCGAGATCTGCTGGACGGCGATCTGGGTCTCGAGGTCGAGCACCACCGCAGCGCGGTTGTCCGGGTCCGACATGCCCGCCAGCCGGAACATCGACGCAATGTGAGTACGGTACTTCGCGCGCACCGCGATCATGTCATCGCTGCCGTCCAGGTAGTAGTCGCGGTTGGGCATCTCGAGCCCGCCTTGCAGCAGGTACGGAGCGTTGTGCTCCGGGTCGTTGAACCCGGGCGCGACCCACAGCCCGAAGATGTTCGCGGTGTTGAAGTGGGTGTTGTTCAGCGGGTCGACGTCGGCGCGCAGGCTGGCGCCGAGGGCGTGGGCCAGGTCCTTGGTGGAGGCGATGGACTCGACCGCGGAGAGACGCGTCTTCAGCTGGCCCAAGCCCTTCGACTCGATGGCGGGTTCGTCCATGTAGGAGCGATAAAGGTCGGCGATCTTGCGCTGGTTGGAGTTGGGCTGCGACTTCGAGGCTACGGCGTCGTCGATGATGCCTGCGATGTTCTTGACGCTCTGGTCGTAGAGCACGCTGAAGACGTTGATGGCGGCGCGGTCCGGCGGCAGCTTCGTGCGAGCGATGAAGCCTCCGTTGGCATAGCGGTAGAAGTCGTCGCCGGGGCGCACCGCTGTGTCCATGTTCTCGGTCTGGATGCCGTGGGTCGGCGAGACTGCCTGGCCCACGCACCACGGCGCGAGAAACGTGAAAGACGCGAGCAGGGACGCGAGCCGGGGGATGGCGGAAGAGGGCATGCGCAGATGGGCTCCAGTGAGGCGTATGCACCACGTTAGTAGTTCGTCACTGCGCTGTCGAGGGGGGAGGCCGTGCCGCTATGATTCTAGAAGGGCACGAGGAGGCGAAGTCGTATGGCGAGCAGCAGCAGGGCGCGGCACCTTTCGCGAGAGCAGGCTCGGCCCTCGCTCGCGTTCGGCAGCCTGCTTGACCTAAGGCCGGCAGCCAACCGCGCCCGGACGCAGAGCCGGCCGGACAGCAGGGCGGCGCGGGCTAAAACGCTGCATGGGTCCGCCGCGCTGTGAACGAATTCGAGGTCCAACCCTTCCCCGCGACCATAGAAGATATCCGGGAGCGTTCGCGTGTAGCAGGCCGCGCGCTCTGGCAGATACTGCTGGACCGCAGCGTCTTCGCGCCGGGACAGCGGGGCACCCTCGAAGCCGAGTCTAGGAGCGGCGCGCGCCTGGTCGTGGCTGTGATGGAGGTGCTGCGCGACCAGCATGGAGATCTCTGGCACCTCGTGGACAAGCCGCTGGCAGCCGGAACACGCGTCGGTTGCCGTGTAGAGGAGAGCGCAGGCGGTTGAGCGAAGCTGGCCGGCCTGTTACACTCGTGTTTGTCCGAAGCCACGTGTCTTCCCTCCCGTGGCCGGCTTCTGGTGGGGGGCTGTAGCTCAGCTGGGAGAGCGCCTCGTTCGCAACGAGGAGGTCAGCGGTTCGATCCCGCTCAGCTCCACCAAAACTCTAACGAGATTCGAAGATCGTATCGAGGCTGCTGGCCTTCGCGCGCTCGCGGGGCTGTGCTACCGGCTCGTTCCCTGGATCGCGTCGTCGAGGGAGATGTTGTTCTTCTGGAGCAGATTGCCCAAGGCGCGGTCGAGCGCGATGCGCGCCTTCATCCAGTTGCTGCGGGCGGCGATCTCGGTCGAGCGCGCCTGGGCCAGCGTGGCTTCGTTCTGGATGACGAGCAGGTTGGTGGATTGCGCGAGCGCGAGCTTGTCGCGTTCGGCATCGAGCAGCTGCTCCTGGTAGCCGGTGCTGGCGACGGCGGCTTCGTAGGCGGATTGCGCGGTCTCGAGCGCGATGGCTGCGTTTTCGATGTCGGCGCGGATGCGGTCTTCCAAGCGCACGGCGCGCGCCGAGGCCTGGCGCAGCTCGATGCTGTCGCGAGCCGCGTCCGCCTGCGCGATGCGGTCGCGCAGAGGCAGGGTCAGCTGCACGCCTGCCTGGTAGATGGTGCCTACGCGGAGACCGCCGATGGCGAAGTTCTGCGGCACCGTGACCACGCCGCTGTTGGCCGCGGGAGAGCCGAGCGGCTCGTAGCTCTGCTCCGAGCTTCCGCGCGTCTGGAAGTTGGCGTAGACGTTCAACTGGGCCAGGGCATTGTTGCGCGAGGCCTGGGTGCTGATGGCTCCGGAGGCCAGTTGCAGGTGGGCCTGGGCCAGGTCGGGACGGTTCGCCAGCCCTTCGGCCTCGAGCTGCTCCACGTTCATAGGCTCCAGTTGGTCGGGCACGGTGATGCGGTCGGTGGGCACGATGGAGGTGAAGGCTGCGCGAAAGGCCGGCGCGCCGGGACGGATGATCTCGTTGCGCAGCAGCACCTCTTCCTGGCGATAGAGGCCCTGCGCCTGCGTGAGATCGAACTGCGAGCTGCTCAGCAGGGCCTTGGCCCGCGTGAGTTCGATGGGTGCGAGCGTGCCCAGCTCCACCTGGCTGGCGTCGTCTTCGTACAGCTTGCGCGCGGCGCGGAGAGCCTCCTGCTGCACCGCGATGTTCTCGCCCAGAGAGACCAGGTCGAAGTAGAGCCGCGAGGTGCCGTAGACGGTCTCGATCAACTGCTGTTCGAAGAGCAGGTTCGAGATCCTGCGATCCAGGTTGGCGATGCGCAGGTAGCGGAGGTTCACGGTGCGCCCGGCGCCGCGGAGCAGAGGCTGTGTCACGGTGAAAGACGTGCTGGGCGCGTGGAAGGGATCGTTCTGCGACTGCGAGGCGAAGGTGACCTGCGAATCGTTATTGACCGTGGCTTCGATCTGGGTGCCGGGGGAGAAGCCCTGCAGGTACGCGGCGTTGGTGATGACGTAGTGGACCGTATCGGCCTGGGTGGCGGTCGAGGTGGCCGCGCCCAGGTTGCCTATGGTGGAGGTGTTGGAGCGGCGCAGGTAGCCGGCTTCGAGCAGGAAGGAGGGATCGAAGTAGGGGAGGTTGCCGCCGGGAGAGTAGCTCTGGGTCCCGGTGCCGGAGAGGTTGGTCTGGGCCACGGTGGAGGAGTTTAGCGAGGTCAGGTCGTCGATGGTGGGTGTGATGGGGTTGGCGCCGGTCTGCGAGCTGTTGAGCAGAGGGCTGCCGGGACCGCCTACGCCGGGAGGCGTCTCGGTGATGGTGTAGTCGATGCCGCGTGTGCTGCCTCCGCCCGCGGCCCGGGTCACGTCGGTCTCGGCGAGGGCGAGGTTGTAGCGCTCCACCTCCACCTCGAGATTGTTCTCGATGGTGAGCGCGAGGGCGTCGTGCAGCGAGAGGAAGAGCCTGCCATCGTGGATCAGGCCGCCCAGGCGCGCGCCGCTTCCGGGGAAGAGCTCCGGGACGCGCGGGCGGCGGTAGGGGCCGAGGAAGCCGAGAAAGCTGGGACCCAGGCCGGTGGCGCGGTCTCGCGTGGGTTCGACCTTGCTCGCCTGCACCCGTTCGATGGTGGGCGAAGGAGCCGCGGGAGCGGGTTGCGGCGCCTCGATCGCGGGCAGGCCGGGGAGCGTCGGAAGCGGACTGCCTGCGCCGTGGGTGCTTTGGGTTCGTGCCTCGGCCGCCGGTCCTACGCTGGGCAGAGTCCGCTCGTCCGGCTGCTGCTGGCCGGCTAGCGGGGCTGGATTCGCGGGCACGGGTGCGGCGGGCACGGGTGCGGCGGGGACGGGTGCGGGGACGGGTTGCTGCGCCGGCAGCGAGGTCAGGGCCAGCCCGCAGCCAAGGCATCCAGCCAGCCTGAGCCCTCGCCGCAGAGCCCCGGCGAGCGCTGCCACAGCCCTCCCGGCTGCCCTGGACCTCACGATTTGCCTCCCGGCCTGGAGGCGTCGCCGTGTTGGCCGGAGCTCTTCTGCCGGCCGTTCGTGCTGCCCGCGTCCACCTGGCCCTGCTTGCCGTACTGGGAGGAGTCCATGCCGGAGTGGCCGGCCTGCCCGGCGGTGGAAGCTTCATCCTGGCCTGGGGCCTGCGACTGCCGCGTCTGGACCTTCACCCCCTCCTTGACGAAGTCCGCGACCGTGGTCACCAGCAGCTCTCCTGCATGCAGCCCCTGCAGCACCTCCACTGACGGTCCGAAATCGCGTCCGATCTCGATGGGCTGCAGGTGTACCACCCCGTCGCGAACGACTGCGACCTGGTTCTTGTCCCCGCGCACGATCACCGCATCGCCCGGAATCGTAACTCCAGGAGTTACATGCATGTCCTCGAAGCCGACCACCACGTACATGCCGTTCAGCAGGTGCCCGGCGCGGTTGTCCACCTGCACCTCGGTGAGCAGCGTGCGGGAGTTCTGGTCGATCGAGCCCGCCGTGCGCGTCACCTCGCCCTGGAACGGGTGCTGCGGAAACTCCTGGAAGTGCAACATAGCGGGCTCTCCTACGCGGATGGCGGTGGAGTAGCCTTCGGGAACGCTGACGAAGATGCGCAGGCGGCTGACCTGGGCCATGCTGAAGAGCGCGCCTCCCTGCGCGCCTCCGGTGATGGGCGAGGCCGCGGTGATGGAGTTGCCGGAGCTGCCGGAGGTGTTGGTCGAGCCCGACTGCGTGGGGCTGCCCGCGCTGACCGGAGAGGAGGAGGTATTGCCTCCTCCGGAGCCCTGCGCCGAGATAAGGGCGCCCACGTCCACGTTGCGCGCGGTCACGATGCCGTCGAAGGGCGCGGTCACATGCTCGAAGTCCTGCAGCGCAACGTCGCGGCTCAGGTTGGCGGCGAAGGACTGCACGTTGCGCTCCGCCGCGGCCACGTTGGCGAGCTGCGCCTCGTAGTCGGTCTGCTTCTGGTCTCCATCCTGCCGCGAGAAGACCCCCTTCGCCACCAGCACCTTCCAGCGCTCCCAGGTGACGCGGGCGAGGTCCAGTTGCGAGCGTTGCTGGGCGAGCTGCGACTCGGCCTGGCGCAGGGAGGCGCGCGCCTGATCGACCTGCTGGTCCAGATCCGGCGCCTCGATCACCGCGAGCAGCTGGCCTTTGCGCACGTGGTCGCCGAGATCGACGAAGCGCTTCGCGAGATAGCCGTTGGCGCGCGCGTAGATGTTGGCTTCGGTGAGCGGCGTCGTGGTTCCGGGTACGGTGAGCTCGCTGGCGGCCGGCGCCCGCCGCACCTGGGCCACGTCCACCACAGGCGTAGCATCCTTGCGCGCCTCCGCCTGCTTGTCGTTCTGCTGGTCGCGCTTGTGCCTGGGCAGATAACCCAGCAGAAAGATAAGCGCGAAGAGCAGCACGACTGCCGCGACGCCCCACCAGACGATGCGGTGGACCCTGCGCCTGTGCTCCTCTTCGCGGCGCCTCCTCTCCTCCTCCGCGTGGTTGTCCCGGTGCAGAGGAAGCTTGGCCGTGCTGTCCAAGTCGTCGCCGTGCCACTGGCTCAAGGTGACAGGCTCCGGCGAGGCGCCTTGGGTTCCGGGCTCGTGTCTTGCATCGTTTCGATCGGTCATAGAAGAGGGTCGCTGGTCGCTTTCGTTGAAGGGGACGGTTGCGAGTAGCTGAGGATGGTCTTAGCTCTAGGCCGGCTCTGTGCTGCGGCCTTCGTACTCAAGGTCGATCTCCCTGTCGTAGTCCACCGGAGCCGATGTGCGCAGCAGGGAGTACATGACGGGAACGATAAACAGCGTACCCACGGTCGCCAGGAGAAGTCCGCCGATGACGGCGCGGCCCAGCGGAGCGTTCTGTTCTCCGCCTTGGCCCAGCGCGAGCGACATGGGCAGCATGCCGATGATCATCGCCAGAGCCGTCATCAGGACCGGCCGCAGCCGGGTATAGCCGGCGTTCAGCGCGGCCTCGTGCTGGTCCTTGCCCGCGGCGCGTTCGTCGTTGGCGAAGACCACCATCAGGATGGAGTTGGCGGTGGCCACGCCGATGGTCATGATGGTGCCCATCAGCGAAGGCACGGAGAAGGTGGTCTGCGTGACGAAGAGCATCCACAGAATGCCGCAGAACGCGCCCGGTATCGCGAACAGAATGATCAAGGGGTCGAGCCAAGACTGAAAATTGACCGCCATCAGCAGGTACACCAGCCCCAGCGCGAAGACGATGCCGATCCCCAGCCGCAGGAAGGATTGCTGCATGGTGGTCACCTCGCCGCGCAGCGCGAGCGTGGTCCCGACCGGAAGCGAGTGCGTGGTGTCCGCCATGATCTTCTGTATCTCGCGAGCCACGCCCCCCAGGTCCCGCCGGTCCACATCGGCATAGATATCGTAGACCGGCTGGATGTCGTAGTGGTCGATGATGATGGGCGTCTCTTCGCGGTGAAAGGTGGCGAGGTTGCCCAGCAGCTGAGAGGCGTTCCCGGCGGGCGAGGTGATGGGTGTTCGCGCCAGCGCGGGCACGTTGTCCACGCGGTAGATGGGCGTCTGCACCACCACCTGGTAGTTGACTCCGTTCTTCGGATTCAGCCACTCGTTGGGCGCGGTCTGGCTGGTTCCGCTGAGCGAGATCAGCATGCTCTGGGCCACGTCCTGCTGCGTCAGCCCGATCTGCCGCGCCTTGTCGCGATCCACGTCCACCAGCATGCTGGGATAGCTGACCTGCTGGTGGATGTGGACGTCCACCGCCCCCGGGATGCCCGCGATCTTCCTCTCCAGCTCGGTGGCGAGGGCGAAGTTGTTCGCTCCGCGGCCGGTCACCTGCAGGTCGATCGGCGCGGGCAGGCCGAAGTCGAGAATCTGGTTGGTGATATTCGCGGGCGTGAAGAAGAAGGTGCCCGAGGGGAACTTTTGTGCCAGGTCCAGACGCAGCCTGCGCATGTACTCGAGCGTATCCCGCGGGCCGGGCGTGAGCGCGATGAGAATCTCCCCGTCGGTATTCGAGATGGTCGCATTGTTGCCGAAGGCCAGATTGATTCCCCCCGAGGGAAGCCCGATGTCGTCGATGATGGTCTTGATGCGGCCGGCCGGAATCTGCTCGCGGATCTCCTGCTCGATCGCAGCGAAGTACTGCTCGGAGTCTTCGATCCGCATCCCCGCCGGTGGGTTCACGTGCAGGCGCATCTGCCCTGAATCCACGTACGGGAAGAAGTCCTGCCCGATCACGAACAGCAGGGGAAGAGAGCACAGCACGAAGACCCCGAAGAGAATCAGCGTCAAGGCCCGGTTCAGCAGGCACCACTCCAGGATCTGCTTGTAGTGTTCGCGCATCTTCTCGAACTGGCGGTCGAACTTGGAGTGGATGCGCCAGATGAAGTTGCGCCTCTCCTCCTGGTGGGCGTAGTCCGGATCCTGGTAGAGGCGCAGCTCCGCCGGCAGCAGGAAGTGCATCATCGTCGGGACCAGAGTGCGCGAAAGGAAGTAAGACGCCAGCATGGCGAAGGCGACCGCCATGGCCAGCGGCGTAAAGAGAAACTTGGCCGCGCCCGTCAGCAGCACGACCGGGACGAAGACGATGCAGATGGAGAGCGTGGAGACGAAGGCCGGCGCCGCCACCTGCTGCGCGCTGTCCAGAATCGCGTGAACGAGGGACTTCTTCTCGTGCATGTTGCGGTGCGTGTTTTCGATCTCGACCGTGGCGTCGTCCACCAGTATGCCGACGGCGAGCGCCAAGCCCCCCAAGGTCATCACGTTGATGGTCTCCCCAAGCGCCGTGAGGATGACCAATGACGTGGCGATCGAAAGCGGGATGGAGGTGCAGACGATCAGTGTGGAGCGCCAACTGCCCAGGAAGAGCAGAATCATCAGCCCCGTCAGCGCGGCGGCGATCGCGGCCTCGCGCGTGACCTCCGAGATGGACTCGCGCACGAAGACGGATTGATCGAATAGAGGAGCGATCTGCAGCGCCGGAGGCAGGCCCGCCTTCACCCGCGGTATCGAGCCGATGACTCCCTTCACAATGTCCAGCGTGGAGGTTCGGCCATTCTTCAGTACGGTCAGCAGCACGGAGCGGAGGCCATCCTGGCGCACAATGTTGGTCTGTACCGCGTAGCCGTTCCGCACCTGGGCCACATCCTTGATGAAGACGATGGAGCCATCCGCCGCGCGGATCGGCAGATCGTTCAGCGCCGAGACGACGGACGGGCTGCTGTTCGCCTTGACGATGAATTCGCGGTCGCCCATGCGCGCCGTGCCCGCGGGAAGAATCAGATTCTGCTGGTTCAACGCCAGCGATACGTCCGTCGCCGAAAGGTGCCGCGCGTACATGGCATTGGGATCGGTGTCCACCATGATCTGCCGGACCTTGCCTCCGTACGGCAGAGGCACCGAGGCTCCCCGCACCGTCGCCAGCCGCGGACGGATGAAGCTGATGCCCAGATCGTACAGGTCCTCTTCGCTCAGACCCTGGCCGGAGAGCCCAAGCTGCAGGATCGGCACGCTCGAAGCGTCATATTTCACGATGGCCGGCGGAAAGGTGCCCGGCGGCAACACGCGCAGTATCGTCTGCACGATCGACGTCACCTGCGAAAGCGCCAGCTCCACCTTCACCGTCGGTTGAAAAAAGATGCGTACAACCGCGACCCCCTGGTAGGATTCGGACTCGGTGTGCTCGATGTCGTTTACCGTGGTCGTCAGGGCACGCTCGCAGATGGTGACGATGCGCCCTTCCATATCCGCCGGCGGCAGCCCGGAGTACGTCCATACAATGGTGACCACCGGTATATCGATATACGGAAAGATATCCTTGGGCGTCTCCACAGCGGAGCCGATCCCCAGAAGAAAGAGGAGCAGCGACAGCACAACGAATGTGTAAGGGCGCCGAAGCGCCAGCTTCACAATCCACATGAGAGAGAGACCCCTAAAGAAATCCTACGGCAAAACCCTACGGCAGGTCCCTACGGCTCAATATGATTGTATGTGTGGCTTGGCTGCTGGATGCTGTAGCGCGTTCTGCTCTCGCCGCGCTCCATTGCCTTGCTAAATTGCCATTTGGACGCGAGCTTGAGATACTCGAACTGGGCTGTCGCAGCGCCATCGCAGCCCGATCCTCATGAGCGGCGCGTCGTTCTTCCCAGCACCCGCAGCAGGGGGGAGCCTGGTCGCATGGGCGGGAGTAGTTCAGTGGCAGAACGTCAGCTTCCCAAGCTGAATGTCGCCGGTTCGATCCCGGTCTCCCGCTCCACTTAGTCCACGCGCCATAGCCCCGTCCGCTCTACTTCGAAGGCTTCCCTGGCGGAGGCGGTATGGCGATGTCGAGAGCCGTCACCGTACCCAGCTTCGAGACCGGAGGCACGATTCCCGCCTCGTTGCCCACAATCACGGTAGCCAGCTTCGAGACATCGATGTACTTGTTCGCGACCCGCGCAACGTCGGCTGAGGTCACCTGCTCGATGCCGCTCTTGTACCGATCCAGAAAGTTCGCCGGATACCCGTAGAACGCCAAGGTCACCTGTTCGTTCAGGGTCTTGTCGCGCGAGTCGTAGTGGAAGATGAAGGAGTTCAGCACCTGCTCCTTGGCCTTGCGCAGCTCCTCGGCAGTGGGCGGCACGGTCTTCAGGCGCCCAATCTCATCCATCATCGCCTGGGTCGCGGCCACCGTGGTCGCGCTCTTCGTTCCCGCGCCCACCTCGAAGATGCCAGGATGGTCGTACGATGCGCCAAAGCTCCCCCCCACGCTGTAGGCCAGCCCCAGCTTCGTCCTCACGTTCTGCACCACGCGCGAGCCGAAGCCGCCGGAGAAGATCTCGTTCATCACGCTGAGCGCGTAGTAGTCCGGATTGCTGCGCTCCGTCCCCAGGCCCACGATGTAGACCGTCGACTGGTTGACGTCGCTCTTCTCCGCGAAGTACACGCCCGGCTTCGGCCCCGGGAACCGCGCCTCGGCCGTCTTCAGCTCCTGCCTCCTGCGCAGAGGCTCGAAGGCCTTGCGCAGCTTGGCCTCCATCGCCGGCCCGTCGAAGTCCCCCGAGACCGCCACGATCATGTTGTTGGGAGCCACGGTGCGGTCGTGCCACGCCTGCAGGTCCGCGAGGTTCACCGCATCCACGGTCGCATACTCTGGCCGCCGCGCATACGGGCTGTTCGCCCCGTAGACCACCATCGCAGCCTCGCGCCCGGCGATGCTGGCCGCGTCGTCGTTGCGTCGCGCGATCCCGGTTTCGATCTGCCGCTTCGCCAGTTGCAGCTTGTCCTGCTCGAACTTGGGATGCAGCAGAAGATCCATCGCGGCGGCGAAGACCGTGTCGAAGTCGTCCTTCAGGCTCGACCAGTCCATGGTCGTGGTGGCCGTCCCGCCAGCGGTCTCGAGGCTCGCCGCCTTGGCCTCCAGCCGGTCGTCCAGCACATCGCCGCCCGTGGTCGCCGTGCCGCTCGTCCTCCAGGTCTGGCCGTACAGGCGCACCAGCCCCACCTTGTCCGCGGGCTCATCCCGGCTGCCGCCGCGGATCAGGATGGTTCCGTTGATGAAGGGAAGCTCGTGATCCTCCTGCAGGAAGAGCACCAGGCCGTTCGCCAGCTCCATCCTCTTCGGCTCCACCGGCTTGAACGCATGCAGGGGAGGAATCGGAATCTTCTTCCACGGCTCGGCCGCCGCGGGCTGCTTCACCTTGCCCGCGTAGGGGTCCGCCTGCGGAGCCGAGGGCCCGCTCTGCCCCAGCAGCAGAGGCGCGGACGCCACCCACCCCATCAGCACCCACACGCCTATGCGGAGCTTCATCGCCCACCTCGCGCCGAGACCGTGTTCGCGGCCGCAGGCGCGGCGAAGTCGATCTGCGCGCTCGTCCGGTTGCTCTCCACGAAGATCTTGTTGGCCACGCGCCGCACGTCCGCCTTGCTCACCGCGTCCACCTTGTGCAGCTGGTTGAACAGCTCGCGCCAGTCGCCATACCTCGTCTGGTACTCGGCCAGCTGGTGCGCCAGCCCCTCGTTGTCCGCCAGCCCGCGCAGCAGATCCGCCCGCGTGCGCGTCTTGAACCGCGCCAGCTCCTCGTCCGTAACGTTCTCCGTCTTCAGCTTCTCCAGCTCCTTCTCGATCGCCACGCGCATCTCCGCCGGCGTCTTGCCCGGCAGAGGCACGGCATAGACCGCGAACAGCCCCGGATACTTCTCTCCAGGAAAACCGCTGAAACCCTCTGCCTCCGCCGCGATCCTCTGATCCCGGACCAGGCTGCGATACAGCCGCGCCGTGCGCCCGTTCGAGACGATGTCCGTGATCGCGTCGTACACCGCATCGTCCGGATCGCGATAGTCGGGCCGGTGATATCCCTCAATATAAAACGGCTGCGTAGCCTCCCGGATCGCCACCGTCTTCTCCGCGAACTGCGGAGGTTCCACGGTCGTCATCGGCTCCGGCTTCGGCGCCCCGGGTATCGCGCCGAAGTACCTCTCCAGCACCGGCATCTCCTCGCTCGCCTTCACATCCCCAACCACCGCGATCACGATGTTCGCCGGAACGTAATACCTCTCATGGAACTTCGCCGCCTCCGTCGCCGACACCTGGCTGATGTCGCTCTCCCAGCCCACCCCCGGCCGCCCATATGAATGCGCCACATACGCCGTCGCCAAAAACTGCTCCACCATCCTGCCCGTCGGCGAGGAGTCGATCCGCATCCTCCGCTCCTCCTGCACCACGTCCCGCTCCTTGTAGAACTCCCGCTCCACCGGATGCCCGATCCTCCCGCTCTCGAGATACGCCCACAGCTGCAGGCGATTCGACGGCATGCTCCAGAAGTACTCCGTCGAATCCTCGCTCGTCGAAGCGTTCATCCCCACCGCGCCGTTCTGCTCCGCGATCTCCGAAAACTGGTTCGGAATCACGTACCTCTCCGCCGCCGTAACCTCCTCGTCGAACCTCTTCTTCAACTCCCCCAGCTTCGCCGCATCCTGCCCCACCCGCTTGCGATACTCCGCGTCGTACGCCGCATAGGCCACCTCCACCTTCTCCAGCGCCACCTTCTCCGCCGCATAGTTCGACGTCCCGATCTCGTCGGTCCCCTTGAACGCCATGTGTTCGAACATGTGCGCCAGCCCGCTCTGGCCCTGCGGATCGTCCGCCGACCCCGCATCCACCAGCGTGTAGTAGCTGAACACCGGAGCCTCCGGCCGCTCGCACACCACCAGCGTCATCCCGTTGGCCAGCTTCTTCACCGTCGTCCGCTTCTCAAAACTCGCCAGGTCCTGCGCCCGCAGCGCGCCCCCCGCCAGCCCCACCACCAAAGCTCCACGCAACAGCAAACCCACACGCACCAGACAGACCTCCGCCAACCAGACACAGACAACGATATAGGAAAGCTCAGTTGCCGGTCTTGGTCCCGGACGCACCCACCGTGGCGGGCGCCGCGGATGGCGCATTTAGGTACGTAGCCAGCCACCCCGTCCACCGCCGGTACACATCCCGCGCCCGGATAGGATCGGCAGGGAAGTGCCCCGGCACCGGATACGCGAAGAACTGCGTCGTCACCCCGTTATCCTTCAGCACATGAAAGAACCTGTAGGACTGCGTAATCGTCACCCTCCAGTCCCCCACATCCGACAGGATCAGCGTCGGCGCCTTCACCTTCGGCGCATACGTGATCGGCGACTCCGCCCGGTACTCCCCCATCCTGTCGTTCAAGTACGGCGACCCGCCCAGCGAAGCCGCCCGCCGGATATTGCCATCGCTCAACGTGTACTGGTCCACCAGGTCCGTCACCGGCGCACCCGCCACCGCCGCCTTCCACACCCCCGGATAGTTCCCCAGCAGCCACGTCGTCATATAC